>PLAH01000039.1:2998-167056 GCA_003134045.1 Gammaproteobacteria bacterium
ATGTCAAGACCAGGTAAGGTTCTTCGCGTTGCATCGAATTAAACCACATGCTCCACCGCTTGTGCGGGTCCCCGTCAATTCCTTTGAGTTTCAACCTTGCGGCCGTACTCCCCAGGCGGACAACTTAACGCGTTAGCTGCGACACCGAGAGGCAGACCCTCCCAACATCTAGTTGTCATCGTTTATGGCGTGGACTACCAGGGTATCTAATCCTGTTTGCTCCCCACGCTTTCGCACATGAACGTCAGTATTCGACCAGGAAGTCGCTTTCGCCACTGGTGTTCCTTCCGATATCTACGCATTTCACCGCTACACCGGAAATTCCACTTCCCTCTTCGATACTCTAGCCATGCAGTCTCAAATGCAGTTCCCAGGTTGAGCCCAGGGATTTCACATCTGACTTACAAAACCGTCTACGCGCGCTTTACGCCCAGTAATTCCGATTAACGCTCGCACCCTCTGTATTACCGCGGCTGCTGGCACAGAGTTAGCCGGTGCTTTTTCTGTAGGTTAAATCAAGACCACAGAGTATTAGTCCGTAGCTTTTTGTCCCCACTAAAAGTGCTTTACAACCCGCAGGCCTTCTTCACACACGCGGCGTCGCTGGATCAGGGTTTCCCCCATTGTCCAATATTCCCCACTGCTGCCTCCCGTAGGAGTCCGGACCGTGTCTCAGTTCCGGTGTGGCTGGTCGTCCTCTCAGACCAGCTACGGATTGTCGCCTTGGTAGGCCATTACCCCACCAACTAGCTAATCCGACTTTGGCTCATCCAATAGCGCGAGGTCTTNNTGGTTATTCCCCACTACTGGGAAGATTCCAAAGCATTACTCACCCGTTCGCCGCTCGTCAGCATGTATTGCTACACCTGTTACCGCTCGACTTGCATGTGTTAGGCACGCCGCCAGCGTTCAATCTGAGCCAGGATCAAACTCTTCAGTTAATAACACTTAGTCACTGAAGCAATCGAGATCCAGAACTCTCACCCATTCATGACGTGCTTTTGAGGCACGAATGAACGACTGGTCGTTTTGGAACTCATCATCATCAATTGCACTAAAGGCAGATGACGCGAGTCCCCACACAAGTTACCTGTTCGAATTTTTAAATAATGACCCGCGACGACAAAGGTCCGGGGAAAGACTTTCAAGTATAGCCGACTTTCGAGGCCCGTCAACCACCGGGAAGTCTTGAAAACCGCCTTTCACTTGGAAGGGCGCGCAGTATAGCCGGGGGTTCGGCACTGTCAACGCCTTGTCACAAAAGTTTTTGGTGCGCTGCGCGCAACGTTCAACGGGGCCGTGGCGACCCCGTCCATTAGGTGAGGTGCGCGCGCCACGCGCGCGGAAACATCCCAAACCCCTGATTAGTCGATATTTACGAGCTTAATTTTCGCAAATAAGCGCTTGCCGACGGACACGATGTAGGCATTTCCCGCAAGCAGCTCATGGGCATGATTGGTGACCTTTTCCTGGTCGACCCGTACCGCACCTTCTTGGATTTTCCGCGACGCCTCGGAGCTGCTGGCAGCGAAGCCCAGGTCCTTGAGAATCCCGGTCAATCTGGCGCGGGGCGCGGGGATTTCAACCGTTTGTTCGATCAGATCGTCGGGCACGCCACCCTGCTGGAAACGCGTCGTGAAATCGCGCTGCGCGCGCTCCGCCGCCTCCGCGGAATGGAACCGCGCCACGATTTCGCGCGCCAGCTCGAATTTCACGTCGCGAGGGTTCCTGCCCTCGGCCATACTCGAACGCAATGCAGCGATTTCAGCCAGTGGACGGAAGCTGAGCAGCTCGAAATAGCGCCACATCAGCGTATCGGAAATCGACATCAGCTTGCCGAACATGACCCCCGGGGGGTCGTGGATCGCGACATAATTCCCCAGAGATTTCGACATTTTCTGCACGCCGTCGAGCCCCTCGAGCAGGGGCGTGGTCAGCACGACCTGCGGCTGCTGGCCGTAGGCTTCCTGCAGCTGGCGTCCCACCAGCAGATTGAATTTCTGGTCGGTGCCGCCGAGTTCCACGTCGGCGCGCAGTGCGACGGAGTCGTAACCCTGCACCAGCGGATACAAGAATTCGTGAATGGCGATGGGTTGTCCGCTCTTATAGCGCTTTTCGAAATCGTCCCGCTCCAGCATGCGCGCCACGGTGTGTTTTGCGGCCAGCTCGATCAGTCCGGCGGCATTCATCGCGCCAAACCAGGTGGAGTTGAACTCGATGAGCGTGCGTTCCCGGTCGAGGATCTTGTAGATCTGCTCCTGATAGGTGAGCGCATTGGCCGCGATCTCCGCCGCAGTGAGCCGCGGCCGCGTCGCGCTCTTGCCGGTCGGATCGCCGATCATGCCGGTGAAATCCCCGATCAAGAAAATCACGTCGTGGCCGAACTGCTGAAATTGCCGCAATTTGTTGAGGAGGACGGTGTGGCCCAGGTGCAGATCCGGCGCCGTCGGGTCGAATCCCGCCTTGACGCGCAACGGCGTGCCGCGCTCGATTCGCTTGCGCAAATCCGCCTCGTGTATGAGATCGACCGCACCCCGCTTCAGTTCGGCGAGCTGTTCTTCCAAGTGGTTGGGCAAGTCTATTCCTCTGATTTTTAAGGCGTACACTCTACGCGGCGGCTGGAACGGGTGCAGCCATTTGCATGGGCGCGACGACTCCGAGGCGCCGTGTCCGAGCGATTTTAGGCGGGATTCACCTAGGCGCAAATGCGGGTTTGTTCCCTACCCAGAAGTTTTCGCGGCACGTCAGATTAGTCTCATCGCAGTGCGGTCGCGATCTCCAGGCGAGAAGGAACAAGCCCATGCAGGACTGTAAGGGACGGACCCAACAATGCGAAATATCGGGATGCTGCTTAGGCGTCGCGCCGCGCCTGCCCGGGTAGCGGCTACGGTCAGCATTCTATTCGGGCTCGCGTCATTGACCGGCTGGTTGCTCGGCATCCAAGCGCTCACCAGCGTCATCCCCGAGTCGGTGGAGATGAAGGCGAACACGGCCCTATGCGTGGCGGCGAGCGGCATCGCGCTGCTCATGCTGGCCAACGGCGCGTCCACGCGGCTCGACAGGTTGGCGCAGATCTTGAGCGCCGCGGTCGCGGCAGTCGGTCTGGCAACTTTGGCGGAATATTTATTTGGGGTGGACCTAGGCATCGACGAGTTTCTGGTCCGAGACACGCGAAGCGTCTACAACATATTTCATGGACGGATGTCCCCGTTCAGCGCGGCCGCATTCGTCGCGATCGCAGTGTCGCTGGTGGCGCTGCCGCACCGGCGCCTCTCCGGCATGGCCAGGCTGGGTGCGGCTTTCGGTTTGTGCATAGGCTTGGTTTCGCTGCTCGGGTACTTGTGGGACGCGGGTGAACTCGTCACCGGCCGCTGGCTGCCGCCGGTGGCGCTGAACACCGCCGCCTGTTTCGCGCTGCTGGGGGGCGGAGTCTTGCTGGTGCCGCAAAAGACCGGCAAAGGTCTGGACGAGGGGTTCACCGAACTCGCCGCCGTGGAGATCAAGATCCTGGCCGGATTCATCGTCGCGTTGCTGCTGCTGTTGATCGGCGGAAGTTATACGTATCGCACCAACGCCGAGTTCGCCGATGCGGTCGAATGGACCGCCCACCGCCAAGAGGTGCGTGCCGCCGTGGCGTCGATCTACGGCTCGCTCGCCGGTGCGGAAGTCGCCTTGCGCGACTATCTGCTGACCAAGGACGATGCGAACCGCACCGAGTACGAGCGCCAGACCGCCGACGTACAGAGACTGCTCGCCGACGCAAACGCGCTCACGCTGGATAATGCCGCCCAGCAACACAATCTCGCAGTGCTGCGCCCCATCGTGGCGGGCCGTTTGGCGGCCATGGCGAGCGCCCTCACCGCCTTCACGGATTTCGGCCTTCCCGCGGCGCGGGCGGTCATCAACGTGACCCGCAGAAGCGACACCACGCAGGATGTGCATGCGCGTACCGCGATCATGGACGCCGAGGAAGTGCGGCTGCCCGACCAGCGGCAGCGGCAGACGATGAATGCGCGGCACACCACCCTGATCTCGCTGCTGGTTACCCTGACGGTCGCATCGAGTCTGTTCGCCGCCCTGTTCCGCGGAGTCCACAAGGAAATGCGCGCAAGGCGCGACGCAGAAGCCGCCTTGCGCGCGAGCGACGGATACAACCGCAGCATCCTCGATTCATCGCCCGACTGCCTCGGCGTCCTGGATCTCGACGGCCGACTGCGGCGGATGACGCCCCATTCCCTTGCGCTCATGGACATCGACGACTTCGCCACCGTCGAGAATGCGGACTGGGTGAAAATCTGGAAAGGGGGCCACCGCGCCGCCGCCCAAGAGGCGCTGCACAGCGCCCGCTCCGGCATCGTCGGACGCTTCCAAGGTTTCTGCCCCACGGTCAAGGGCACGCCCAAATGGTGGGACGTGATCGTGATGCCCATCATGGGCTCGGACGGGCGGACGGAGCGCCTGCTCGCGGGCGCGCGCGACATCAGCGAGGTGAAAAAGACCGAGGACGATCTGCGGAGCGTGAACCGATTTCTCGATTCGCTGTTCGAGAGCCTGCCCGTCATGGTGTTCGTCAAGGACGCGCGCACGCTGCGCTACATCCGCATGAACCGCGAATGCGAGCGGATGGCCGGCTTCAGCCGCGACGAGATGCTCGGCAAGACGGCGCGCGATCTCCTGCCTGCGGACCAGGCGGAATTCATCGAACTCAAGGATCGCGAGGTTCTCGCCACCGGCAAAATGGTCGAAATCACGGAAGAGACCGTGGACACGCCTGAATTCGGGCAGAGGACGCGGCATACGATGAAGTTGCCGATTCTGGATGAAAACGGCGCGCCGCAATATCTGCTGGGCATCTCCACCGACGTGACCGAACGCAAACTGGCCGAAGATGCCATTCAGGAATTGAATTCCGCACTCGAGGCCAAGGCCTCCCAGTTGCAGGCCACCAACAAGGAACTGGAGAGCTTCAGCTATTCCGTGTCGCACGATCTGCGCGCCCCGCTGCGCGCCATCGATGGCTTCGCCCTGATGATTCAAGAGGATTACCACGAGCGGCTCGACGACGAAGGCCGCCGCTATCTCGCCGTGATCCGCGAGAACAGCAAACGCATGGGCGCGCTCATCGACGATCTGCTGCAATTCTCGCGGCTCGGCCGCCTGCCGGTCCTCTCGCACGACATCAATGTGGAATCGCTGGTGCGGGAAGTCGTCGAGGAAGCGCTGATCGGCCGGCAAAACCCCGCGCTGCGCATCGAGATCGGGCCGCTGCCGGCGGCGCGCGGCGATCCCGGCTTGCTGCGCCAGGTTTGGATGAACCTGATTTCCAATGCCATCAAGTACAGCAGCAAATCGAAATCGCCCACCATTCAGGTGAGCGGCGAGCGCAACGGCACCGAAAATCTCTACTCGGTTCGCGACAACGGCGTCGGATTCGACATGGAATACGTGGAGAAATTGTTCGGCGTTTTTCAGCGGTTGCATCGTGCCGATGAGTTCACCGGCACCGGGGTGGGTCTCGCCATCGTGCACCGGGTCGTGACGCGGCACGGTGGACGGGTGTGGGCCGAAGGCAAGGTAAACGAAGGGGCGGTGTTCGCATTTGCGCTGCCCACGGAGGTCTGCGATGGATGAGTTCGAAGCGGTACACATATTGCTCGTAGAGGACAGCGACGCCGACGCGGAAATGATCGTGCGGGCGCTGCGCAAGGGCAGCGTCGTCAACAAACTCGTTCGCGTCCACGACGGCGTCGAGGCATTGGAATTCGTGTTTCGCGAAGGTGCATTCAGCCAACGCAGCGGCGGACAACCGCGGCTCATCCTGCTGGACCTCAAGATGCCGAGGCTCGGCGGAATAGAGGTGCTGCGGCGCCTCAAGGCGGACGACCGGACGAAGGTGATCCCCGTGGTCATGCTGACCTCTTCGGCCGAGGAGCGCGACATCATCGAAAGCTACCATTTGGGCGTCAATAGCTACCTGGTGAAGCCGGTCAATTTCTCGACGTTCACCGACGTCATTGCGCAGGCCGGCCTGTATTGGGCCGTGATGAACCGGCTTCCCAGTTGAAGGAGCGCCGAAACGCATGAACGACCCGATTGCAAGCGAGATCAAAGTACTGCTGGTCGAGGACCGGGTGGAGGACGCAGAAATGCTGCTGCGCGAAATGCGGCACGGCGGACTGCGCATCGTCAACCGCCGCGTCGAGACTGCGGCCGCCTATGAAGAGGCGCTGGATGGCTTCGCGCCGGATCTGATTCTGTCCGATTACACGCTGCCGAAATTCGACGGGACTCTTGCCCTGCAGATGGCGCTGCAACGACGGCCCGATACGCCGTTCATATTCGTCTCGGGAACCATCGGCGAGGAACGCGCCATCGAAGCGCTGCGGCAAGGCGCGGTCGATTACGTGCTGAAGGACAATCGGGCCCGGCTGGTCCCGGCGATCGAGCGCGCATTGAAGGAAGTGGCGGAACGCGACGCCAGACGCTGGGCGCTGCGCGAACTCGAGGAGAGCGAAGAGCGGTTTCGTTTTGCCATGCACTACTCGTCGGTGGGCACCGCCCTGGTCGCGCCGGACGGCCGGTGGCTGGGAGTCAACCCCGCGCTGTGCGAGATCGTCGGCTACACCGAAAGCGAGCTGCTGCGCGGCGACGTGCAATCCATCACCCATCCCGAGGATCGCGACGTGGACAGCCTGCAGGTCGCTCAGATGCTCGCGCGAAAAATCGAGTCCTATCAAACGAACAAGCGTTACGTCCGCAAAGACGGACGGGTGGTCTGGACGCAGATCAGCGGCTCCTTGGTCTGGCTGCAGACCGGCCGGCCGCATTACTTCATCTACCAGGTCCAGGACGTCACCGACCGGATTCGCGCCGAGGCGGCCCTGCGTGTCAGCGAGGAGCGCTTTCGTTCGATCGCAGAGGCCACGCAAGAATGGATCTGGGAGATCGACGTGCGGGGCGTATACACCTTCTGCAGTCCGGCGGTGGACGCCATCCTCGGCTACAAGCCCGCCGATTTGATCGGTACGAACTGCCTCGACATCGTCTCGCCGGGCACGCGCGCGATGGTGGTCGAGCTGATCCGTCGAGGGGCCAGCGAGAAGCGCGGCTGGCGCGACCTGGTACTGCACCTGCGTCACGCCAAGGGCGGCGTTCGCTGGCTGGACATCAATGCATTGCCGTTGTTGGATGAGCACGAGACCCTCATCGGCTACCGCGGGGTGTCCCGCGACATTACGCAGCGGCGCGTGCAGCAGGAACGCATCGCCCGCCTGAGCCGCATTCAGGCCGTGCTCAGCGGGATCAATTCGACCATCGTGCGCGTTCGCGACCGGCGCGAATTGTTTCGCGAATCGTGCCGCATCGCCGTACAGCAGGGCGGCTTTCGCATGGCCTGGATCGGCCTGGTACAGCCTGGCGGCATGCGCGCAGCGCCGCTGGTGTGGGAAGGAACCGATCAGGGTTATCTGGACGAAGTCAGCGCCGCGCTCGGCGGTTTGGAAGAGGATCCGGGCTCGGTCGGCAAGGCCATTCGTTACAAGAAAATAGTGGTGGCGAACGACATCGAGACCGACCCGCATACGGTGTTCAAACAGGAAGCCCTGGCACGCGGCTACCGTTCCCTCATCGCCATGCCGCTCATCGTGGCCGACGAGGTGGTGGGCGTACTGGTGCTCTACGCGGCAGAAACCGGTTTCTTCGACTACGAAGAGCTGAAACTGCTCAAGGATCTTGCCGGCGACATCTCGTTCGCACTGGATTACATCGGCAAAGAGGAGCAGCTCACCTACGTCTCCTATTACGACACGCTGACGGGTCTGCCCAACCGCCAATTGTTCTTCGACCGTCTGGCGCAGGCCATGCACGTCGCGCGGGCGGAGCGGCGCGAACTGGCGGTCATGCTCATCGATCTGCAGCGGTTCAAGCGGGTCAACGACACACTGGGCCGCTATGCCGGGGATCAGGTGCTCAAGGAGCTCGCGACGCGGCTGCAACGCACCGTCGCCGAATCGGCCACGCCGGCGCGCATCGGCGGCGACCGTTTCGCGGTGGTGGTGCCCAATCTCCCGGGACCCGCCATGGCGCGCTGGATCAACGATTGGATCGTCGACTCCTTCGCCGAACCGCTGGTGATCGACGATATCGAGCTGCGCACGTCGGTGAGGATCGGCATCGCGCTATACCCGGCGGACGCTCAGACGGCCGAGGCCCTGTTCGTCAACGCGGAGGTCGCGCTCAAGCGCGCCAAGGAAGCCGCAGGCCCGTACCTGTTCTATTCGCCGGAGATGAACGCACGCGTGGCGCAGCGCCTGCACCTCGAAACCCGTCTGCGCAAAGCGGTGGACCAAAAGCAATTCGTTCTGCACTATCAAACCAAGGTCGAGCTCGCCACCCGGCGCATTCGCGGCCTGGAAGCCCTGATCCGCTGGCACGACCCCGAGCACGGTCTGGTATCGCCGATGGACTTCGTGCCGCTGCTCGAAGAATCGGGCCTGATCGTCGAGGTCGGCCGGTGGGTCATCGAGCAGGCCGTGGCCGATATGAAGATCTGGCGCCATCTCGATCTGGAAGTGCCGCGGGTCGCGGTGAACGTTTCGGAAGTTCAGCTGCGTCAACCCAACTTCGTGGCCACCGTACTGGGCGCCCTCGGCACCGCGCCGGAATTCGGCGCGGGCATCGACTTGGAAATCACCGAAACCATGCTCGCGCAGAACACCGGCTCGAACGTGCAAAAGCTGTTGCAGCTGCGCGCCGCGGGCTTGCACGTGTTCATGGACGATTTCGGCACCGGTTATTCGGGGTTGAGCCAGATCGCGCATCTGCCGCTGGATGCGCTCAAAATCGACCGCGCGTTCGTTGCCTCCATGACCCAGAGCGCCGAGGCCATGGCCATCGTGTCCGCCATCGTGAATCTCGCCAAGGCGCTCGGCATCTTCGTCGTTGCCGAAGGCGTGGAGACGGAAGAGCAGGCCGCGCGGCTGCACGCTCTGGGGTGCGACGAAGCCCAGGGGTATTTGTTCAGCCGCCCGGTGCCGGCGGACGAGGTTGCCAGCCTGCTGGGGAGAACGCCACCTTGAGCGCGGGGCTCAACCGACGCACGTCGCTTTTTGGTGCATTTTTGGTTGACCCGGCGTAACTCGGCGGCTAGCCTAAGCAGCCGTCCCGCCTGAGGAATATCGTTGGACCGCAAAATCTTCGGAACCTCGAAAATACCTCATCGATTCAACGCGGTAATGACTCGGATCGCGCCTTACGCCGCGGCCGCGAGTGCTGCGCTCGTGCTTTGGCACGCGGCCCGCGACAAGCCGGCCTCGGTGGTCAACGTGCCGGCCCCGCTCATCTACCCGGCGGCTGCGCCGGGTGCGCCCGCGCTCCCCGCTCCCGAGACCGTCCATCCCGCCGCGGCCCCGCCTCTGGCGGTTCAGCAGGCGGGCGTCGCATCGACCATCGAAGTGGTGGTCAGCAGAAACGACACCATGGATGCCATCTTTCGGCGCATGGCGCTCGACAAGTCGGACCTCGCGGCCATTCGCAACTTGCCCGGCATCCGCCAGAGCCTGGACTTCCTCAAGCCGGGCGACGCCATCCAGGTCACTCACACGAACGGCGGCGAGATCAGGGAGCTGTCGCGTAAGGTCAGCGAAACCGAGACGCTGAAAGTCGTGCGCGAAGATGCGGGTTTCGCCGCAAAGATGATCAGCAATCCGGTCGAGACCCAGATTCGCACCGCCGTTGCCGTCATCGATTCCTCGGTATTCCAAGCGGCCGAGGCATCCGGTATCTCGGACGGCGTGGCCCTGAAACTGGCCGGCGTTTTCGCCTGGGACATCGATTTCGTGTTGGACATCCGGGCGGCCGACCGCTTCACCGTGACGTACGAACAGATCTATCAGGACGGCAGGTATTTGCACGACGGCGACGTGCTGGCGGCCGAATTCGTCAACAACGGCAAGGTTTTTCGCGCGGTTCGCTTCACGGCGGACGGCGGCGCAGCCAGCTACTACACGCCGGACGGCAAGCCCATGCGCAAGGCGTTCTTGCGCGCGCCGGTCGACTTCACCCGGGTCAGTTCCGTCTTCGATCCGAATCGCATGCACCCCATCCTGAATCGTATCCGCGGCCACATGGGCATCGACTACGCCGCGCCCACCGGCACGCCCATCCACGCGGCCGGCGACGGCCGCGTCAGCTTCGAAGGCACTCGCGGCGGCTATGGCAACGCCGTCATGCTCCTGCACAGCAACAGCGTTTCGACCCTCTACGGGCACATGTCGCGGTTCGCCAAGAACATCCACTTGGGCTCGCACGTGAACCAGGGCGACATCATTGGTTACGTGGGCATGACCGGACTCGCCACGGGGCCCCACCTGCACTATGAATATCTCATGAACGGCGTGCACATGAATCCGCAGACCGTACGATTGCCCGGCGCCGAACCTCTGCGCGCCGAGGCGTTGAGCCAGTTCCGCGCCATCACGGCACCGCTGCTGAGCACCTTGGCGAGCCCAGCCTCGCCGACGCCCAACGCCCTGGCCGCCGCCCTCCCACCAGTGCCGCCCACCCAACCACCGGGCGCGACCGCACCGACCGCCCCGGCAGCGCCGTCCACGGCCGCGACGCTCGCGTCCCGACCGTTGAGCGATTCGCAATCGAAGACCTCGGTCAATTGACCGATGTAAGTCCCGACGGGCTTGAGGCGCGACCATGGGTCTGTACTTAGGGCTGATGTCGGGAACCAGCATGGACGCCATCGACGCCACGTTGGTCGATTTCAGCGTCACGCCATTACGTATGGTTGCCGCCAGCGCGACCGCCTTCGATGCCGGCCTCAAGCAGCGGATCGCCTCGCTGAGCGAATGCGCCCAGGTGCCGCTGGACGAACTCGGGCAGCTCGACGTCGCGCTCGCGCGCGCCTTCGCCCAAGCGTCGAACCACCTGTTGCGCAGCGCCGGGGTAAGTCCGGGAGCGGTGACGGCCATCGGCAGTCACGGTCAAACAGTGCGTCATCGTCCGGATCTACCGCTGCCGTTCACGCTGCAGATCGGCGATCCCAACACGCTGGCCGAGATGACCGGGATCACCGTGGTCGCCGATTTCCGCCGCCGCGACCTGGCCGCCGGCGGCCAGGGTGCGCCGCTGTTGCCCGTGTTCCACGACAACGTGTTTCGCAGCGACGACGAAGATCGCGCCATCGTCAATTTGGGCGGCATCGGCAATGTCACGATATTGAACCGCGACGCCACCGTCACCGGCTTCGACACCGGTCCCGGCAACCGTTTGCTCGACGCGTGGATCGCGGAGCATCAGGGCCGCGACTTCGATGAAAACGGCGACTGGGCGGCCACCGGCCGGTGCGACCCCACCCTGCTGCAACAATTGCTGAACGACCCTTATTTCAGCCTGCTGCCCCCGAAGAGTACCGGACGGGAGCTGTTCAACATGCCGTGGCTGCGCGGCAATCTCGGCTTGTTCGAGCGCCGCCCGCAGGACGTGCAGGCGACGCTCCTCGAATTCACCGCCGCAAGCGTCGCCGCCGCGGTGCTCCAATATGCGCCCGGCGCGTCGCTCTATGTGTGCGGCGGCGGAGCGCGCAATCGCGGTTTGTTGGCCGCCATCGCCCGGCGGGTCGCGCCGAATCCGGTCGCGAGCACCGAGGAGCTCGGACTCGATCCCGATTTTGTCGAAGCGGTCGCCTTCGCCTGGTTCGCCCAGCGCACCCTGGCCGGCCTCACATCGAGCGCCGCAAGCGTCACGGGGGCGCGGGGCGCCCGCATTCTCGGGGGTGTGTATCGCTATGCGTGAGCGCCGCCGGGCGAAGTCCCCCACCTTCACGGAACTGTCATATTCAAACCCGCAGACTTGCCCTCCTATGAACGACGCCGATCTACAAGCAGCGCAGCTCTACATCAACCGCGAGCTGTCGTTCCTGGAATTCAATCAACGGGTCCTGGAGCAGGCGAAGGATCTGCGCATTCCGCTGCTGGAACGCGTCAAATTCCTGTGCATCTCGTGCGCCAACCTGGACGAGTTTTTCGAAATCAGGGTCGCCGGCTTGAAAGAACTGCTCGAGGTCGGCGCGCTCCAGGTCGCGATGGACGGGCTGGCAGTGCCCGAGATCTTGAGGGCGATCCGCAACCGCGCGGTACGCCTGGTCGACGAGCAGTATCAACTGTTGAACGACTCGCTCATGCCGGAACTCGCCAAGAACGGCGTGGTGTTCGTGACGCCCGACACCTGGACCGAGGCGCAATCCGCCTGGCTGGCCGATTATTTCAGCCGCGAGGTCGAACCCGTATTGAGCCCGCTGGCCCTCGATCCGGCGCGACCGTTCCCGAAAATTCTCAACAAGAGCCTCAATTTTGCAGTGGTCGTCGAGGGCGAGGACGGTTTTGGCCGCAACAGTGGCCTGGCGGTGGTCCAGGCGCCTCGTTCTCTCCCCCGTCTCATCCGGCTACCCGACGAATTGGGCAGCCGCCATTTCGTGTTCTTAGGCACCATCGTCGAAGCCTTCGTCTCGCGGCTGTTCGGCGGCATGCGCATGCGCGGCTGCTATCAGTTTCGCGTCACCCGCAACAGCGATCTGTTCGTCGAGCAGGAAGAGGTCGACGATTTGCTGCGGGCCGTCGAGGGCGAATTGGCCGCGCGCCGCTACGGCGACGCGGTGCGCTTGGAAACCGCGCACGACTGCCCCGACGAGATCTTGAGGTTCCTGCTCGAGCAATTCGGTTTGACGGGCGACGATGTCTACAAGGTGTCGGGGCCGGTCAATCTCAACCGATTGATGGCGGTCTACGACTTGGTCGATCGCACGGAGCTCAAGTACGCCGCCTTCACGCCGAACGTTCCCGAGCGGCTGAAGATTGCCGGCGATATCTTTGCCACGCTGCGCGGCGGCGATGTGTTGCTGCACCAGCCGTTTCAAAGCTTCGGCCCCGTCATGGATTTCATCAAGCAGGCGGCGAACGATCCCCAGGTTCTCGCCATCAAGCAGACCCTGTATCGCGCCGGCAGCGACTCGGCCATCGTCGGGGCCTTGGCGGATGCGGCCGCGGGCGGCAAGGACGTGACCGTCATCATCGAGTTGCGCGCCCGATTCGACGAGGAAGCGAACATCGAGCTGGCCAA
This sequence comes from Gammaproteobacteria bacterium, assembly GCA_003134045.1. Taxonomy (GTDB): domain Bacteria; phylum Pseudomonadota; class Gammaproteobacteria; order Steroidobacterales; family Steroidobacteraceae; genus Bog-1198. Next base: position 16,124 of record PLAH01000039.1, read on the forward strand.
CAAGCTGCAGGAAGCCGGCGCGCACGTCATGTACGGCGTGTTCGGCTACAAGACGCACGCCAAGCTGGTGATGGTGGTACGGCGCGAAGAGAAGGGACTGCGGCGGTATTGTCACTTGGGTACGGGCAACTACCACCCGAAGACGGCGCGGCTGTACACGGACTACGGACTCATGACCGCCGACGAGGCGATCGGCGAGGACATTCACGAGATTTTCCTGCAGCTCACGGGCCTTACCCGGGTGCCCCGCTTGCGCAAGCTGTTGCATGCACCCTTCAGCCTGCTCAAGGCGCTGATCGCCAAGATCGACCGCGAAGCGGAACATGCCGCAGCCGGCAAGCCGGCGCGAATCATCGCCAAGTTGAACGCGCTCACCGAACCCACCGTGATTCAGGCGCTGTACCGCGCGTCGCGGGCCGGCGTCGTCATCGACTTGATCGTGCGCGGGGTGTGTTGCCTGCGGCCCGGCGTCGCCGGTGTGTCCGAGCGCATCAAGGTGCGCTCCATCGTGGGACGCTTCCTCGAACACTCCCGCGTCTACTCGTTCGAGAATGCCGGCAAGCGCGAGATATACTGCGCCAGCGCCGATTGGATGGACCGCAATCTGCTCCATCGAACCGAAGTGGCATTTCCCATCGAAGCGCCCGAATTGCAAAAGCGCGTCGCGGACGACCTGGATCTGTATCTGGCGGACGATTGCCAATCATGGTCCCTGTCGGCCGACGGCCACTACACGCGGACCAGCACCGAGGGTCATGTGAACGCGCAGTCTCGCCTCTTGAGCATGTTCGACGATCGGGTGGCGCTCACCGAAACGTGACGACGGGCCGCGGGCACACAGCCGCGGCCGACAGCATCAGCCGAGCAGCATCGACGCCCCGGTCACGTACACCCCACCGAGGCACCACGTACCGTGCCCACGGTGCACGACGCAAGCCGCAAGGCGGAATCTCATTCGGTGCTGAGACGAAATCCCGCGTCTTTCAGATAGACGCGTTCTTGTTCCAGGTCCTCGAGCGTCAGCGGATGTTCCTTCATCCATTTCTGCGGCAATTCCAAAGTCAGATTCCGGCCCTTCACGCGCAGCGCGACGTAAGGCAAGGGCTCCGGATTGCGGCCACGATGCAGCAGCACCGCCAACCGCAGCAGCACGATCAGGTACTCCGCGTGGCGATCCCATGGCGGCAGCAGTTCCTCCAACGCTTCCAGGGACAATTGCCGGCGATGTCCGCCCACCAGCGCCGACAACAGCAACTGTTCTTCTTTCGGGAAGCCCGGCATGTCGGCGTACTGCAACAGATACGCGCTGTGCCGGTGATATTTCGAGTGAGCGATGTCGAGGCCCGACTCGTGCAAGCGCGCCGCCCAACGCAGTACGGACTCCGCCAATGGATCTTCCAATCCCCAGTCGTACTCGACCTGTTCGAGCAGGGCGACCGCCGTGGCCTCGACCCGATCCGCCTGCAGCGAATCGACGTGATAGCGCTGCTCCATGGCGCGTACGCTGCGCACGCGCGCATCTTCGTCGGTGAAGCGGCCCATGAGGTCGTACAGCAATCCCTCGCGCATCGCACCCTCGGCCACACGCACGCGGTCGATCCCCAGGTTCTCGACGATTTCCAGGAGAATGGCCAAGCCCGCCGGGAACACCGGCGCGCGCTCCGCATCCACGTCCTGCAGATCGAGGTCGTCGACGTGCCCGGCGGCGATGACCCGATCGGCCAGGCTGCGCAGGTTGTCGAGGGTAATGCGCGGCGAATCCGGATTCAGGCGTCGCACCACGTCGGCAATCACCCGCACCGTGCCCGAGCTGCCGAAAGCCTGCAGCCAGCCGAGTTTTCGATAGCTTTGCAGAATGGGCTCGAGTTCCAGCCGCACCGACGTGCGTGCGCGCTCGAAGCGCCGCTCCGAGATTTTCCCGTCGTCGAAGCAGATGGTGGTCAGGCCCACACAGCCCACCGACAAACTCTCGAGCAGCAACGGGTTGAAACCCTCGCCGATCACCACCTCGGTGGAGCCGCCGCCGATGTCGATGACCAGACGCTTGTCGGGACTCGACGGGCTGGTGTGAATCACGCCCGAATAGATGAGACGCGCTTCCTCGAGGCCGGAGATGATTTCGATGGGATGGCCCAGCGCCGCCCGCGCGCGCTCCAGGAACCAGCGCTTGCGTTTGGCGCGGCGCAGCGCGTTGGTGCCCACCACGCGCACGCTATCGGCATGCATGGCACGTAGGCGCTGGCCGAAACGCTCGAGACAGCGCAGCGCGCGCTCGGTGGCGGCATCATCCAGACGACCGCTGTCGCCCAGGCCTGCGGCAAGACGGACCATTTCCCGCAATCGATCGAGGATGACGAGTTGGCCGTGCGAATGACGCGCGACGACCATGTGGAAACTGTTCGAGCCCAGATCGACGGCCGCGAGCACGTCGGGCACGACACGACCGCCGGTCATCTACACGAGCAACATTTCAGGCGGAGAAAGAAGATCCGCAGCCGCAGGTCGTCTTCGCGTTCGGGTTGCGAATGACGAACTGAGCGCCCTGTAAATCTTCCTTGTAGTCGATTTCGGCACCCATCAAATATTGCGCGCTCATCGGATCCACCAGCAGCTGCACGCCATGGTTTTCGACGCAGAAGTCGCCGTCCTCCATCTTCTCGTCGAAGGTGAAACCGTACTGGAACCCGGAGCATCCGCCGCCCGAGACGAATACCCGCAGCTTGAGATTGGGATTCGATTCCTCGCGGATCAATTCGCCCACCTTGCCGGCCGCCGCGTCGGTAAACACCAATACGTCGGGCAGCGGAGGGGCCACATCCGAAGAAAAAGCAGATTCTGAAGTTGCGCTCATGTCGGTAGTGTACTCGGCAGCCCGTGCCCAATCAAAGTGGCGGGTCGTCGCCGGCGTCGGCCTCGCTCTGGCCATCACACGCTGCGCCCGTAGCGGTCCCCGCAGGCTCCGCCCGATGGATCAACTTACCATTAATCTGGGCGCCCACGGCGGTTTCAATGACCGAGTACGTCACACTGCCCGTTACGCGGGCCGTTTCGCCCAGTTCGACCCGGCCTCTCGCCTCGATATCGCCCTTGACGACGCCGTTGAGGATGATGGCCGACACCATGACCGACCCCTCGATTCCGCCGTGCGCGCCGACCCAGAGCGCGGCAGGCCCGGCACCCTCGGCGGCCACATTGCCGTTGATGTAGCCGTCGAGGTGCATACCGCCCGAAAAGGCGACATTGCCGTCGATCCGGGTATTGGGCCCGATCAGCGTGTCGATTTTCTGGTTCTTACTCGGTTTCAACTTGAACATCGCGCTCAGTTCCTCCGTTAGGCGGCCCTAAGCCGGCCGCTGCGGCGCCCGCCTCCGTTTCCATCGACATTCCCTGGGCTTTCCAGACGAATGCCTGTCTGAAGCCGTGGATCGCGTCCTTGCCTGCGCGGATTTCCACCCCGACCCGCGTGGGCTCGAAGCCCTGCGGCAATGCGATCGGCTCGTCATAGTCCTGAAAATAGCGGAACGAATAGGCCACGCCCACACGACGATTCGGCGACACCTGGGCAAAACTCAAGGTGCCCGGCTTGCCGCGCAGCAAGCCGTCGATCGACAGCGTCACGCTGCCGGCGACCGACCTGTCCGGTTTACCGGTCTGCATCAGCACGAATTTCAGCCCAAACTGGCCCGCCGCCGCGCCGGGCACGATCTGCATGGTCTGCACTTTGACATGCACCAAGGAATCAGGCTGCACCAGGCCGCGATAGAACGACAGGTCTTGAGTGAGGCGGGCGATCTGGCTCTGCATGTCCCCGAGGCTCCGCTCCACTTGCTTGTACCCTTCACGATCGACCCGGCGCGCCACATCGGCGGCCTCCAATTCCTCGCGCTGACGGCCGTTCTCCGCCTCCAGATCGCGAATGCGCGCAGCGGCCGCGAGGGCGCCGCGCACCGAATCCACCAGTCGAAAGCCCGCATCGTAGCGGCCCAATTCGAACATGGCATAGAGCACGAAGAGAACGGCCAGGGCTGCCAGCGTGAGCAGCACGGCGCGGCGCTTCGGCGCGTGCGATCGAACCACCAGCTTGCCGAACAAATCCACCATGAACAGTGATTCCCGCCGCAGTTCCGAGGTAACCAACATTATACGGAGCCGGCGCCCACGCGTTATGATCCACGCCCCTCAACAACCCCTGCCCTCGAGCGGCAAAGGAACGGCACTTGCTCTGGTTTAAGGCTTTTCACGTGATTGCGATGGTGACTTGGTTCGCGGGACTGTTTTATCTGCCCCGCCTGTTCGTCTATCACGCGGACGCCGGCGATTGGATCAGTGTCGAGCGTTTTCGGACCATGGAACGCCGCCTGTTCATCATTATGACGGTCGGCGCCCTGCTGACCGTGGCCCTCGGGGTCGCCATGATCGTGGCAGCCCCCGCGTACCTCAAAATGGGCTGGCTGCACGTGAAGCTGACGCTAGTGCTGCTGCTCATCGTATATCACTCGATGTGCTTCAAGTTCGTGCGCGATTTCGCCCACGATCGCAAGACGCGCAGCGCCAAGTGGTTTCGACTGTTCAATGAAGTGCCGTCGCTGCTGCTGATCGGCATCGTGATCCTCGCCGTCGTCAAACCGTTCTAGCGCTGAGCGCGCCGGATTTACGGGGCGGGGCGCCCCGGCCGGTCCGATGTGATTCAACCGCGGACGATGGCGGGCTTGTGGCGGCCGCCGCCACCGGCGCCGCTCACCTCGGCCCACCACTCAGGGTAGGGGGGCAGCCCGTCGGGGAAGATGAGTTTCCCTAGATCGTGCAGGGCCCGCACGTAGACCCGGCGCTTGAAATAGACCACCTCGCGCACCGGCGTCCAATAATCGGACCAGCGCCAGCGATCGAACTCGGGCTGGCTGGTGCTATCGAAGTGCAATTTCGACTCATCGGCGGTGAGGCTGAGCAAAAACCAGCGCTGCTTCTGGCCGATGCACCGATCGCGGACATATTGACGGGGCAGGCGGTAGCGAAGCCAGCCGCGCGTCGATCCCAGCACCTCGACATCCTCGCGCTCCAGTCCGATTTCCTCCTTCAACTCGCGGAATAGCGCATCTTCGACCCGTTCACCTCGGTTGACGCCGCCCTGCGGGAATTGCCAGCCCCGGCCGCCGACGCGGCCGCCCAGGAACAACTGCCCGGTGCCGCGCGTCAGGACGATCCCCACGTTCGCTCGGAATCCGTCCTTGTCGATGTAATCTGTAGCTGGCTGAGCGGACATGGCCTGATTGTTCCACAGTACTGGCCCCTTGTGGCCGTCCGTCGCGGCCGATGCGCCCGGCGGTGGGCTCAGCCAGCGCCCAATTGCACCCGATTGCGTCCCAGCGCCTTGGCGCGGTACAGGGCGGCATCCGCATCCGCCAACAATCGATCGGCTGCCGCCTTCAGGTCCGTCTCGTGACGGCCCGGCGAGAGCGAGGCAACTCCCACCGACACGGTCAAGTACCGTTCGACCCGGGCAGTGAGTGCAAACGGCACGGCGGCGATGACTTCGCGTATGCGCTCGGCCAAGGTCGCCGCCTCCGCCGCACTCGCTTCGGGCAGCAGAATCGCCAATTCATCGCCGCCGAAGCGCGCGGCCGTATCCATGCTGCGAATCTGCGTCTCGACGCGGTGCGCGATTTCCTTCAGGGCGTTATCCCCGGCGAGGTGACCATAACCATCGTTGATGCTCTTGAACCGGTCGATGTCGATCATCAGACAGGCGATGGTGCCGGCGCGGCGCTGTGCCCGCGCCAGTTCTTCCTTCAAGCGCTGCTGCAGATAACGGCGGTTGTGCCACCCGGTGAGGAAATCCGTGATGCCGGCGCGCAGCAACCGCGCCCGGTTGACGGCGTTCTCGATGCAGACCGCGGCGACCGCACCTAAGTGCGCGAGGAAATCGGTGCCATGGTGGCGCGTGAAGCGTGTGGCTTCGCGACTGCCGAAGCACAACGCACCCGTCGCCCGGTCCTTGCGCGGCAGCGGCACCAAGGCGGCACTTTTCAGATTCGCGCTGCCCGGAAACAGCAAGTGATGATCGGCCCCCACGAAGGGTCCCAACCAGGGCTTGTGCAGGGCCGCGAGCTGCGGGGCGAGCCCGACCAACGAATCGACGAAGAAAATCTGCTTGAACTCGTCCGGCCGGTCGCCGCCCGCCAGCAGCAAGTGCCGGATCTCATGCTGCGGATCGAGCAGCACGACGCTGACCGCGTCCAGTCCGTACGACTCGCGCAAGCCATCGACCATCACCCGCAATAACTGTGCCAGTGTATCGGCACGCAGCAAGCTCAGTTCGCGCGCCTGCGTGCGTTTCAGTATGTTCTCGTTGTTGGCCGCCTCCGCGGTCATCTCCCGGAGGCGCCGCCGCAGGTCCTCGTTCTCCTGCGACGTTTCGTCCATCAGCCCGCCCGAACCGCCGCTCGTACGTCCAGATAGGCCTTGCCGCGGTTCATGAGCTCCGTAAATTCCCGAAGGTTGCGGGTTTTCACCGCGCTGACCACACGCTCCACCGCTTCCTGCAACGCCAACAGCGATTCACCGCCGTAGTCGTTCAAGCTCTGGATTTCGTAGTACAAATCCGGACTTTCGGCCGCAACCCGGGCAGCGACCTCCAATTGCGAATCGAACGTCGTGCTCGACAGCTTCGCCAGGCGCAACGCCGCCTCGCCGCTTTCCGCGAGCGCCGTGAAGAACGCGATATTGAGAGCGTGCGACAGTCCGAGAACGAAGGCGATCAAGCGATCGTGCTCGTCCAAGCCCATCACCACCCGCTCCGCCATGGTCGGCGCGAACAGGTCCTGGGCTTCCCGCAACGCCTGCGCATGGCCCAGATCGATGAAAATCACGTGGCGCCCGGACAGCAATTCCGTATCGGGGCCGAACATGGGATGCAGCGATGTCACGCGGCACCCCGCCTTGACCAGCGCATCGAGACCCGCGCGCAGCGGCGTCTTCAGCGACCCCAGATCGAAGATGAGCCCGCGGGGAGCCCGCTCCGCCAGCGTCAGCAACAGCTCGCCGGTGACGCTGAGGGGCGTCGCCAGTACGATCACATCGAAATCGAGCGCATCGCTCTGCCAGTCCTGCAAGCGCTCGAATCCCGGCAGGCCGCCGGAGGGATCGGCAATCGTGACCCGGAATCCTTGGGAGGCCAGGAAATCCGCAAACCAGGCCCCCATCTTGCCGCAGCCACCGATGACCAGCGCTCGTTTACCGCTGCCATGCGCGTGCGCCGCCACGCGCGCATGCTCCTGGGTCGCCAGTGACGATTGGATCAATTGCCGCAACAGGGACTCCGCCAGGTCCGGCGAGACGCCCAGGCGCTGCGCCGTGTTGCGGCCCCGCAGAATGACCTCGCGCTCCCGGCCGAAGTCGCGGGTGGCGCGTCCTGTCGCCCGTTTGACCGACGCCACTTGCTCGCTCAGCGCCTGGCGCTGTGCGACCAGCTCGAGCAACTGCTCATCGAGTTCGGTCAAGGTGGTGCGCAATTCGTCAAGCGTCATATCGGTCGCCAAGATGTCAATCGTTCCAGTTTCGGGCCGGCTTCCCTTTTACTGGCCGAAGACGGCTACCGCAAGCGCCGCGGCGCGGATACCATCGCTCCATGAACTCACCGAAGACGTCCCCCTGGACCGAAACACTGCCCGATCCGCTGCCCGCCAATCCGTTGGACATAGCCGCGCAATGGCTGGAACAGGCGCAAATCGATGCCGCCCAGCCCAACCCCAACGCCATGGTACTGGCCACCGTCGACGGCCGCGGCCAACCCTCCGCGCGGGTGGTCCTGTGCAAGGAGATCGACGCGGCGGGCGGGGCGATCGTGTTCTACACCCACTACGAGTCGCGCAAAGGCCGCGAACTCGCTGGCAACCCGCAGGCCGCCGTGGTCTTTCACTGGGATCACCGCCACCGCCAAGTTCGGGCCGAGGGTCGAGTCGAGCCCCTCTCGGATGCCGAGAGCGACGCGTATTTTCGCGGCCGGGCATGGCAAAGCCGCTTGGGCGCCTGGGCCAGCCATCAGAGCGAGCCAGTGGCATCTCGCCAGGCCCTGATCGATGCAATAGGCGCCGCCGCGCGTCGCTTCGGCATTCCGTATGATGGCCCGGGCTCCGTGGAGCCGGGTGCAATTTCCATCGACATCCCCCGGCCGGCCCGCTGGGGCGGTTTTCGCCTGCGGGTGGACGCCATCGAGTTATGGGTCGAAGGGGAGTTCCGCATCCACGACCGCGCCCGCTGGACCCGGCGATCCGAGCAGACGCCCCGCGGCGCTCCGACCGCGGACCCGACGCCCTCCAGCGCCGATCCGACGCGGGCCGGCGGCGCAGTCGGAGCGGCCGTGCCCGAGTGGTCCGTCACCCGCCTGCAGCCATGAATCTGCTCGAGGGCCATGACTCCACCTGCCCGCATTGCGGGGAAACCATCAATCTCACGCTCGATCTATCGGTGCCCGAACAGTCGTACATCGAAGACTGTCCCGTGTGCTGCAAACCCATGATGGTCTCCTATTCGGCCCATGAGGGTGAGCTCGCCGAATTTCGCCTCGATCCCACCGATTGACCTCGCGCACACCCAACGCTGCGCCCCGCGTCCGCTGGTTCAAAGCGGTCCGGGTCGCGGTATTGCTGCTCGTTCTCGTGGTCGTCGCCCTGACCACCTGGCAGGATCGCTACCGCAGCACCCGCTGGCGCCAACCGCTGTTCGTCGCCCTGTATCCCATCGCCGCGGACGAGAGTCCCGTCACCCGCTCCTATATCGATGCTTTGGATGACGAACGCTTCAAGGCCATCGACCGCTTCTTCATGCGCGAGGCCGCGCGTTATCGGCTGCCCACCGACGAGCCCATCCGGACGCGACTGCAGCCGGAACTGCGCGCGCGCCCCCCGGAACGCGGCGCGCGCGACGGCGCCCTCGCCACCGCATGGTGGAGTCTGAAGCTGCGCTACTGGGCGTGGAGCGTCAGCCGGCACGCGCACGAACCGGAGGACATACGCATCTTCGTGCTGTACCGCGACCCCGCGCTCACGCCCACGGTGCCGCATTCGCTCGGTCTGACCAAGGGTCTCATCGGCGTGGTGTACGCGTTCGCCGCTCCCGAGATGAACGGCGAGAACGATGTCGTGATCGCTCACGAACTGCTGCACACGGTCGGCGCCACCGATAAATACGATCTCGACGACGACGCGCCGCGCTTTCCCGACGGTTACGGCGACCCGCAGCGCAGTCCGCTCTATCCGCAGAGCGCCGCCGAGCTCATGGCGGGCCGGCGCATGCTGAGCCCCACTGGTTGGGAACAAGCGTCGAGCCTGGAAGAATGCGTCATCGGCCCGGCGACGGCGCTCGAGATTCGCTGGCCGTCAGGCTAGCCCAACGCGGCCAATACGGGCGCGTGCAACAACCCGTTGGTGGCCAGCACGGTCTTCGATTGCAGCGTGATCGGTGCGCCGCCAAGTTCCGAGAAGCGGCCGCCGGCCTCGCTGACAATGGCCACGCACGCGGCGATGTCGAGAATGTTCACGTCGGATTCGATCACCGCGTCGATCTTCCCCGCCGCCAGCAAGTGGTAGTGCAGAAAATCGCCGTAACCCCGGATCCGGCCGACCTGCGCCACCAAGGCCCCATAGCGGTTCCAGCCGCTGCCGGAGGCCAAGGACTTCAAGTTGCCCGCCGACAACGCCGCCGCGTCCAATGTCGAAATCCGGCTGACCGATAACCGCTTGCCGTTGAGAAAGGCCCCGCAGCCGCGCTCCGCATGGGCGACCTCGCCGTACACCGGCGCGCTCGACACGCCGAGGACGATCTCGCCACGGCGCATCAACGCGATCTGCGTCGAGAACATGGGATATTCACGCACGAACGCCTTGGTCCCGTCGATGGGATCGACCAGCCACAGATTCTCGGCGTCGATGCCGCGCGAGACCGTCTCCTCGCCGAAGAAACCATACGACGGAAAACGTGCCTCGAGTATCTCCCGGATGGCGTTTTCACAACGAACGTCCGCTTCGGTCACCGGCGACTTGTCGGCCTTGATGTGCACTTCGATATTGTGCTGGTACAGCGAGCGCGCGATGTCGGCGGCACATTCGGCCGCATCGAGCGCCGCTCTCAATTCCGGCGAAGCATTCATGAACGGGTCTCCTGCGTGAAGCGCCACCTTAGCAAACTCTATGCTAACGTCGCACACCGACGAGGAATTAAACCGCCATGGGCAACCGGCTCACCAAAATCTACACGCGTACGGGAGACGATGGCAGCACCGGCCTCGGCGACGGCGCGCGCGTGCCGAAAGAGGGACTGCGGGTCGAAGCCTTCGGCACGGTCGACGAAGCGAACAGTGCGATCGGCGTGGTGATCGCGGTGACGGGACTGCCGGCGCCGATCAAGACCTGTCTCACCGAGGTTCAGCACGATCTGTTCGATCTCGGCGGCGAACTCTGCATTCCCGGACATCGCATGGTCACGGCCGCCTACATCGAGCGTCTCGAAACGACGCTCGACTCTTTCAACGACGAGTTGCCGCCGCTCGAGGACTTCATTCTGCCCGGCGGAGGACCGGCGGCCGCCGCCTGTCATGTGGCGCGCGCGGTGTGCCGGCGGGCGGAGCGTCGCTGCTGGTCGCTGGCGCGCGTCGAAGACGTCGCGCCCGACGCGCTCAAATATTTGAACCGGCTGTCGGACCTGCTGTTCGTCCTGGCGCGGGTGCTGGCGCGCCACGAACGAGGCACCGAGGTCGTCTGGAAACGGCAGCGCGGCTGATTGCCGGCGCGCTTCGGCGCATCAAGCCACGCTCGCGGCCTGGCCCAGGGTGGAATGCAGCCAATCGGTGTGCCACCGTTCCAAGTCGTCGACGGCCAGCGGCCGCCGCAACAGATCCGCCCGCAAATGCAGCAAATTCGTCGCCACATGCATCGCCAGCGCGATGCCGAACGCGGCCATTGCGGGCACCATGATGACCACGCGCAGCTTGCGTTCGATCGGGAGGTCCGAAAACCAGCGAATCAATAGCCCTCCCTGTCAATAAATCGCGAATTCAACGCATTAGGAAGGAATGTCGGCTTTTTGGGGGATTTCTGCTGGGCCGCTTGTGCGAAGCGGGTCACACAGCATTGAAAGCCAGGATTTCCCGGCAAGGTTATGTCCGAGGCGGATGTGCGCTGGCTGCGGCGATCGCCGAACGGGCTCTCCGCCAGTCGAACGCCGGGCCCGGATCGGTCTTGCGTCCCGGGGCGATGTCGCTATGGCCCACCAACCGCTCGGGCGACAATCGCGGATAGGCGGCGCACAGCGCGGCCACCACCGCGGCGAGCGCGTCGTACTGCGCAGCCTCATAGGCGAGGGTATCGGTGCCTTCCAGTTCGATGCCGATGGAAAAATCGTTACATGCTTCGCGCCCGGCGTAGCAGGACTTGCCCGCGTGCCAGGCACGCTCCGTAAATTTCACATATTGAGTAATCGCCGCGTCGCGCCCGATGACCAGGTGCGAGGACACACGCACGCCAGCCAGTTCCGCAAAATACGGATGTGCGTCGGTGGGCAAGGCGTTGGTGAACAGCCGCTCTATCCAAGGGCCGCCGAACTCGCCGGGCGGCAGACTGATGCCGTGCACGACCATCAGGTCCGCCTCCACGCCCGCCGGCCGCGGATCGCAGTTCGGCGAGGCAATCTGCAAGGCTCCATGCAACAGTCCGCTCGAGCGATCGACCCGCAATTCTGCATCCTCGGTGGCCAAGCGAGGCCCGCGTCCTCGGCAATCGGGTGAGCCCAAGTATATGCGACAATTGCAGGCCTATGAACGCAGCCCATCACAATCCGATCGACTCAGGAACGCTCGCCGAACGCGACTTGAGGGTGCTATGGCACCCCTGCACCCAGATGAAGGACCACGAAACGCTGCCGCCGATCGCCATCAAACGCGGCGCCGGCGCGTGGCTCGAAGGCACCGACGGCAAATGCTACCTGGACGCCGTCAGTTCCTGGTGGGTCAACCTCTTCGGCCATGCCAATCCGCGCATCAACGCCGCGCTGTGCGACCAGGTAAGCCGGCTCGAGCACGTCATCTTCGCCGGCTTCACGCACGAACCGGCCGTGCGCCTGGCCGAGAAGTTGGTCGCCCTGACGCCATCCGGGCTCACGCGCTGTTTCTTCGCGGATAACGGCTCGGCCGCCGTCGAAGTCGCCATCAAGATGAGTTTCCACTATTGGCGCAATCGTGGACGGTCGGGGAAAACCCGCTTCATCACCCTCGCCAACGGTTACCACGGCGAGACCCTGGGCGCCTTGGCGGTCGGCAATGTCGAACTCTACAAGGAGTTGTACAAGCCGCTGCTGATGGATGTGCTCACCGCCCCGTCGCCGGATTGTTATTTCCGGGAGACCGGCGAGTCATGGGAGCAGTATTCGCTGCGGCAATTCGAACACATGGAGCGCATGCTCGCCGACCATGCCCACGAGGTCGCCGCGGTGATCGTGGAACCGCTGGTGCAATGCGCGGGTGGCATGCGCATGTACCATCCCATTTACCTGGCCCGCCTGCGCGAGGCCTGCGACCGCTACGGCGTGCACTTGATCGCCGACGAGATCGCGGTCGGCTTCGGCCGCACCGGAACGATGTTCGCGTGCGAACAGGCCGGCATATCGCCGGATTTCATGTGCCTCTCGAAAGGCCTCACCGGCGGATACCTGCCCCTCTCGGCGGTGCTGACCACCGACGACATCTACGCCGCGTTCTACGACGACTATGCCAAGCTGACGGCATTCCTGCATTCTCACAGCTACACCGGCAACCCCTTGGCATGCGCCGCGGCGCTCGCCACCTTGGATATCTTCGCCGACGAGGACGTCATCGAGCGCAATCGGCCCAAAGCCGCTTATCTCGGCGCCAAAGCGCGCGAACTTAAGACCCACGCGCACGTCAGCGACGTCAGGCAATGCGGCATGATCGTCGCCGTCGAATTCGTCAAGGACAAGTCGCGCCGCGAGCCGTACGCCTGGACGGAGCGCCGCGGCCGGCGAGTCTATCGGCATGCCCTCGAACACGGCGTACTGCTTCGGCCCATCGACAACGTCGTGTACTTCATGCCGCCCTATGTGGTCGACGAGGCCGAGATCGATCTCATGGTCAAGGTTGCGGCCGACGGCATCGAGCGCGCCACATGCGACTGACGCGGGTCCACGTCGCGCAGGCCCTGACGCCGGGCAGCATCGTCGAACTGTCTCCCGATACCGCCTCCCATCTCGCGAAGGTGCTGCGCGCGCGCGCGGGCGATGAACTGATTCTGTTCAGCGGCGACGGCCGCGAGTTCTTGGGCGCCGTCGAGACCGTGCGCGGCTCGCGCGTGACCGCCTCCATCGGCAACGGCGCCGAGGTCGACCGCGAATCGCCGTTGGCCGTGACGCTCGTGCAATGCGTGCCGCGCGGCGATCGCATGGATTTCATCGTGCAAAAGGCCACCGAACTCGGCGTGACCCGCATCGTCCCGGTGTTGAGCCAACGCAGCGTGGTGCGCCTCGATGCGGCCCAGGCCGAGTCCAAGGCCGTCCATTGGCGCGCCGTCGCGGTGAATGCCTGCGAACAATGCGGCCGCAACCGGGTGCCCCTCATCGAGGCGCCCACCGCCCTCATCGGCTATCTCGGGAGCTCGACCGGCACCTCGCCGCGGCTGGTGCTGGAACCCGGCTCGGAATCCCACGACGCCCCCACCGAGCTTGACGGCGCGGCGGAAATCGCCGTCGGTCCCGAAGGCGGCTTCGCGCCGGAGGAACTGGAGGCGTTTCGCATTGCACACTTCGCCCGAGTGCGGCTCGGGCCGCGCATCTTGCGTACCGAGACCGCAGCGATCGCGGCGCTCACGTGGCTGCAGACGCGCTTCGGGGACCTGCGCGCGGGGTGAGACGGACATCACCGCGCGAGCGTCAGCTCCTCTCGCACGATACTCCGCACCTGGGCGGCGGTAACCGGCCGCTCGGCGTTGCCGACATGCTTCCCCAGCGCCTCATTAATGAGTGTCTGATATCCCTTGCCGGTGCGCTCGGATTCGGCTTTGAACTTCTCCACTATCACATCATCCAGATAGATCGTGATTCTGGTCTTACCGGCGGTCGATAACACCGGACCGCGCTTGCCGCGGGAAAAATCATACTCTTTCTTCATACGCTCTTCGCTCCTTCGGAGCGGCTTTTCTAGCCGAAATCAGCCGCAAATCGGTTTCTCGTTCAGTCCAAACAACTACCATCAGTGACCCAAAAGAGTTCGTGCCGATCGTAACGTATCGTGCCTCTCCTTCGGCAGAGCCATCCTCGACTGTGATGGCAAGAGGGTCGAGAAGTACGCCGTCTGCCTCGGACAACGAAACTCCGTGCTTGGCGACGTTTGCCTCGTTCTTCTTCGGGTCAAACTCAGGACTCATGAGCAATTATATATGCATGATGTGCATATAGTCCATCCCGGCATCGATTCCGGCCGGCCGCGGGATCCACAGATTTGGGGTCGCTGTCGCGGGCAAAATCGCATTCGATGGTGCGCGTCGAGCTTGCCGAGGATGACGCCTTGCGTACGCCGAATATGACTTCGTGACCGGCGGCGCTCAGCGCGGCCGCGATCTGCCGACCTATGAAGCCTCGAGCCTCTGTGACCAACACGCGCAGCGGGATTTAGCCAAAATCGGCGCCGCTTACGGCATGACCGAAGTTTCTTCTGCGATCATCTCTTCCAAGCGTTGCAGATCGGGAATTAGCGGCGTCTCATTGACCATGCGCACCTGGCAAATGACGGGCGCCCTTTCCGCGAAGCTGCGCGACGGATCGGGACGGATCACATCGGCATTGACGCGCACCAGCTGCGGAAAGCCTTGGGTGAGCATGCCGAAATATCCGGCCTGCAGCTTGCCGCTGGTGGCGTGGAAAATGACGATGCGGGTACGGCTGGATACGGTGGGCAGCGTCTCTCCGAACGCCCCTTCGAACGACACGACGGGCACGCTGCGCCCGCTCCAGCTCACGAGGCCCGCATACCACGGCGGCGCGTTGGTCATTTCCGCGGGCGGTTGGTAGCTGATGACCTCGGCCACGCAGGCGCGCGGCACGATCAGCCGCTCGCCGGCCAACGGCACCAACAAGCTATAGAGTTCGTCGCGCAGATCGGACATGGGCCCTCTAACGCGCGGCCGCGCTGCGCCGATTGACGAGCGGCTCGATGGCATCGAGCAGCTGGCTTTCCTGATAAGGCTTGCCGAGGTAGTCGTCGACGCCGAGTTCGATCGCGCGCGCCCGGTGCTTTTCGCTCACCCTCGAGGTGATCATGACGATGGGAATGTCCTTCAATCGCGGATCGTTGCGCACGTGAGCGGCGACTTCGTAGCCGTCCATGCGCGGCATTTCAATGTCGAGCAGGATGATGTCCGGCAGGTTGTCCTGCAGCAGCGACACGGCATCGACCCCGTCCTTGGCGGTCAACACCCGCATGCCATTGCGTTCGAGCAGACGCTGCGTTACCCGCCGCACGGTGATCGAATCGTCGACCACCAGCGCAAAGGTGCGCCGATCGCGTTGGTCGAGCACCGTCGTCTCGCCCGCCTTCGCGCGCCACTCCGAGCGCACCAGCGAGCCCATGTCGAGAATGATGACGATGCGGCCGTCGCCCAGAATCGTCGCGCCGGCAATACCGCGAATTCCCGACACCTGCGGCCCCAGCGATTTGACGACGATCTCGCGGCTGCCCACCAATTCATCCGTCACCAATGCGGTCGAATGTTCGCCGGCGCGAATCAGCACCACCGACATCGAGACATCCGACTCAGGCAGGCGGGTGGACCCGAGCCCCACGAATGAACCCAGATGCTGGAAGCGATATTTCTGGCCGCCGTACTCGAACAGCGGCGCATCCTTGCCTAAGTGCCGTGCCACGATATTGCGCGGCAGGCGCACCACGCCTTCCACGGTCGCGAGCGGCAAGGCATAGACCTCTTCGGCGACGCGCACGATCAACGCCTGGCTGATGGCGAGCGTAAACGGCAGACGAATCGTGAAGCGCGACCCCTTGCCGGCGGTCGATTCGATGAACAGGCCGCCTCCCAGCTTTTTGACCTCGGTGGCCACCACGTCCATTCCCACACCGCGGCCGGCCGCTTGCGTGACATGACTCGCCGTGGAAAAGCCGGGCTCCAGAATGAGCTGCATGGCCTCTTCGTCGGTGAGCTTGCCATGCCGATCGACCAGCCCGAGCCCTATCGCCTTCTCGCGGATCAGTTTGACATTGATGCCGCTGCCGTCATCGGTGACCACGACGACGACCTCGGCGCCATCGCGCGTCAGACTGACGGAGATTCTACCCACATCCGGCTTGCCCAAGGCGGCGCGGCGCTCCGGGGGCTCGATGCCGTGGACCACGGCGTTGCGCAGCATGTGCTCCAGCGGCGCCACCAGGCGTTCCAGCATCTGGCGATCCAGCTCGGCCGAAGCCCCCTGCACCACCAGTTCGGCGCGCTTGCCGGTGTCGTTGGCCGCCTGGCGCACCAGACGCGTCAAGCGCTGTACGTGGCGCTGGAACGGCACCATGCGCGTTCGCATCAGGCTGTTCTGCAGTTCAGTGATGACCCGCGACTGCCCGGTCAACAGGTTCTGTGCCTCGCGGGTGAGCGTCTCCAATAGACCCTGGATGCTTGCGACGTCGCCGGACGTCTCCGACAGGGCACGCGAGAACTGTTGCAGGGTGGAATAGCGGTCGAGCTCCAGCGGATCGAAGTCGTCGCGACGCGGACCCTCGTCGTGATGCCGGTGCAAAACCTGCGCCTCGGTCTCGATCTCCAGACCTCGCAACTGATCTTTGAGCCGAGTCACCGTGCGCGCCAATTCAGCCAGGTTGAAGTCGATCGAGTTCACCTGCTGGTCGAGGCGAGCGCGGTAGATGCTCACCTCGCCGGCGTTGTTCAGCATCGTGTCCAGCAATTCCGCATCCACCCGCGCCATCTCCACCCGCTCGGCGGGGACGCTCTCGCGACCCGGCAGCACCGGCGCGCTGCTGACCTCGAGGCTGGATATCGATTCCTCGCCGAGCATGGCGGGCACGGCCTGCAACGGGGCCTGCGCCCCCGGCGACTCCGCGTGATCTTCGGATTCGGTGGCGTGCAGCGCAGGCGCGCCCTCCCGCGCCTCGGCCGCCGCCTGCGCGAATGCTGCATCAGCCGGCGCTGCGGCGTCAGAGAAGGGGGTAAGCGGGTTCGGCTTCGGTGGTGCCGAGGGTTCTTCAACCGGCGCGGCGGCCCCCGATGGCGGAGCGGTCTCGGCCGGCGCAGCATCCCACGCGGCAAACGTAGCCTCCGACAGCGACGCGTCGCTTGGCGGGGCGTGCATGGGCGAAGGCGCGATCGACGATGCGCTGAGCGCAAGCGACGAGTCGTCGCCCCCCGATTCCAGACGGCGAATTCGGGCGAGCAGCGCCGTCGCGGCGGGCGGCAAGGTGCCCGCGCTCACCAAATCGCGCATGCGCGCGAGTTCGTCGAGGCTGGCCTGCATTACGGCGTGAGCGTGATCGTCCGCCGGCACCAACCCGCTGTCGATGCTGATGACCAGCGTTTCCAGCTCATGGCTCAAATCGCCCATCGAGGAGATGCCCGCCATGCGAGCGCCGCCTTTGAGCGTATGCAGCTGGCGCTGCAGCTCCGCCACCCGGTCCTTGTCCTTGCGATCGCGATTCCAACCGGTCAGTGAAATCTCGGCCGCCTCGAGCAGCTCGGTGGCCTCCTCGCTGTAGATGTTGGCGATCTCGTGATCGAACGCTTCCGCGATGGGCTCCGGCGCGACTATCTCCGCCAACACAGTCTGTGCCGATGCAGGATAGGTAGCCTCGGTCTCGTCGGGTGCAGCGCTGGATTCGGCGAGCGCCGCGCCGCGCGCAGAGGTCTCGGGATGCTCGAATGTCTCGAGATGCGCGGGTCCTTCGGCCGGCGCCAATGCGTCGGGACGCGCAGGCGCTTCGGCAGGAGCAATTGCGTCAGGGTGCGCGGACTCCTCGGCGGCCGCAAATGCCTCGGGGCGCGCGGACGCTTCGGGATGCGGCGCTTCCGACAACTGCGCCGGCCTGGTGCCGCTGGCCCCATCGGCCGCCTTGGCGAGCTCGGCATCGAGTTCGTGCTCGAGCGTGCGCAGGCGTCCGAGCAGCAAGGGTTGATCGACGAAATACGCCGTGGTCTCGTCGATATGGGCTATGACGTCTTCGATCGCCCGAACCGCGTCGGCCAGTGTGGCGATTCCGCTATCGGACAACCCGTGTCCGCTGTCGTAGACCTTGCGGACGAAATTGTTGAGTGGTTCGGTGATCCGGATACCGTGCCGCGCTTCGGCCATCTTCGAACTGCCGCTCAATGTATGCACTGCGCGATACACCGATTCGGGCAGATGATGAGGCGCGGGCTGGTCCGCGCGCTTGCTCAGGTAATGACGGATTTCAGCGAGGTGGCTGAATGTTTCCTTGCTGTAAATGTCGTGCAGCAACGGATCCATGCCCGGCGGCCGGTCGAGCACGGACGAGGAAGAATCGGCCGACGCTTGGGCGGCTTCGTCCTCCGCAACCGGAAGGCCGTCGAATGGCGGCCCTTGGAGAACATCGAGCGCCTCCGCGGCCGGCGAGGTACTCCCCTCCGGGGACTTCGGCGCGCCGGCGTCCAAGCTCATGGCGTCGAAAGAGGCCGCCTGACCCGCCGCGACCGATTCGATGGAGGCAGCGCTCGCAAGGTCGCCGGCACCCCGGTCTTCCGGCGCCGCCGGCGCGGCGATGTCTTTGTCGCGGCTGTCGGCGAGCGCAAACGCCTGGCTCATGATGTCGTTCGCGGGCGCCAGATTTTGGCGGCCGGTTTCCAACTGTTCGACCAGCTGCGGCAAGGCGGCGACCGCTCGGCGCAGCAACGCCATCATGGTCGGCGTGCGCGACAGGGTTTTGTCGATGAGACGATTCAGGAGATTCTCGACCGACCAGCCGAACTCCGCGATCAGCCGCGCGCCGACCATTCGGCCGCTGCCTTTCAGCGTATGAAAGCTGCGTCGCAAGACGCCGAGAGACTCCAAATCCATGGGGTTGCGGTCCCATAGGGGAAACGTCTCCCGGATCGACGCAATCTCTTCCTTCGCTTCCTCGATGAACAACTCGATGAACTGGGGATCGACCGCGTCCGGCGCGGGAGCCGACGCGAGCGGATGGGTCATCACCTGTGCGCTCTTGGCCTGCTCGAACGCGACCGTGGCGTCGGGCCCCAATTTCATGGACTTGGCGGCCTCGCCCTCCGGCAGCCCCAAGTCGGGCACCCGGGCCAACCCTTCGTCGGCGAGCGCCTTGATGCACATCTCGGCGTTGTCCAACATGTACCAGGGATCGTTGCGGCCATTTTGCAACGTTTCCATGTAGTACTCGATGCTGACGATCGCATCGGCAACGCGCTCGAGACGCAGCGCATCGGGGACCGGTGCGCCGGGTTCGATCAGCTTGCGTACTTCGGTGCCGATGGCGTCCATCAGCTCCACCGCCCGCCCCTTGCCGAGCATCAGCAGGCCGGCGGTGATCCCACGCAGCAGCTGCGGCACGTTGTCCAGACCCTGCGGCGGGAAATCCGTCGGCTTCTGCACGGAGATCGACACCGCCTCCTTGATGCGCGCCAGATTCACGATGCATTCGCGCAGAACCGCCTCGCTGACGAGGTGGAACTCATGATCCTGGTCCGCCGGCAGATCGGTGACGGTCGCGGAAGCCGGCAATATCAACCGGACCAGCTGATCGTCGAGACTATCCTCCACCGACAACAGCACACCCGCTACTTTGATGAGAGCGGTATCGGGCGGCGCGTTGCCGTCTTTGACGATATCGGAGAGCTCCGTGACTTCCTGCTGCACGCGCTGCCGCAGTTCACCGAGTCCGAGCACGCCCAACGTGTCGCTGATCTTTTTCAGCAATTCGAGCTGCGGAACCAGCTCGTCGCTGCGGCCGCCGCCGCGCCGCACGAAAATATCCAGGACGTCCTTGACCTTCGACAGATCCTCTTTGATCGCGGCCGCGACCGTGCGCATCAATTTGACGCTGGGAGCCGACAGACTCTCCCGCTCCTGCTCGATGGAATCATCGACGGGCAACAGCTCGGACAGCTTGAATGACGCGCGTACCGCCGAGATCCGGCCGCCGCTGGTCGACGCTCTGGCCACGTAATACAGCAGATTGTTGAGCAGATCGACGGGCGGGTTTTCGGAGTACCGCGCCTCCCCCGTCTCGTACAGCGCCTTGATCTGCCGGTCGGCCTGGCCGAGCAAGCGCTTCAACGTGGCGCTGCCTTCCAAGCCGTTCGCGCGGACCGCTTCGAGAAGAGCGCCGACCACCCACCACAACTGGAACACCGGCTGGGTGGTTGCCACCTGCTCGAGTTTCTCCGCGACCTTCGACAGGACCTCCAGATTTTGCACGGTGCGCTCGCCACGGATATATCCGAGCAGGCCGACCTGGAATTTAGGCCGCAGCCGCCGGGCCCATTGCACGATGGTGAATGAGGTCTCGCCTTGCGTTTGCGGCTGCGCGGGCTGATCCGATTTGAGGTTCAGCAGCAGCAGCGTTCCCTCCGACAACAGGGGGCTGCCCCGCACCGAGCGCAAATCGTTGAGCAGCGGCAGCAGCACCAGTGCCATATCGCGGCCGCCGGACAGCACGCGCTCCAGATAGGTGGGCAGCTGCACCATCGAGCGCATCAGCGCATCGAGGCCCTCGATCTGCCGCTTTTGATCGGCGCCGGCGGCCAGCAGGTACCGCGTGACCTGTTCCATTTCCTCCGCGAGCAGCGCAGCGCCGTAGACTTCCACCAAGCGCAGGACGCCGTGCGCCACGTGCAGCTGGTCCGCGCACTTCTCCAGAAAGCCGTGCTGATCGGTACGGTCGGCGTACGCTTCGAGCGCGGCGCGTGCCTCATTGAGGGTCACCCCCAGCTCTTTGGCGACGATGTGCAAGGTTTGCGAACTGATATCGGTCATACCGGAATCTTCGACAATCGGCGGCTAGGCGCCGACGCCGCTCGCCTTGCGCAGCCGTGCGGAATTCTGCAAATTCACCGGATCCTCGAGGGACGGCAGGGCCGCGGGGGCGCCCAGCATGGTGGTTCCCTCGCTGTAGTCGGGCAGGCGGAATCCGGCGACGGACTTACGCAGCTGGGCCGACAAGGCAGCGAGCTTGGCGATCGACATGGAGGTCGCGGTCGAGCCCTCGGCCGTCTGCGACGAGATCTCCCGCACCACTTGCATGTTCTTCGAGATGTTCCCGGAGGCCACGGCCTGCTGGCGCGCGCTCGCCGAAATGTTCTGCACCAGGTTCGCGATTTGATTGGACACCTGCTCGATCTCCTCGAGCGCGGCTCCCGCGTTCTCCGCCAGCAGCGCGCCGCCCACCACATCGGTGGTGCTGCGCTCCATCGAGACCACGGCCTCGTTGGTATCCGTCTGGATGGTGCGCACCAACACTTCGATCTGTTTGGTGGCGTTGGCGGCACGTTCCGCGAGCCGCTGCACTTCATCCGCGACCACCGCAAAGCCGCGGCCCGCTTCGCCCGCCATGGAGGCTTGGATGGAGGCGTTCAGCGCGAGAATGTTGGTCTGCTCGGCAATGTCGTTGATGAGTTCGACGATATTGCCGATCTCCTGCGAACTCTCGCCGAGCCGCTTGATCCGTTTGCTGGTCTCTTGGATGGTCTCGCGAATGGCATTCATGCCATCGATGGTACGGCGAACCGCATCGCCGCCCTTGTGCGCGATATCCACCGAGTGGCGGGCCACATCGGAACATCGCTCGGAGTTCCCCGACACCTCCTCGATGGAAGCGGCCATGTCCTCCATGGATTCGCTGGCGGAGGAGATCTGCCGCGACTGCGCCCCGCTCGCCTTGGCCATGTGCGCCGCCGCACCCTGGGTCTGCTTTGCGGCGCTGTCCAGTTGAATGGCGCTGTCGTTGATGGTGGTGACGAGTTCGCGCAACGCTTCGACGGCGTAATTGATCGAATCCGCGATCGCGCCGGTGATGTCCTCGGTCACGGTCGCCTGAACGGTCAGGTCGCCGTCCGCCAAGCTCGACAGTTCATCCAGCAGCCGCATGATGGCTTCTTGATTGCGTTCGTTCTCGCGCACCCGCAGTTCGGTGGTGCGTCGCGCATTCACCGATTTGAGGAATACCCAGGTCAACACCCCGAGCAGTAGGGCGGCCACCCCGAGAAGGCCCACAATGGCCGCCTTGTGGCTGCCGCCGGCTCCGGCAGCCGGCGGTTCGCCCAGTTTGCCCGCCAGCCCGCTGGCCAGCGCCGGCAGGGCCCGTGCCGCGGTCTGCGCCCTCGACAGCGGTTCCGCGGCGCCCATCGCCTTGCGGACGCTGGCCGCAAATTGCTGATTGCGCTGAACCACGGTCTTGAGACGCTGCTCGGCGTCGGCGCCGGTGACCTTGGACAATGCCAGGCCGGATTCCTCCCCCGAGAACCCCCGCATCACCTGATCGAGAAACTCCAGACTGTCCGCCAATCGCTGGGCCGTCGGCGCTGCGTCGCTCACGCCCGCGCCCAGCCCGCTCAATTCCTGCTGTACCCGCTGTACCGTCAGCTCGAACCGCTCCAGGTAACGGCTCATGCCCTCGAGCTTCTGCACGCCGACCGCACTCGCCAGATCGCCCAGCTCGGACAGCAGCTTCGGCGCCAACTCGCGCGCTTCCTGATTGGACGCCTGGATGGTTTCGACCGCGGTCCGCGCATCGGCGACCAAAGCCACGTCATCGCCCACGGTTCTCCATGCCGGATCGCCGGAGATCTTCGGATCCGCCAACGCACCGAGCAGGGTCTTCAACCGCGCGCCGCTCTTGGCCAGCGCATCGAAGGCGCTGGTGTCTCCGCGCAACGCGTTCTGCGCCTCGAAGGGCACGCGCTGCACGACGAACGACAATTGATCGGCGGGCGCGGCCACCGGCCCGCCGGTGCGCGGCAGCAGCGTGAGCACTGCGGCGCCCGCCAGGCACAGCACTATGGCCGCCAGCAGCGCCGGGAACAGAATGGTCTTCGGGGTCGTATTGTCTCGCTTGCTCATTCGCTGCTTCCGGCCGCGGCTTTCAGCTCGCGGCCTGTAAAAAGCTCTGGCTCTCGACCAAACTCTTCAAACTCAACACCGGCCACACTTCGCCGCCGCGCCGAAACGCGCCCGCCAAGTATGTATCGCAGCGGATCACCGTCGGCGGCGGGTCGGCATTGAACTCCGATTCCGCGAATCGCCTGAAGCCCAACACTTCGTCGACCATGAGCCCCGCGGGAATCTCCCGGTGATTGACCACCACCACGCGGGTATTGCGTCCGGATGTGGTGGCGCCGCTGCCCAGGAATTGTCGCAGATCCAGCATCGGCAGGAGTTGCCCACGCACGTTGGCCAGCCCCTTGACCCAGCTCTTCGCCCCCGGGATGCGGGTCACGGCCGCCGGATAACCCAACACCTCCCGGGTTTCCGACCGAGCGACCAGAAAGGTCTCACCACCCATCCGGAACGCAACCCCCACCCATTCCTGCCCCACGGCGGTATCCGGCGCGCTCGCCGCGGCCACGTTGCGGCTGCGCTTCTCGAGTTCCTTGAGCAATTCGAACGGACGGTCGCGCAGACTGCGCAAACTGGTCTCGGTCCCGCTCATCGTGTTGGTCATACGGCCAGTGCGGCCTGTGCCTTCTCGACCAGCGCCTGAGCCGTCACCGGCTTGACGAGATAATCCACCGCTCCCTGGCGCAGTCCCCACACCCGATCGGTCTCCTGGCCTTTCGTGGTCACCATGATGATGGGGATCAGGCTGGTTTCCGGATCGTTGATGAGCATCCGGGTGGCCTGATACCCGTTCACGCCCGGCATGACGATGTCCATGAAAATCAAGTCCGGTTTCATGGCCTTGGCCTTGCGGACACCCTCTTCGCCATTTTCAGCCGCGGCGGTCTTGAAGCCGTGCTTCTCGAGGGCTTTCTGCATCACGAAAACTTCGGTGGGTGAATCGTCGACGATGAGGATCAGTGCCATTTTCGGGTTCTCCGTCATTTCCCGACGTGTGCTTCGATCGCACCAAGCAGTTCGTCCTTGGTGAACGGCTTCGTCAAATAATGCTCCGAACCGACGATGCGGCCGCGCGCCCGATCGAACAGGCCGTCCTTGCTCGACAGCATGATCACCGGAATTTGCTTGAACACCTTGTTGTGCTTGATGAGCGAGCAGGTCTGGTAGCCGTCGAGCCGGGGCATCATGATATCCACGAACACGATATCGGGTTGATGATCGGCTATTTTGGAAAGCGCATCGAATCCATCGACGGCCGTAAAGACCTCGCAGCCCTCCTTGGTCAGCAAAGTTTCAGCGGTTCGCCGGATCGTTTTACTGTCGTCGATCACGAGAACCTTGAGTCCGGTGAGTTTCGGCTTACCGTTGGTGATCACGCTCTCCATGAAACTGGCCTTGGGGATTTGAGGCTACGCATTCGTAGGTGCAGTATTCTTATGGCTTTTTAACATATCCGGTGCCCGCAAGCCACGGTACGGGGCCGTCATTTCGAGGCAAGAGCCCTCAAACGACGATGGCGTGGTTCACAGTTTCCCAACAAGGCTTGCGGCGGGCACCTCGAGCTAGACTGCCGCCCTTCGGCAGGCAACTTGCCAAAGGATTCCTCATGTCGTCCCGAGTCCGCCTCGTCGTGGTCATGGACCCCATCGAAACCATCAAGCCGGCAAAAGACAGCACGCTCGCAATTCTGGTCGCAGCGCGGGCGCTCGGCTGGGAACTATTTTACGCCGCACAGAAGGATCTTTACCTGCGTGATGGGGCGGCGTGGGGGCGCGTTGCCCCGCTTCAGGTATTCGACGATATGCGAACCTGGTTCGCGCGCGGCGCGGCCTCGGTCGGCAAACTAGGCGACTACGACGCGATTTTGATGCGCAAGGATCCGCCGTTCGACATGGAATACATCTACAGTACCTATATTCTGGATCGAGCCCGCGACCAGGGCGCCCGGATCTTCAATAGCCCGCAGGGGCCGCGCGACATGAACGAAAAGATGTACACGACGTGGTTTCCGGAATGCTGCGCCCCAACGCTCGTCACCCGCGATATGCACGACATGAGCGAATTCCTGCGCGAACACGGCAAGGCGGTCTGCAAACCCCTCGACGGGATGGGGGGACGATCCATTTTCGTGCTCGAGCAAGGCGACAAGAACCGCAATGTCGTGTTCGAGACATTGACCGAGACCGGTACCCGCTACGCCATCGTGCAGCGCTACCTGCCTGAAATCGTGACCGGCGGCGACTGCCGCGTGCTCCTGGTGGATGGCGAAGCAATGATCTTCGTCGGGCTGGATGTGATCGGCGACCACGTCACCGAAATCAACGTCACCAGTCCCACGGGCATTCGAGAACTAAACACGAAGCACAATGTCGACATTGGTGGATTGCTGGTGAGCGCGATTTCGAGGAACCAGGACGCCGCGTGACTTCCGAGATGACCCAAGCGGGGGAAATGCTGCAAACCGGGCTGCCGCCTGCGAACGACCGCATGTTGACCACGTGCTTCCTGGCGGCGCTGTTTCACGGGATCGTGATCCTGGGCGTCACCTTCAGCTCACCCAGCAGCAATGCGGGAGCCGAGACCCCGGCGCTGGAGGTGGTGCTGGTCAACGATCAAGCGCCCAGCGCGCCGCAGAATCCCAATGCACGCTACATCGCGCAGCGCACTCAAGTTGGCACCGGAATGCCGAATGCCGAGCGGACGTCGATACCGAAATCCTCCCTGTTGGCGGTCGACCGGGCCGGTATCCCGGATGGTCAAGGCCTTGCCACGCAGCAGATGGCGCAGGATGTCGGCGACGACGAGCTGGTCGCCACCCACGCGCCGGCGGTCAAGATTCTGTATTTCGCGGCGGCCGCGGCCGCCAAAGAGGCGTCCCAGCTGCCGGAACTGCTCGAGAAGAAGCCCGACCTGCAGATGACGCCCAATGACGACGGGATCGAATTGCGCATGCGGGGCGAGGCCAAGCAGCGGCTATGGATCGCCGCCGACACGCGTGAATCGGACGTCGCCGTCTATTTGGATAGCTGGCGGCGTAAAATCGAGAGGGTGGGAACCATGAACTTTCCCGATGTCGCCCGGCGCAGGAATCTGTCCGGCACGCCCGTGATCGAGGTGACGATCGGCGCCGACGGCCGGCTGCTCGAGACCAAGGTGCGTCGCAGCAGCGGGCATGCCGAAATCGACGAGGCGGCCATGCGGATTCTGCGGCTCGCATCGCCCTACGACCCGTTCCCCAGCGAGCTGAATGCCAAGCACGATCAAATTCGCATCGCCTACGAATGGCAGTTCCTGGGCGGCTCGCCGCAAGGTTCGAGCGTGTTTTACTCCGACCAGAACGCGCACGGCGACACGCCGTAACTGGACACGTATGACCGACGCCGGCTATCTGACCAACCAGCTGCTGATCGCCATGCCGGCCATGGGGGATCCGAATTTCGCCCAGACCGTCGCCCTGGTGTGCGATCACAATTCGCGCGGCGCCCTCGGGCTGATACTCAACAAGCCCTTGAGTATGCGCATGGGCGAGGTGTTCGAGCAATTGGAAATCGCGTTGGTCGACGGTCCCTTGAGCGAACGCCAGGTGTTGCGGGGCGGCCCCATGCAGACGGACCGCGGCTTCGTGGTGCACCGAGCAGGCGGCGAATGGGATTCGACGCTCAAAGTCTCCGACACCATTCATGTCACCACGTCACGGGATATCCTGGCGGCCATGGCACGCGGCGAGGGGCCTGGCGAAGCGGTCGTCGCCCTCGGCTATGCGGGCTGGGACGGCGGTCAATTGGAAGACGAAATCCGTGCCAACGCCTGGCTCAGCGCGCCGGTCGATTCCGGCATCATCTTCGATCTGCCCTTCGAATCTCGCTGGCAGGCGGCCGGCCGGCTGTTGGGCGTCGAACTGTCCCGTATCAGCCCCTTGAGCGGCAATGCCTAGACCGGCGGCGCCTCCGGCAGCCGCGACCTCGCCCGGATCGAGTGCGCCAGAGCAAATACCGTCCGCCTCCGTTGCCGCTACGTCCGGGGATACGGCTGCGACTACGGCTACGGCTACGGCTAGTGCCACTGCTGCGACCGCGCATCCCGCCGCTGCTCCTGCCTCGAGTTCACCCCGCCTCGTCCTGGCTTTCGATTTCGGGCGGCGACGCATCGGTGTGGCCTGCGGCGACACCCTGAGCCGCACCGCAAGACCGCTGGCCGGCATTGCCAACGCCGCGGCGGGCCCCCGCTGGGACGCCGTCGATTCCCTCATGCGCGAATGGCAACCCACACTGATCGTCGTGGGCCTCCCGTATAATGTGGATGGTTCCGAAAGTGGTATGAGCGCGGCGGCCCGCGGCTTCGCCGGCGAGGTCGAGCGGCGTTACGCGTTGCCGGTGCATCTGGTCGACGAACGCTATTCGTCTCTCGAGGCCGAGACTCGCCTGCGGTCGGAACGCGAGTCCGGCATGCGCAAGCGGCGGGTGGCGAAGGGGGACGTCGATGCGGCAGCGGCCTGCGTCATCCTGGAGCGCTGGTTTACAGAATCACATTGAGGCGCAGATGCGTTCACAACAAGATAGCGCGGGGGGCCTGCGCCACCTCATCACGCTCGACGGACTGACCCGCGACGCCCTGGGTGCCATCCTCGACCGAGCCGAGAGTTATCGGCGTCTCCCGGGGCAACCTGCCTACGAGGGCCGCGAACTCGCCGGCGTGACCGTGGCCAACCTGTTCTTCGAGCCGAGTACCCGCACTCGTGCCTCGTTCGATCTGGCCAGCCGCCGGTTGGGTGCGCACGTGCTCAATCTCGAACAGCATGCGAGCTCGCGCGTCAAAGGCGAGACCATGCTGGACACGATCTATACGCTCGAGGCGATGAATACCGACGTGTTCGTCATTCGAGACTCCGAAGCGGGGATGCCCGAATTCCTGATAGACCATGTGGCGCCGCACGTCTCGGTCATCAGCGCCGGCGAGGCCCACGTCTCGCACCCCACGCAGGGGTTGCTGGACGCCCTCACCATTCGCACGCACAAGCGCCGTTTCGCGGGGCTCAAGGTTGCCATCGTCGGCGACGTGAAGCACTCCCGGGTGGCACGCTCATCGGCCTACGCCATCATGACGTTGGGGAGCAGCGACTTGAGGCTCGTGGCGCCCGAAGCGCTGCTGCCCTCGGAAGCCGAGTTTCGCGGCGCGCAGCGCTTCACACGGATCGAGGATGGCATTGCGGGTGCCGACGTCATCATGATGCTGCGCATCCAGAGGGAGCGCATGGCGCAAAGCGCATCGCTCGACGATGCAGCCTATTTTCGCGATTTCGGCCTGGACGCGAAGCGGTTGAAACTCGCCAGTCCCAGCGTGCTGGTCATGCACCCGGGTCCGATGAATCGCGGCGTCGAAATCTCCTCGGAAGTCGCCGACGGACCCCGCTCCGTCATCCGCGAACAGGTCAACAACGGCATGGCGGTTCGCATGGCGGTGCTCGCCTCGATCGCGGCGACGCTGACGCGGCATCGGCGGCCGCTGTGATGAGGTGCTCGAATCGATCGACCTGATCGATGTGCATCAGCGCCTGTCCCATGCGAATGGCGCCGCCATCCTGAATCTGCTCGCACAGCGACATCCCCGGCGGCACGAACACGATGATGGTCGAGCCATGCTCGAACCAGCCCATCTCCTCGCCCTTGGCCAAACCCACGTCGCACGGAATCACGTTCGGTCCGCGATACTTGAGGTGCAATTGGACGTCGAGGAAACGCAGGCGAATGCTCGCGACCAGAATCGCGGCGACCGGAACCAGGGTCATGAGCGCGCCGGACGGCAGACGGCAGCGGATGATGGCGCGTTCGTTCTTGCAGAACAGTTTCTCCACCCGCTCGAGCGCGATGGGATTCACGTTCCAGGTATCGCCGGAGACATAGTTCACCTGCTCCACGCGGCAATCGTAGGGCGCGTGGAAGCGGTGATACATGCTCGAGGTCAGCCGCAGTGTGACGAACTGACCGCCGCAGTAGTAACGCACCAACTCCGGATCGCCGAGCAGATCCAACAACGGGTAGGGGAAGCCTTTCGCCTGCAGCACGGCCCCGTCCTTGACCCGGCCGCAAGCGCCCACCAGGGCATCGCAGGGACTGGTCAGCACCTCGGGATCGGGATCGACCGGCCGCGCGCCGTCTTTGAGCTCGCGGGTGAAGCAGTCGCGCAGGCTGTCGAACCGGGCGAGCTTGGCCTCGCTCAAGTCGAGGTCGGAGAACAGCCGCCACAGCCGGATGCAGACGGTGCACACCCAGCGGTTCTCGATGCGGCTCAGGCGGCCCACGAGCAGGGTCAGCCAACGCCGGGGTATCCGGTTGGTGAGCAGGAAGTTGATGTCCTCCTGCTGGGTCAGTCGATCGATCCAGGAGCGCGCAGTCATCGTAATGTCACCCGGCTGCAATACAGTTCGCATGGAGGAATAACGTCATGTCGAAGATTTTCCTAGGGTTGGCGGCCGCGGCCATCCTTGCAATCCTTGGCCGAAAAATTCTGATACGCCTGCAGCTGTCGCGCGCCAAGCACCGCTCGCTCACCGGTCATTCGAAGATGGCGAGGCGCTTCGCCGCGCTCGTGCCTTTCTACGAATACGACGAGGCGCGCTTTTTCAGCGCCGATGCCGCGCCGAATGCCGTTGCGGCGACGCGGCGCGAGGGCTTCATGCGGCTGGCGGGTATATTCGCCGAGCGGTACCGGAAAACCGCCGCGCTCACGGGCGACATCATCGACTCCGTCTCGGATCTGCAATTCACGTCCCGCTATCGCGTGCCGTTCCAATTCAGCCGCGTCGTGCGCGAACATTTCAAAACCGGCGCGTTCCTCGAATCCTCGTCGGGGGTGTCGGTCACCGACCTCGACGGCAATCGGTTCTACGACTTGACCGGCTCCTACGGCGTGAACGTGTTCGGCTACGACTTTTACAAGGAGTGCATCGCGCGCGGCAGCGAGCGGGTGCGCGACTTGGGCCCGGTGCTGGGCGCCTATCACCCGGTGCTGGCCGCGAACGTCAGGCGCCTGCTGCAAATTTCCGGTCTGGACGAGATCTCGTTCCACATGTCGGGAACCGAGGCCGTGATGCAAGCTGTACAGCTGGCCCGCTACCACACCCGGCGCAGCCAGTTGGTGCGCTTCTGCGGCGCGTACCATGGCTGGTGGGGCGACGTGCAGCCCGGCGTGGGCAACCCGCTCGCGGCGAACAACACATACACCTTGCAGGACATGGACGACGCCGCGCTCAAGGTGCTGCGTAGCCGCAAGGATATCGCCTGCGTGCTGGTGAATCCCCTGCAGGCCCTGCACCCGAACGTCGCGGCACCGGGCGACTCGACCCTCATCGACAGCGGTCGCAGCGCCCACTTCGATCGGGCCGCCTACACCCAGTGGCTGCTGAAGCTGCGGGCGGTCTGCAGCGAGCGCAACATCGTGCTGATTTTCGACGAGGTATTCGTCGGCTTCCGGCTGGCCCGCGGCGGTGCGCAGGAATACTTCGGCGTGCATGCGGACATGGTGACCTACGGCAAGAGCGTCGCCGGCGGCCTGCCGATCGGCGTGCTCTGCGGCCGCCACGAATTCATGCGGCGCTTCCGCGAGGATCGGCCGGCGGACGTGTGTTTCGCGCGGGGCACATTCAATTCGCACCCGTATGTCATGGGAGCGATGGCCGAGTTCCTGGACGCCCTCGACGGCGAGCCCATCCAGGCGCTGTACCGGAACCTCGGGGTCTGGGACACGCGCGCCACGGCGCTCAACGAGCGGCTCAGTGCCGCGGGCCTGCCGGTGCGCGTGACGAACCTGTCTTCGATATGGACGATCGGCTACGCCAAGCCGTCCCGCTACAACTGGATGTTTCAATACTACCTTCGCGCCGCCGGCCTGGCCCTAAGTTGGGTGGGCACGGGCCGGCTCATCTTCAGTTTGAATTACACGGACCAACAGTTCGCCGAGGTCGCCGATCTCATCGTGTCGGCGGCCCAGGCGATGCAGCGCGACGGTTGGTGGTGGGCCGATCCCCAACTCACCAACAAAGCCATCAAGCGTCGCGTGCTCAGGGAAATGCTTCAAGCGCGCAGTTTTTCGCCCTGGGGATCGATGAGTTCGCCGCGCAGCAAATAGAGCGGCGATTTGCAATAGAGCTTCACGTCGTTGAACGGGTCGGTCAGGATCTTGGTGAACCATACCAACCCGGTCTGAACGTCCTTCAAGTAGAACAAATGGAAGGTGCGGAACAGCAGCGCGCCGACGCCGATCGCCAGCCAAATCTCACCCACGTGCCGTATGAACTGCTCGGCGCCGTGATAGGGTTCGAACAATCCGAACAACGTAGGTGTCAGCCACAGCACCACGGGCGCGACAGCCCAGACGATGTGCAGAACCACCTTGCGGCGCAGGTTGTAGCCCACCTTGATGCTTTCCTTATGTTCGTGCGTGACCTGGTTGACCTCGTCGAAGCCTTTGGGCTCGAAGAAGAAATGCCCGGACTGACGGCTGATCATGGCGACGAGCCAACCCAGCAGGGCGGCGGCCACCGGGTCCTTGAACATCATGACGTAGGCAACGATGAAGGTGATTGCACTCAAAAAGTGCAGGGACTGGTTGATGCGGCTGTGATGGTAGTAGCGATGATCGTCCCAGCGCTGCGTCCGCAGTTCTGCCAAAAAGCTATGCATGGAGTTTCCTCGTTGAAATTGGTCGATATCCGACCATGAAGCAAATATAGGATTTGGGTTACAGACCAATGACAAGGAGCGTTATAGGCTCCAAATTGAGACTTACCCGGCGAGCCGGCCGGACCGTCAAAAAACTGTGTTCCGACGTTCATCGGATCGTCATGCAAAGGTGCGAACGTCGCCGCACATGCGAATCATGATCGTTACCGACGCGTGGGCCCCCCAAACCAACGGCGTCGTAAGGACGCTGGCGCAGACCGCGGACTGGCTCGGCCGCTTCGGCCACGAAGTGCGCATGCTCACGCCCCGGGATTTTCGCAGCATCGCCTGCCCGACCTATCCGGAGATACGCCTGTCCCTGCTGCCGCGCAAGGCGGTGCTGAACAGCATCGCGGGATTTGCGCCGCACGCCCTGCATATTGCCACGGAAGGGCCGCTCGGGCTGGCGGCCCGGCGCTACTGCCTGAAGAACCGGCTGCGGTTCACGACTTCGTACCACACCCAGTTCCCGCAGTACCTGCGGGCGCGCTTCCCCATTCCCATGGCCGCCTCGTACTGGCTGTTGCACAAGTTTCACTGCGCCGCCGCGCGTTGCATGGTCAGCACGCTGTCCTTGCGCCACGATCTGGCCGCGCGCGGCTTCGAGAATCTGGCCAGCTGGCGGCGCGGCGTGGACACGGAGGTGTTCAAACCCGGCGCCAAGGATTTCCTGTCGCTGCCCCGCCCGATCGCGGCCTATGTGGGACGCGTGGCCGTGGAGAAGAACATCGAGGCCTTCCTCGAGATGCCGTGGGAAGGCAGCAAAATCGTCATCGGCGACGGGCCGGAGCGCGCTCGTCTGCAGGCGCAATACCCCGATACCACCTTCACCGGGTTTCGCTTCGGCCAGGACCTGGCGGCGCACCTGGCGGCGGCCGATGTCATGGTATTTCCCAGCCGCACTGATACGTTCGGGCTGGTGAATCTCGAGGCCATGGCGTGCGGCGTGCCGGTGGCCGCCTACCCCGTGACCGGCCCCATCGACGTAATCGACGATGGCGTCACCGGCGCGCTCGACGAGGACCTTGCGGCCGCGGCGCGGCGCGCGCTGACCCTCGATCCCGACAAGTGCCGGGAGCACGCCATGCGCTTCGGCTGGGACGCGAGCGCGCGTGAATTCGAAAGCAATCTGGTGTTTTGCCGCCCGCAGACGCCGCCGCGCGGTCCGTCGACGGTCGATGCGGCGCCCGCCGCCGCCGCTCAGCTCGTCTGACGTTTCGCACCGCATCAACCCTCCCGCCGCCCGGTCTCGGCACCGTGACGTTGACCGGTTCGAGCACGGGCGACCCCAACGCAAGGCTCAGCCGAAGTTGATCTTCGCTTCCAGATTGGTGCGCGAATCGGCGTTCGACAGCGCTTCCTCGAGCTCGATCCGGCCCTCGCGCACCAGGTTGTAGAGCGCACTGTCGAAACTCAGCATGCCGCGCTCGGTGCCCGTGCGGATGGCTTCCTTCACCGCGATGACGTCGCCCTTCTTGACGAGCTCGGAAACGTAGGGGGTATTCACCATGACTTCCGAGGCGGCCACGCGCAATCCCGATTTGGCGAGAACCAGCCGCTGCGACAGAATGGCGCGCAGGTACTGGGACAGATCCAGAAAGATCTGATTGTGCTGATCGCGCGGAAACATATTGATGATGCGATCCAAAGTCTCGGCGCAATTGTTGGCGTGCAAGGTCGCGATGCAAAGATGTCCGGTGCCCGCCAGCGCGAGCGCGGCCTCCATGGTCTCTTTGTCGCGAATTTCGCCGACCAGGATCACGTCCGGGGAGGAGCGCACGGCGCTGCGCAGCGCGCGGGCGAAGGACTTGGTGTCGAGACCGACTTCGCGCTGGTTTACGATCGATTTTTTGTTGGTGTGCAAAAACTCGATCGGGTCCTCGATCGTCAGAATGTGGTCGGATGAGGTCTCGTTGCGGTAATTGATCATGGCCGCCAGGGTGGTCGACTTGCCGGCGCCCGCGGCGCCCACCATGAGAATGAGCCCGCGCTTCAGCATCACCAGGTCCTTGAAGATCTCGGGCATCCCGAGATCCTCGAGTTTGGGCATGTCGGCCGTGATGTAGCGCAACACCATCGCCGGGTAGCCGCGTTGATAGAAAACGTTGACGCGGAACCGGCCGAGCCCGGGCTCGGAGATTGCGAAATCGATCTCCAATTCCTCGTTGAAGTACTCGGTCTGTTCGGCGCTCATGAGCCCGAGGGCGGCCTGGCGCACGGTCTCGGGACTCAAGACCTGCTTGTTGACGGGAAAGATTTTGCCCTCGATCTTGATTTTGACGGGGGCGTTGCAGGTGAAGAACAGATCCGAGGCCTTCCGCTCCACCATGAGCTTGAAGAGCGGCTTCGTGTTCATCACCTGAGCCGGGATGGCTGCCGACATGCTCTAGAACACCTGGCCTTCTTCTTCCTCGAGGATCTGCAGAGCCGCGCCGCCGTCTTCCACGTGCTTCACTTCGCGCTTGCTCTCGAGCTTTACGCGCAGACGCAATTCGTTCTTCGAATCGGCGTTGCGCAATGCGTCTTCGTACGAGATCAGGCCCGATTCGTAGAGTTCGAACAAGGCCTGGTCGAAAGTCTTCATGCCCAGACGATTGGAACGCGACATCACGTCCTTGATCTTGGCCACGTCGCCCTTGAAGATCAAATCCGAAATCAGCGGCGACGCCAGCATGATTTCCATGGCCGCGATGCGGCCCGAGCCGGTTTCCCGAGGTATGAGGCGCTGCGATATCAAGGCGCGTATGTTGAGGGACAAGTCCATGAGGAGCTGCTCCCGCCGCTCCTCCGGGAAGAAGTTGATGATGCGATCGAGCGCCTGGTTGGAACTGTTGGCATGCAGGGTGGCCAGCACCAAGTGGCCGGTCTCGGCGAACTGAATGCCGTATTCCATGGTCTCGCGATCGCGAATTTCGCCGATCAGAATGACATCCGGCGCCTGGCGCAGGGTGTTCTTGAGCGCGAGGTGCCAGCTATCGCAATCCACGCCCACTTCGCGATGCGTCACCACGCAGCCCTTGTGCGCATGCACGTATTCCACCGGGTCCTCGATGGTCACGATGTGCCCGCGGGTCTTCTCGTTCCGGTAGCCGACCATGGCGGCGAGCGACGTGGATTTACCGGAGCCGGTGCCTCCCACCAGGATCACGAAGCCGCGTTTCGACAGCACCACGTCCTTGAGGACATTCGGCAATTCGAGTTCTTCGAGCGTGGGAATCTTGGCATTGATGGTTCGCAGCACCGCGCCGGAGAAGCCCTGCTGCACGAACGCGCTGACGCGAAAGCGTCCGATCCCGGGCGGCGAAATCGCGAAGTTGCATTCCTTGGTGGCGTCGAATTCCTTGGTCTGGCGATCGTTCATGATCGAGCGCACGAGTCCCGCGCTCTGCTCGGGAGTCAAGGAACGGTCCGATTGCGGCCTGATCTCGCCGTCAATCTTGATGGCGGGCGGAAATCCGGCGGTGATGAACAGGTCGGAGCCTTTCTTCTCGACCATCCGCCGGAGCAAATCCTGCATCAGACGAATGGCTTGATCGCGCTCCATAGTCAGCTCCTGGATCCCATCTTCCGGCGCGCCCAGCGCGCCGCCACACGGCCGGGGTTCGCGGCTTGGCGCGGACCCCGTTGAAAGGTTGCGCGCATGCGCATCAAATGCTGTCCTTGTTCTGCGCTTTATACTTGGCTTCTTCGCGGCTGACGACGCCCTTTTGCACCAGCTCCTGCAGGCACTGATCGAGGGTCTGCATGCCCTGGCCCTGGCCGGTCTGGATGGCGGAATACATTTGCGCGATCTTGCCCTCGCGGATCAAGTTGCGGATGGCCGGCGTGCCGATCATGATTTCGTGCGCTGCAATACGCCCGCCGCCGACGCGCTTCATCAGCGTTTGCGAAATCACCGCCCGCAGACTTTCGGAAAGCATAGCGCGTACCATATCCTTTTCCGCAGCCGGGAACACGTCCACGATGCGGTCGATGGTCTTCGCGGCCGAACTGGTATGCAGGGTGCCCAACACCAAGTGGCCGGTCTCGGCGGCCGTCAATGCCAGGCGAATGGTCTCCAGGTCGCGCATTTCGCCGACCAATACCACGTCCGGGTCTTCGCGCAGCGCCGAGCGCAGCGCCTCGGTGAATCCCAAGGTGTCGCGATGCACCTCGCGCTGGTTGACCAGGCAGCGCTTGCTCTCATGCACGAACTCGATCGGATCCTCGATCGTGATGATGTGATCCGGACGGTTGTCGTTACAATGATTGACCATCCCGGCCAGGGTCGTCGATTTGCCGGAGCCGGTGGGACCAGTGACCAGCACGAGACCGCGAGGGAGCATGCACAGATCTTTGAATGTTTTCGGCGCGTTCAGCTCGTCCAGCGACAGGATTTGCGACGGAATATTGCGGAACACGGCCCCGGCGCCGCGATTCTGGTTGAAAGCGTTGACGCGGAAACGCGCCAGCTTGGGGATTTCGAACGAAAAGTCGGTCTCGAAGAATTCCTCGAACGCCTTGCGCTGCTTGTCGTTCATGATGTCGTACACCATGCTATGCACTTCTTTGTGCACCAGGGCGGGCATGTTGATGCGCTTCATGTCGCCATCGACGCGGATCATCGGCGGGACGCCCGCCGAGAGGTGCAGGTCCGACGCATTGTTCTTCACCGCAAAAGCGAGAAGCTGCGCGATATCAACCGCCATTTACGGCTCCTAAGTCGGCTAGGGTTACTAGCCATCAGCAGTATATAAGAGGGTGTCGACACCCAATATGTTAATCGGTCCGCAGAATTTAGCGGTTCATGTGAACCACGTCCGATCTCGGATACGTCAGGCGGCCATCTCCGCAGGGCGGGACCCCGCTTCGGTCACCCTGGTCGCCGTCAGCAAGGGCAAGCCTGCCGAATTTCTCAGGGCCGCCGCCACGGCGGGCGTCACGGATTTCGGTGAAAGCTACCTGCAGGAAGCCGTTCTCAAGCTGGACGAACTCGCCGATCTGCCGCTGCAATGGCATTTCATCGGCGGCATCCAGTCGAACAAGACCCGCCCCATCGCCGAGCGCTTTCACTGGGTGCACAGCGTCGACCGCTGCAGCGTGGCGCGGCGCCTCTCGGAGCAGCGCCCGTTCCACGCGCCGCCGCTCAACCTATGCATTCAGGTCGCCCTGATCCCGGAGCCGACCAAGGGCGGCGTGGATCCTGCCGATCTGGCAACGCTCGCGGCTGCGACCGCAGCCCTGCCGCGGGTGAGACTGCGCGGCCTGATGTGCGTGCCGCCGCCGCAACCGAGCGTGCAGGCCGAACGTGCCGTGTTTGCCCGGCTGCGCGTACTGCTCGACCAATTGAATGCCGCCGGACTCGAGCTGGATACGTTGTCGATGGGCATGAGCGGCGATTTCGAATCGGCGATCGCCGAGGGCGCCACCCACGTGCGCATCGGCACGGCACTGTTCGGCGAGCGATGACGGATAACACACGAACGGAAGAGGCATTCATGCATAACATACGTAGACTGGCATTCATCGGCGGCGGCAACATGGCCGCGGCACTCATCAGCGGACTGACCAAACGAGGACTCCAGCCCAAGCGCATCGTCGTTGCCGACCCCAGCGGCGAGCAGCTCGAGCGCTTGGTCCGCGAGTACGGGATAACGGCGGCCGCCGACAACATCGGCGCGGCCAGCGACGCCGAAGTGGTCATCCTGGCGGTCAAGCCACAACAAATGCGGTCGGTGGCCGCCGGCCTCGCGCCGCGGCTCGCACAGTCGAAGCCGCTGGTGATTTCCATCGCCGCGGGCATCCCCCACGCCGCCCTCGCCCGCTGGTTCGGCCCCCAGGTGCCGGTGGTGCGGACCATGCCCAACCGTCCGGCGTTCAATGGCTTCGGCGCGACGGGCTTGTACGCGCCGGCCAGCGTCGGCGCCGCTCACCGCGCTCTCGCAGAGGCCATCATGGCCGCCGTGAGCGCCACCGTTTGGGTGGAGCACGAATCGCAGATGGATACGGTCACCGCACTGTCGGGCAGCGGTCCGGCCTATTTCTTTTTGTTCATGGAAGCGCTCGAGGCCGCGGCACACGAGCGGGGTCTGCCGAACGACATCGCACACAAGCTCACCCTGGAAACCGCTTTCGGCGCCGCACAGATGGCGCGCCAATCGAGCGAGTCCTTGAGCGCGCTGCGCGAACAGGTGACCTCGAAGGGCGGCACTACCGCGGCGGCGCTCGACGTTCTCGATGCCGCGGGCCTTCGTGCTATCGTCGCACACGCCGTGGCAGCGGCCGACCGCCGCTCGGCGGAGCTCGCCGCCGAATACGGCACCCCGTAGGGACGGCGGGCAATCTCCTCATCGGTGGATTGAAATGGAAGCGATCAGATACATCGTCGATACTTTGCTATGGCTGCTGACGCTGGCTTTCCTGCTGCGTTTCCTGTTTCAGCTGGTACGGGCGGATTTCAGGGATCCGATGGCGGACGCCATCGTACGGGTCACGAATTGGCTGATCCTGCCATTGCGCCGGCTGTTGCCGCCCATCGGCAAGATCGACACCGCCACCGTCGTCGCCGTGATCGCCATCGCGTCGGCCCGCACCGCCGCGCTGCTGGCTTTGGGCGGCGCAGGGTTCGGCGACCCGCTGCTGTTCCTGCGCGTCACGATCGTGGGCCTCGTCGACCTCACCTTGCGGATCTACCTGTTCGCCCTGTTGCTCTATTGGCTGACGAGTTTCGTATCGCCCGGCGGCTATGCGCCGGGCGTGCGGCTGCTCTCGCAACTCTGCGAACCGGTGTTGAGGCCTGTTCGGCGCGTCATCCCGAAGATCGGGCAGATCGATTTTTCGGTGTTGTGGGTATCGATCGCGATCGGCGCGCTGTTGATACTTCTGCGCTGAATATGATGCCCTACATGCTTGAAAACACTGCTAACAAAGCGCTTTGAGCACAGAGCCGCCGCGTCCGGTTGGTGCGGACCCTTAAAAAACCAGGCTCGCGCGCATGTCGGCAGCGAACCTTTTTTCGCAATTGCGCTAAACATCGGCTTTTTTCTATGTTATTTTCGGCGCCGAGTTGAATATGTGGGCGTTCGCAGCCCGCGTTAGCAATCACAATCAGGAGATTTATATGGCGAAAAAGAATGCAGCACCGACCAAGTCTGAAATTCTCGCTACCATTTCGAAGGAAACAGAACTTTCCAAAAAGCAGGTCGGAGCAGTGTTCGACTCGCTGTCCGCCTCCATCAAGAAAAGTCTGCGCGGGCATGGCGTGTTCACGCTGCCCGGGCTTTTGAAGATGAAGGTCGTGAAGAAGCCTGCCACGAAGGCGCGTGAAGGCGTGAATCCGTTCAACGGCGAGAAAATGATGTTCAAGGCCAAGCCGGCCAGCAAGAAAGTGCGCATTGCCGCACTGAAGACGCTCAAAGAATTCGTCAACTGATCGAGAATCGGCGTCCGGGGCGCTAGAGAACGCTCTCGTCCCGGACGGCATCGAGTGCGCCATTGCATACCGCATCGCGCAGTTCCAACCCCCCACTTAAGCCGGTGATTGCCTGCGGATCGGCCCCTACGGTCGGCCGCGCCGACGGCCTCGAGCCGCCAAGGACCGCCGCAGCCGCCCTTCGGCGGCGGCCGGACTCATTCGATGGCGACGAGCTCGACGTCGAACACCAGGGTCGCTCCGGGCGGAATGACGCCGCCGGCGCCTGCATCGCCGTATGCCAGATCGGCGGGAATGGTGAGACGACGACGCCCGCCCACCTTCA
This sequence comes from Gammaproteobacteria bacterium, assembly GCA_003134045.1. Classification (GTDB taxonomy): domain Bacteria; phylum Pseudomonadota; class Gammaproteobacteria; order Steroidobacterales; family Steroidobacteraceae; genus Bog-1198. The sequence goes on from PLAH01000039.1 coordinate 55,668, forward strand.
TGCCGAGCACGCCCTGGTCCCAGCCTTTGATGACTTGACCGCCGCCCAGAACGAAGCGGAAAGGCTGCCCACCCTTCGAGGAACTGTCGAACTCTTTGCCTTTCTTGTCGGGTGCCGAGGTTTCGTACAACCAGCCGGTGTACTGCATGACCGCCGTTTGGCCGGCGGCGATCGCCGCACCCGGACCCGGCTGCAGATCGACGATTTCCATCGTATTCACCGTTTGCGTAGCTTGAGGAGAGGCGGCCGAACCGGCTGCGGTGGGCTGTTTGCCGCCGCACGCCACGAGGAAGCCGAGGGCGGCCGCGCAGGTGATCCGAAAGTGATGAGATGCCATGATGGCGGCATCTTAAAGGATTCCGCGACGTTCGTCGTTTACGACCTGGACTCGAGCGGACGGCCGCGCAGACGTATCGCTGCGCCGAGGCCTTCCAGGAATCCGCCGAGACGCACGTCAAGGCCCAGCAAGTGCCGCGCGGCCCCGATGATGTCGTCGATCTCGTCAACCACTTGCAGCATCCATTCCATGGCGGCACTGTATGCGGGTCGCAGCGATCCGGCCGTGTTTGAGGTCACACAAACTTGCCTTGGCGTCGGTGGCTGCGTACGCTGGCGCGATGCAGCGAATTCTCGTCCTGAATCCGAAGGGCGGTTCGGGAAAAACGACGGTTGCGACCAATCTCGCCAGTTACTTCGCGAGTCTGGGAGACCGTCCGCTGCTGTCGGACAACGACCCGCAAGGCTCCAGCATGCGTTGGCTGAAGAAGCGCAAGTCCGAGCAGCCGTTCATTCACGGCATCGCCGGATTCGAACGCAACAGCCGCGTGACGCGCGCTTGGCAGATGCGAACGCCGCCCGACGCCGCACACATCGTGGTGGATACGCCGGCCTCGGTACCCGCGCAAGAAATGCCCGAGATGACGAAATCCGCGGATGCCATCATCGTGCCGGTGCTGCCGTCCGATATCGACATCCACGCGTTCTCGAAATGCATCGCCGATCTGTTGTTGATCGCCAAGGTGCGGCGCGAGGAGAACCGCATCGGAGTGGTCGCCAACCGCGTCAAGCGCAACACCGTGATCTTTCAGTCGCTGATGAGATTCCTGGATACCTTGCGCATCCCGGTCATCGCCACCTTGCGCGACTCGCAGAACTACGTGCGTGCCGCGGAACAGGGCGTCGGACTGTTCGAAATGAAGAGATATCTCGTGGAGCAGGATCTCGAGGATTGGCAGCCGATGCTGGCATGGCTTCGAGCCAAGGAAGCGGCGGACCCGCCCCAGAGCCTCAGCGCCTTGCCCGAAACCGCCTGAACTGCGGCGCCGCGCGCCTACCGCGCGCAGCGTTGCATTACTTCTTGTCTTCCCAGCTGCCGCGGACCTTGTCCGCCCAGTTCTTGTAACTATGCCAGTTGTATAAGTTCGTCGTGATCGCCGCATGGCGACCGCCGGTTTTGTGCGGCACGGCTGCCCCCGGCTTGACCACGCTGGGTTCGACGCGCGGTGCGCGGCGGTCGATTCCGGTGTATCGATTGGGGTTCTTGATGTCGCTCATCTTCGGTTGCCTCTGTAACGTGCACGACAGTATGTCCCGCGCACAAACCTCGACAGGAACTGTGTCACGGCATACCGGCGGCGTCGCTAGGCCAGCGTGAGCATTGCGATACGCATCTCACGGACTGTCACGGTAAGTTAAATGGCGGGAATTCTCTTCGTTTGCCACGCATCGAACAGCGGCGTCAATTCTTCGAGCGAACACTCCAATGCGGCCGGCAACAATATCGTGTACGCGTCGAGCAACGCCAACGCATTGCGCGCAGGATCCGTCCTCGTTGCCGCACCCAAGCGACGCGACATATCGCGATTTACCACATGTAGATTCTTGTAGAGTTCTTCCAAGGCGTCGAATCCCTGCGACTCGTCCGCCTGGGTGATTTTGCGCGCCAGCAGGAACATGCCGATGCTGCGATACACGGTCTCCACTTCGCTGGCGAACGGCAGGTGGAATCGCGCCATGGGACGCAGGTGGTCCGTCCACGGACATCCGGCCGTTGCCATGATGAGTCCGAGCACCGAACTCATCGCTTGCTGCGCGGAAGTCTCGATGTACACGGTGCGCTCGCCCTGCACCACGGTGACTCCCACCGTATCGTACGAGACCAGCGCTTCGAGCGGACCCACCGCCGCCGCCATGTGCAAGGCGGCGGGACAATGGCGGCGCGACCGTTGGTCGAGCGGGCAATTGGCGCAGCGGTTGAAACCGAGTTCGGTCCAGAACGGCGGATCGCTGGGCGGCGGATTGAGCAGTTTGAAATCGATGGAGTCGAAGAAAAATTCCAACGACTTCTTCGAGCCATCCGGCAGATCGAAGTGATAGCGGATGAGCTGCGGGTCGCTCATGCCACTAATCGGTAGCAGGGGGTGTACTCGGTGCCCGTCAGCTTCATGCGCTTCTGGCCCACGAATGAGCGCAGCAATCGGTCCAGAGGTTCCATGATGGAGGCCTCGCCGGTCAGTTCGAATGGGCCGTATTTCTCGATGGCGTCGACGCCGGATTCCTTGATGTTGCCCGCCACGATGCCGGAGAATGCGCGACGCAGGTTGGCGGCGCGTTCGTGCACGGGTTGCGCGCGCGCGAGCCGCAGAGCGCGCATCGATGCATGCGTCACCTCGAACGGACGCTGGAATTCGAGCGGAATCGTCAGCAGCCAATTGAATCCATAGGAATCGCTCTCGCGCCGGCGATAGTCGCGGACTTCCGCCAGTCCCTTGACCACGGCGCGAGCCACCTGCGCCGGGTCGTCGATCACGATCTGATACCTCGATTGCGCGCCCGGTCCCAGCGTCGCACCGATGAACTCATGTATCTGCTCGAAGTACTCGGCCGCGTCCGCGGGACCGGTGAACACCACCGGAAACGGCAGATCGGCGTTGGCGGGATCGAGCAGAATGCCCAGCAGGTACAAGATCTCCTCCGCGGTGCCCGGGCCGCCTGGAAAAACCACGAAACCATGGCCGAGGCGCACGAACGCCTCGAGGCGCTTCTCGATGTCCGGCATGATCACCAGCTGGCTGACGATGGGATTGGGCGACTCCGCCGCGATGATGCCGGGTTCGGTTATCCCCAAATAGCGGCCGTTGGTGATGCGCTGCTTCGAATGTCCGATGGTCGCGCCTTTCATCGGTCCTTTCATGGCGCCCGGCCCGCAGCCCGTGCAGACGTCCAGGCCGCGCAGGCCGAGTTCGTAGCCGACCTTCTTGGTGTAGTCGTACTCGACCCGGCGGATCGAATGTCCGCCCCAGCAGACCACGAGATTGGGGCGCACCTGCAGCTCGAGTACGCGCGCGTTGCGCAGGATGTAGAACACGGCGTTCGTGATGCTGGGCGAGGAACTCAAGTCGAAGCGGCCGCTCTCCATGATCTCGTTGGAGATGAAGACCACGTCCCGCAGCACCGCGAACAAATGGTCCTTGAGGCCCCGGATCATTTCGCCGTCGACGAATGCCGCCGCAGGCGCGTTCTTGATTTCCAGTGTGATGCCCCACGCTTCGCGAACGATCTTCAGATCGAAGTCCTTGTATTTCTCGAAGATCAGCCGCGCCTCGTCGATGTCGCTGCCGGAGTTCAACACCGCGAGCGCGCACTTACGGAACAGCGGGTACAAGCCCCCCTGGCCGGAGTCGAGCAATTTGGCGATTTCCTGCTGGGAAAGGTGCTCGAGGCTGCCCTTGGGCGCGACCCGCGCGTCGACCAGGTCGGACGATAGAATGGTGGTTTGCACTCGGTACCTATTACGGATAAATATCGATCGGAATATTGTCTTGCGTGCGCAACCACACTTCGACCATATCGGAATTGGAAAGCGCGATGCAGCCGTCGGTCCAGTCGCTCGACGAGTAGTAGCTCGCCGGATGCTTCGGCGCATTGGGCAAGCCGTGGATCATGATCGCTCCGCCGGGTGCCCAGTGATTCTTCTTCGCCTTGAGCTCGTCGAGCTTGCTGGGATAGGACACCTGGATCGACAGGAAATAGTCGCTGCGGGTGTTGCGGCGGGCCAGGAAATAGCGCCCCTCCGGCGTCCGGAAATCGCGTTCACGCTCCTTGGTGCCTACGGGGTTCAAACCGAGCGCCACCTTGTATTCGCCCAGCAGACGGCTGCCGTTATACAAATAGAGCTTGCGCTGGGCCTTATGGACGATCACGTGATCGGCGGCGACGATATCGGTGGCCGCCGCCGGGGGCACCCCGGCGATCCAGCCGGCCAAAACGACCCACACGAACCAAATTCCGACGGCGGAACGGCGATTTCGATTTACCATGGCAAAAATTATAACGTGTCCGCGGCACGACATAATCGGTCCTGGCTCACGGAGTGCGTATAATCCGGCCGATGCATTCGACGTTGTTCAAGGTTGCCATGATCACGGGCGTGCTGGCCGGCTGCGGCGGGCAGTCCGCCATCAAGCCGGCCGAAGTGCTGGATGAACGGACCGGCATCACCGTCGGGGCCCTGCAGGAACCCATCGAGTTCGTCATCAACGCCCAGAATGCGGCGCTGTCGAACGCCAAGCGCGCGACCTTCGCTTATCTGGGGCCCATCGAATGGGATCGCATGGGGGACATCAGCTACGCGCTCTGGGTTCACGTCGCGCCCGGTAACGATCGGCAGGTGGGCGACATCCGCGCGGCGGGAGCCGTGACGGTGAACCTCGACGACGGGCCGCTGGTGCTGTCGCCGATCGAGACTCCGGGCGTCGGCCAAGGGCCGTACAAGCCCGCGGTCTCCTGGGGCCAGACCTCGTATTTCGCGCTCACCGTCGACATGCTCAAACACATGGCCGGCAGCCAGAAACTCATTTTGAATTTCCGGGCGGCCGACGGAACCACGCTCGACTTCGTTCCGAGCCAGGATACCCGAGCCACGTTGACGCAGTTCACGCGCGCTCGGGGGCTCACAGACGACTGAGGCGCTGATGATCGGGGCTTGAGGCGATCGACGCGTCACTGACGATTGATGGCGACGACCTGGGGCAAGGTGATCGGAGTGCCCGGCCGCATGTCGTTGAAGTTCACGTCGGGGTTGTACTGGGCCACCAACCACACCGGCATATCGGTTCTCTGCTGGGCGAGGGTCCACAACGAGTCGCCGCGCTTGACCGCATAGGTCTCGGTGCCCGCGATCCGATGCGCGGCGAAAAACGCTTCCTGCAGGTGATGGTGATAGTCGCGGCGGGCGTCGACGAACTGCGCCGCGGTCACGCGCGAGAAGTCCAGCTTGATTTTCCTACCCTGCGTCACCATCGCGTTCTTGTGCAGTTTATTAAGCGTGCGCAACTTTTGCGAATCGATTTGAGTCCAGTCGGCAAAATGTCCGAGCGTCTCGGCCGCCTGAACGACGGCGGTATTGTCGGCGGCCACCTCGTAATTCGTCGTGTCCGGACTGCCGGTGGGACTTCGGACGGGCAACAAAGCATCGCCGCTGGTTTGCCGAGCCGACACGGGCTCCGAGGGCGGCGGCGCTACTTTCTCGGGGACCGCCGTGGGCGGCGGTACGTTATCCGACACCGGCGCGGGTAGCGCAGCCGCCTTCAGGTTGGTGTTGGCCGGCGTGCCCACGTCGCTCGCAACGACCGTGCCGCCCGCCGCTTCGGCGCGCGACGCGGGCATCGGGATGCGCACCACGGCGCCCCGGGTCGCCACGGTTGCGCTGCTCCAGCCGTTGGCGGCGAGCAGGCGCGAAACGCTGATACCGCTCGCGCCCGCAACGCCGGCCAAGGTCTCGCCGCGCCGCAGCTTGTGGGTGCCGTCGTTGCGCTGGGCCACGTAGCGCTGCGTCAGCGGCAAGCGGTCCCAGCCCGCGGCGATCTCGCTCTGCGGCTGGGCGCCGGGAAGCCTCAAGCGATAGCCGCGCGGCACCAGACGGCTGCTGCTCCAGATCGGGGGCCGCAGTGCCGGGTTGAGCACGCGCAGGGCGCCCATGTCGACTTTGAAGGCTTTGGCCAGAGCATCGACCGAAATGTAATCCGGCAATTCGACCGGCGTGCTGTCGGTATCGGGCAGGCGAGTGATCGGGCCGAAGTATTTCTCGGCATTCCGGTCGACCTCGAGCGCGGCCAGGAACGCGACATAAAAGTTGCGCGATGCGAAGCCGAAGGTTTTTCCCTGATAGCGTTTGACGATCACGGCGATGTCGCTCGTGCCCAGTTCGTCTTGCACCGTGCGCAAGCCGCCGGGCCCGTGGTTGTAGGCGGTCACCGCCAACGGCCAGGTACCCACCAACCGGTAGTTGTATAGCATCAGGTTCGCGGCGGCCTCGGTGGCGGTGTAAGGGTCGAGCCGCTCATCGACCAAACTATCCACGCGCATGTATCGTTTGGCCGTGGCCGGCATGAACTGCCACAGACCGGCCGCGCCGACCTTCGAATAGGCCGCCAGATTGAAAGACGACTCCACGTGCGGCAGCGCCGCGATCTCCGCCGGCACGCCATGTTGCGCCAGGGTGCGGGCGATCTGCTTCTCCCACACCGCCGCGCGTATCAGGCCTTCGTGAAACCGGTCGGCCTGCCCCAACTGAAAACGAATGCGGTCGATGGCGTCGCGAAAGTCGCTCGGCGTGGGCTTGTCGCCGAAAGCATGCAGGATGCGCTCTTCGTGCGGCGTCAACTCGTCGGTCGAGCCCGATGCGAACTTGCGCAGCAGCGCGGCGTAGCGCGCCTTCGCTTCGTTGACGCGGCGTTCACGCTGCGACGGCGACATGGCGGGATCGAAACGCAGCACCTCATAGACCAGGCCAAGATTCCAATCATCGTGCAGCAGGCCCTGGTCGGTGGTGACTTCGGTATAGACGCGGATCCAGAACCGCACGTCGCGCTCGAGCGCCGGCGGGTGCGCGAACAGGTCCGCTGCATCGGCCGCGGCGGCGTGGGCGTTCATACCAGGCGCGAGCAGCAGAACTGCCGCCAAGAGCCTGGCAAAGCGCCAGAAACGTAAGCTTTTTCCGAACAAAATCAATGACCTCGACGACGACCCGGCTCGCATTATGTCAGGTCCGGAGCGCCGGTACTGTGACCTGGAGCCAGGACGCCGCGCGTACCCAGACGGCGCCGCGGCCCTTACGCTCGACTCAATACCGCTTGGCGTCAATGCAACGAGAAAATCTGCCGGATTCTGCTCGCCAGGTGAGTAGCCAGCCCCTCGGCGGGTCGCTCGGTGTGATGCAGCTGATCGAGAACCGTGCGCCGCGCCAACTGGCGGCTCGCCAAAAGCTCGCTCAGTTCCTCCGCCATCGCGGGCCGCGCCTCGAGAAGCGGCAGCAGCGCATCCTTGGATATCTCGTAGACGGTGGCTCTGGTCAATGCCGTAATTTCACCGATCATCGGCGCCCCCGCGAGAAGGCCGGACTCGCCGAAGTAGATCCCGGGCGTCAACCGCAGTCGTTCCAGCTTTTTGCCGTCCTCCTCTTCGGTGGCCACCAAGACGCCGTAACTGACGATGTTCAACGATTGCAGCACCGTACCCGCCCGCACGATCACCTCGCCCGGGGCGTATTCCTTGCGCGTCATCTTGGCGGCGAGCGCGGCCTTTTCCTCGAGTTTCAACGTCGAAAACAGCGATATTCCGGCGACCAGGCGCTCGGGCGTCGCCGCATCGCCGTCGTCCATCGCAACCACGCTCGCCAATGCGCCGAGGCGCGGCGCGAATTTGATCCCCGCCGCGATCGACGCCTGGTAAATGCGATTGAACAGTTCGTTTTGCGCCGCATCGACGGCGCCGACATCGGCAACGAAGTAATAGAGTTCGAACTCGATCATATCCGCGCTGAGTTCTTTGATGGTGACGGAGGGTTCGGGGGCGCGCAGGACATGATCAGTCCCCAGCAGAACCTCTCTGAGCATGGTGCAGCCCGCCGCCGGCTGCATCGATGCCTCCAGCCGTATGCGCATGCTGGCACCGTGAGTCTTCCGTGGTGAACTGCAATTGACCATTTTCGACTTGGCGACCACGCTGTTGGGAACGATGGCCACGTCCAGACTGGCGGTCAATATATGCGTCGCGCGCCATGTGGTCTCGATCACGGTGCCCTGCACCGTATCGTCCAAGATGATCCAATCGCCCACGTGATACGGGCGTTCGAGATTGAGCACGATGCCCGAGAACACGTCGCCCAGGGAACTCTGCAGCACGAGCCCGATGATGATGGCCAAGGCGCCCGAGGTCGCAAGCAACCCCTTGACCGGGAGATCGAAGACGTAGGCCACGATGGCGACGGCGGCGGCGAGATAGATCAGACCGGCCAGGAGATCCTGGACCAATTTGGACTCGCTCGGCTTTCCGCCGAGCACGAGGAAGGCACGCAATGCCCCGACGGTGAGCGACGCGGCAGCGAGCCACCAGATAATTTCGAGCGAGCCCACGAACAAGCGCGTGAATTCGGAGCCGGTCGCGGCTCCCGTCCGATAGGGAACGACGTTCGCCGCCAGCATCACGATGGTGAAAATCGAGAAGACCAGAAATTGGATCAGAAAGTGGACGAGCGGGTTTCGGATGCGCCAACGCCGCGCGGCGAAGAGCGCCAGGAGGAGCAAGCACGCCGTTATGAAAGGCGAGTTCGTCGCGGCTGCGAGACCGGCCGAAAAATACGCTGTCATGACACAAGAAATCCTGGTTTGGCCGGCAGCCTACCGGCGTGGGCATCCGCCAATGACAGGCCCGAGGCTACCCCACGGTTTGCGCGGCGCCGCCGGAACGCGCAGCCCTGACGGCCTCGACCTAGGACTTGATGAACGCCAGCAGATCCGCGTTGATCGTGTCCGCTTCCGTGGTGGGCATGCCATGGGGGAAGCCCTTGTAGGTTTTCAAGGTGCCGTTCTTGAGCAGCTTGGCGCTCAGCGGCCCGGCGTCCGCATAGGGCACGATCTGGTCGTCGTCACCATGCATCACCAGCGTCGGCACCGAGATTTTCTTCAGGTCGGGCACGAAGTCGGTCTGGGAGAACGCCACGATGCCATCGTAATGGGCCTTGATGCCGCCCATCATGCCCTGGCGCCACCAATTTTGAATGACGCCTTGGGACGGCTTCGCGCCCGCTCGGTTGTAGCCGTAGAAGGGGCCCGTCGGCAGATCGAGGTAGAATTGCGCCCGGTTGGCGGCGAGCTGCGCCTGGAGTCCGTCGAACACCTCTTTCGGCAGACCGCCCGGATTGGCGGGCGTTTTGACCATGATCGGCGGCACCGCACTGATGAGGACTGCCTTCGCCACGCGGCTTTCGCCATGGCGCGCCAGATAACGCACGACCTCACCGCCGCCGGTCGAGTGGCCGATGTGCACGGCATTCTTCAGATCGAGGTGTGCGGTCACGGCCGCGAGATCGTCGGCGTAGTGATCCATATCGTGACCGTCGTCGGTTTGCGTCGAGCGCCCGTGCCCGCGCCTGTCATGGGCGACGACCCGAAAACCGTGATTCAGGAAGAACATCATCTGCGCGTCCCAATCGTCCCCGGACAAGGGCCAGCCGTGGGAAAATACGATGGGTTGGCCGCTCCCCCAGTCCTTGTAGAATATGCTGACTCCGTCCTTCGTCGTGATCGTGCTCATTGTCGTCTCTCCAGTTTGATGCGAACGGCTTGCGCGCGTCGTTGATGCGAGCGGCTGACGCTCGCCGTTGGGTGATTCTGCTCTGGCTGCCGCACGGTGCTCGGCATCGGACACGTGGCGCTCATCGCTCGAGGCTCACCTTGGCCAGATCGATCAGTTGGCCGACGCGCCCGTCCAGCACGGCCTTCATCGTGAACATGCCGAAATGCCACGCTTCATCGAGCGTCGTGGTCGGCGGCAGGATCAATTCTTGCCGGGCGCTGACCACGTCGAGCAGCGCCGGACCGTCATGACTCAACGCCTCGTTGATCGCAGCCTCCAACTCCTGTGGACGCTCGACGCGGATGCCCTTGATGCCCATCGCGGCGGCCATGGCGGCGAAATTCGGATTCTTGAGGTCGCAGCCCGTGTCGAGGAAGCCGCTGGCCTTCATCTCCAGTTCGACGAAGCCGAGCGTGCCATTGTTGAGCACGACGATTTTCACGGGCAGCCCCATTTGGATCAGCGTCACGAATTCCCCCATCATCATGGTGAAGCCTCCGTCGCCGGAAAACGAGATCACCTGGCGGTGCGGAAACGCCGACTGCGCGCCGATGGCGTGCAGCATGGCGTTGGCCATCGAGCCATGATTGAATGACCCCACCAACCGGCGCCTGCCGTTGAGTTTCAGATAGCGAGCTGTCCACGCGATGGGCGTCCCGACATCGCAGGTGAAGATGGCGTCGTCCGCCGCGAGTTCGCTCACCAGGCGGGTCACCTGTTGCGGATGAATCTGCGTGCTCTGCGGGCTGAATTCCGCCAGCTTGTCGAGGTCGCCTCTCGCCTTGGCGTAATCCGCGAGCGCATCCTGCAGATGGGCATCGTCGGCGCTCTGTTCGACGGCGGGCAGCAGCAAGTCGAGCGTCGCCGCGATATCGCCCAGGACGCCCAGCTCCAATGGGCAGCGATTGCCCAGGGCCTCGGGTCTGAGATCGATCTGGGCGATGCGAGACCCTTCGGGAAAGAACTGCCGGTAGGGAAAGTCGGCGCCCAGGATGAGCAGGGTATCGCAACGCTTCATCGCCTTGTAACCCGACGCAAATCCGATCAGCCCCGTCATACCGACATCGTAGGGATTATCGTGTTCGATGTACTCCTTGCCGCGCAGCGTGTGAACGATGGGCGCATTGAGCTTCTTGGCGAGCGCAATGACCTGGGCGTGGGCACCCGCGCAGCCGGCACCGCAAAAGAGCGTGACCCGGGTGCCCGCGTTCAGGAAGGACGCCAAGGCGGCGATGTCATCGTCATTGGGACGAATCACCGGCTTGGCGGGATAGAACCACGTCGGCAGCTTGGCGGTTGCCGGCTTGAGGGCGACATCTCCGGGTATCACGACGACCGCGACACCGCGCTTCGCAACCGCAACGCGCATCGCGCGCGCCAGAATCTGCGGCAGCTGCCCCGGGTTCGATACCAGTTCGACGTAGTGGCTGCAGTCCTTGAACAGATTCTCGGGATGCGTCGCTTGGAAGTAGTCGATACCGATCTCGGTGCTCGGAATGTGTGCGGCGATGGCCAACACCGGAACGCCGCTGCGGTGGCAGTCGAACAGGCCGTTGATGAGGTGCAGATTGCCCGGGCCGCAGCTTCCGGCGCATACCGCCAACTCGCCCGTGAGGTGGGCTTCGGCTCCCGCGGCGAATGCGGCGCCCTCCTCGTGGCGCATGTGGACCCATTCGATGTCCTCGAGCCGGCGCAACGAGTCCGTGAAACCGTTCAGCGAATCGCCAACGACGCCGTAGACTCGTTTCACGCCCGCTTGCAGCAGCGTTTCGGCCAAAAAGTCCGCGGTCGTTCGGCTCATAGGTGGGTTCCCGAGTAAAAGCTGAGCGGCTCGCTGGCGGACCATGTGCCCATCAAAATGACCTAGCGCAGCGACACTGGTGTGACATTGAGTTTAAGGAACCTGTGGTGTCGCGTCGACCCCCCATTTCGGGGTATGCCGCAGGGACCAAGGCTTACACGGTGCCTTACACCGTGCCGAAGGAGCCGTCGCTTACCGCATCGTCGACGCTCTGGTAATCGAGCCCGGCCCGCGCCAGTTGCTTGAAATCGGCGCGCTGCAACGCGTCCCGGCTGGCCTCCTTCAACCGCGCGACCCGCAATTCGATGCCGCGCGCGCCCAGCCAATTCGCGAACTCGCCGATGCTCTCCAGTGCCGTACCGTCGAGGTCAGGCGATTCCTCGAGGCTCAGCACGACGCGCCGCAGCTGCGCCTGCTTTAGGACGAAGTCCCGCGCCAGAACCAGCAGCGGCTCGGCGTTGGCGAAAAACAGCGGCTCCTCCGGACGCAGCACCAGCGTTCCCGGTGCGGTCACCGCATCGGGAAAGCGGGTCATGCTGACGAAGTCGTGGGTACCCAGCCGGCCCAGGACCGACAGACGCGGGCTCGACAGCGAACGCAGCAGCATGGCGAGACTGAATGCGATCGAGGCCAACAGGCCATCGATCATGCCGAATGCCACCACGGCCGCGACCGCGGTCGTGGTGACGAGGCGATCGCGTTGCCAGCGAAAGTAGGGACGGAATACGGACGCGCGCAAGGACTTGCTGACGGCATGGATGACGATGGCAGCCAGAATGGGATCGGGAATGCGCTCGATCCAGCGCCGGAACAGGAACACCAGCGCCAAGACGGTGGCGGCCGCGTACAAGCCGGCAATCCGCGACTGCGCACCGGCCGCCTCGTTGGCCGATGTACCCGAATAGCCCGCGCCCACCGGCGTGCCATGAAAAGCCCCCGATACCAGGTTCGCGACCCCGAGCGCGACCAGATCGCGATTCGGCCACACGCGGTCGTCGTACTTCAGGGCATAGGCGCGGATCGAACCGTAGGATTCGGCGTAGACGATGAACATGAGCGCGAGGGCGTACTCCACCAGTGGCAGCCATTGACCATGCGACGGCAGAGCCAACGACGGAACCTCGAGCGTCAGTTGAATGGGCCCCGTCAGCAACACGCCGTGCGCCGCGAGCCAGGGCGCCGCCGCGATTCCGGCCACGATCACGATCATGACCCCCGGGACATAGCGCACCCGCTCGAGCGCGAACAGGCCCGCCAACGCGCCCACGCCGACGGCAAGGCTCATGGGTTCCCAGACGGTCGCCTTGCGCAGGATTTCGATCGACAGGGGCAGGAAATCGGCGCTGATCGCATGGATTCCCGCGATATGCGGCCACTGTTTGACGACGATCACCAGCGCCAGCCCAAACGAGAAGCCGCGCAGCACCGGCCGTGCGATGAGATTCGACATGGCGCCGAGACGCGCGCTCCCCGCGAGCAGGAACGCGATGCCCGTCGCGCAGACCAACAGGGAAGCCAATGCCACTCGCGGGGCGGCGCCGCCCGCGCTCAGCGCCAAAGTGGATGCCGCAAGCACGGCCGCGGAGGATGACGTGGCCGAAACGACCGCATGCCGGCTGCGGCCGATGAGCGCATAAGCCAGCAACCCCGCGAACAGTCCGATCACGCCCGCCTGCGGCGGCAAGCCGGCCAAGCCGGAATACGCCACCGCCTCGGGCAGCAGCAAGCCCGCCACTGAAACACCGGCAAGCGCATCGGCCAGACGTATTCCGGGCTGGCTCATGCGCTAGGCGATGGGGCCGCACCAACCCGGCAGGTAATCCGCCTCACCGCTCTTCGCCAGTTTCAGCGCCTTGACCAGCGCATCCGGAAAATCGTCGTCGAGATTCCTGCGTTTGATCCGGCGACGCAGAAAATCCGCCCACAGAAACTCGCTGAACGGCGTGGTGTCCTTGGCGAAACCGCCGCTTTGACGCAACTCGCCGGCCAGACTGCGATACGGATCGTCCGCCAGTGCCGAGATCTTCGTCGGCAGATCGGCGTAGCCACGCCGCCGACCGCGTTTGTCGAAAGGATGCAGCCAGCCTCGATTGTCGAGATACACCCAGAACGCCTCCCGCGGCAGTCGGCGCAGGTCGGCGACCACGGTCGTGGCTATTTGCTTGACCCCTTCCTGATGCAGCGCCAACGCCAGATGGTGATGATCGATGACGTAGTATTCATCGCCCGGCCCCCACACCACCGGGATGAGGTGCGTGCCGAGAAAATCGGCCTTCTTGCTGGCCGGATGATCGCGCCAACTCTTGCGCTTGGCTTTCACCTCGCGCATGCCCACCGTCATCTGCGTCGGCCGCAATGCGGTAATCGATACGGGATGGATCCGCGGTTCTCTGGGAAAGGTCATGGTGCCGGCTCCGATGTGTGTAGGCGCACCCGCGGATTGTCAGAACGACGGGATGGACGGATAGTAAAACCGGATTTCTGGGATCTGTCACCAAATCGCACTGTTCGATGCGAGCACGGCGGGTCATCCTACGACCATCATCATCCCCCGGCACCAGCCAGCACCTTCCGTGCCCAGGTGGTGCCGAGACGAGGGCGTGGTTCGATGCACACCCCGAGGAGGCTCAAGGGAGCGTGGAGCTCTTCGCGCCGCAGGCGACCGCGAAGTGATCGAGTACGGCAACGCATCGTCCAAAGTTAGACGACGATGGACCATGGCCGCCCCCGCTGGGCGGCCGGCTCGTCAATCCGACCCGTGTGCCCTCAGGCCTTCCAGAAATGCCTTTCGGGGGGACCCACTACACCGGCATTCTTGGCCATATGTGCGGCCAAGGCGGGCGAATCGAAGAGCGCCGTCGCACGGGCAACATCACTAACCGCCCACAGGATCAGCAGGTTGTTCGGATCATCGTCCAGCTGGAGCACCGCGAGGTCTGTCAGGCCTGCGCCCTTCCGGTCCGCTGCATCCATAGCATAAGCCTTGAGAGCGGTCTCATAGTCGCGAACAGTCAGCGTCATTGTGGCGGAAATGGGGGCGGACACGCGATTGTATTTGCCGTGTCGAAACCTCACCTTTGGACTTCCAACAATACCCGCCGTTTTCATAGCGGCAGCGAGATCCGGTGACGTGGCAAATGCCTTGGCGCGGCCGACATCGTCTACCCCAAACATGAGTGCCACCAGATTGGCATTGTCGTGTTCGCGCAAAACATGGAATTCAGTGAGGCCGGCGGCTGCGCGCTTCGGCGCATCCGCGTCATATGCCTTTTTCCAGGTCGGGTAATCCTTGCATTCATGAACGATCGTCAGATAGTTCGCCATTTTGTTCTCCGGCTTTTAGTTAGTGCGAGAGGGCCCGACCGCAGGGTAGATGAAATATTCAACCAGCGCATCAAAAGCCCTGAAAGAGACCTAGAGTCGGCTTCTAGCTCCGCCGCAATTGGCGGCCTTTCGCTGGAAGCTTGGCATTGGGCCGAGCATCGCCTTCCATGAAGTGCCGCCCTCCTGACATGCATGCACGGACGGGTCATTGCTTAGTACACCTTGATTGACTTGTCGAGCGCCGCGCTGGTGCAGACGCCGAACGGCTTGGGTTGCCCCGCTCGTCCGACTACTGCAATACTGCCCCATGAGCAGGTCGCCCAACGCCCGCTTACAGGTCAAAGTAAAGTGGCTCGCCGCTGCGGTCGTACTATTGTGCATCGCGGCCTGCGGCAGATCCAAGCTCGTCTCGAACGCCCCGTGCGACAATTCGCTGACGCGCGAGATTCCCGCACGTCCCAACGGGGCGCCGGACGGAAAGCAATTCGGCAGGCAGATAGAAGGCTTGAGCGATGACGAGCGCGAGCTGCTCATTCGAGGTGAGCTCCTGACCGGGAATATTCCAGACTTCTTGCGCCGCTTCGTGCCAGTCCGATTCAGCGCGGCGCAGCCTGATGGGCACGTGGCTCAGATCGTTGTGTGCGCCGCGCCTGATTACCTGGCGATCGGTTCCGATCGCGACTTTCTGCTGATGCCAATGCGTCTGGAAACCGCGCTGGCGATGGCCGTTCGATTCGACTTGACGCTTCCGACGCCTAAAATGGTCGATGGCATCTACGCGCAAGCTGCCGTGCACTTGGCGCCACGACCGCTGCCGGCGGGCGACGCGATGCGCTCGACTGAATATTACCGACATCACAGCGACCTCATCCGAGCTCAGCGCTTGGCTCTCGGTGCGGTACCGGGCGGCTTGACCGCCGGTGACAAAAAGGACCTGGTACTCACCAACCGTCTGTGGGGCAATCTCGATCGCGTCGCCATTTACGGCTGGCACCTCTCGGATAACTCGCCGATCCAGCCGCTCAGTACCGTGCACGACTGGCGTTATGCGGATTACAGCCATGGCGTGCGACTCATCAGCACGCGCGTATGGGTGGATGGAGTGCCTCGGTTGATATTCGACGTGCTGCAGGATCGGCAGCTGTCCGCAGCCCTGAGCCATGAAGGCGACATCCCCGATATGGTGCAGCTGATACGCGTACTCAGCGCCGACCCACACACCGCTGTTGCGACTCTAACGCCCGATAGCCAGAACTAACTCTCGCCATAGTCGGCATAGCGAAGGACGCGCCACAGCGCTGCTTATGGGGTCCAAGTTGCAGCTTATGGGGTCCCCCACATTTAGTTAGTGTGAGTGGGCCCGACCGCAACTACCCGCACTTCGAATCCCCACAGTTCAAGCACGTGTTGCAGCCGTCCATCATTACCACCGCGGCCGTGCTGCACTTGGCGCACAGCTGCGCGCCTTCGGGGAAATGCGATTTCGAGAACGCGTCGGTCTGTTTGGCCCGCGCTTCGAACTCGGCGCGCTTCTCTTCGACCAGCTTGCGCTGGTGTACGTCGAGTTCCGGCTTCTTCAACATGCCGATCGATTGCAGGTGGCGCTCGATCACATAGCCCAACTCCGCGATCGTCGACGGCATGAACTTGCCGCCGGGTTGCCAGTAGCCGCCCTTGGGATCGAACACGGCCTTCAATTCGTCCACCAGGAACGTGGTATCGCCGCCCTTGCGGAACACCGCGGAGATAACCCGGGTGAGAGCCACGATCCACTGAAAATGATCGAGGTTCTTCGAATTGATGAACACTTCGAACGGCCGCCGCTGTTCGTGCGGCGTGCCCTCGTTCAGCACGATGTCGTTGATGGTGACGTACATGGCATGATCCGAGACCGGCGTCTTGATCTTGTACGTGGAGCCGATCAGCACTTCCGGCCGTTCGAGCTTCTCGTGCATCCAGATGACATTGTCCTGGGCCTTGAGCGGTTCCTTGGGGGCGGCCGGCGCCTCCTTCGCCTCGGGCTTGAGCACGCGGTATTTAGCGATCTTCTTGTCGATTTTGATGTGCGCCATGATCAGAACTTCCCGTAATAGCCTTCTTTGAGAGCGTCGAAGAGATTTGCGGCGGTGTGCATTTCGCCGTCGTATTCGATCTCCTGATCGCCCCTCGCCTCCACTTCGGTGCCATCCTCGAGCGTGAACACGTAGGTGGTGTTCTTGAGGTCATCCTCTTTGACGAGCACGCCCTGGAACGCCTCCGGGTTGAAGCGGAACGTGGTGCAGCCCTTCAACCCCTGGTCGAAGGCGTACATGTAGATATCCTTGAAGTCCTCGTACTTGTAATCGGTGGGCACGTTCGCCGTTTTCGAAATGGACGAATCCACCCAGCGCTGCGCCGCCGCCTGGATATCGACGTGTTCCTTCGGACCGATGTCGTCGGCGGAGATGAAATAGTCGGGCAGCTTCTCGGCCGCCACCTGCGAATTCGGCATGGCGCGCGGATTGACCAGTTCGCGATAGGCCAGCAGCTCGAAGGAAAACACGTCGATTTTCTCTTTCGACTTCTTGCCCTCGCGGATCACGTTGCGAAAGTAATGGTGCGCGAACGAGGGCTCGATGCCGTTCGACGCATTGTTCGCGAGCGACAGGGAAATCGTGCCGGTGGGCGCGATCGAGGTGTGATGCGTGAAACGCGCGCCCACTTCGGCAAGCTCGTCGACCAGCTCCGGCGAGGCTTCGGCGATGCGCTGCATGTAGCGGCTATAGCGCGCGTGCAGCACGCGCCCTGCGACCTTGGCCCCCACGCGCCAACCGTCCTTGACCATTTCCGGACGCTTGCGCAGCATCTCGCGGGTCACCGTGAACTCCTCGTTCATGATGGGCGCGGGACCTTTTTCCTTCGCAAGGTCGAGGCCCGCCTCCCAGCCGGCGACCGCCATCTCGCGCGAGACATTCTGCGAGAACGCCACCGATTTCTTGGAACCGTATTTCATGCAGAGCATGGTGATCGCGGAACCCAGTCCCAAAAATCCCATGCCATGGCGCCGCTTGCGGATGATTTCATCGCGCTGCTGCGGCAGCGGCAAGCCGTTGATCTCGACCACGTTGTCGAGCATGCGGGTGAACACCTTGACCACTTTTCGATAGGTCTCCCAATCGAAGCGCGCGTCCTCGGTGAACGGATCGACCACGAATTTGGTGAGATTCACCGAACCCAACAGGCAAGACCCATACGGCGGCAACGGTTGTTCGCCGCAAGGATTGGTGGCGCGGATGTTCTCCGTCCACCAGTTGTTGTTCATCTCGTTGACTTTATCGATGAGGATGAAGCCCGGCTCGGCGAAGTCGTAGGTCGAGGACATGATGACATCCCACACGCGGCGCGCCGGCAGGATCTTGTAGATTTTGCAGGCGACCAAGCCTTCCTCGTTCGCCACGTAACCTTCGGTGTGCGGCCATTCGCGCCACACGAACAGGGCCTCGTTGTCCAAATCCGGTTTTTCCGCCTCGAATTCCTGGAGGCCGAGCGGGAACGCCAGCTTCCAGTCGCCGTCGCTCTTGACCGCCTTCATGAATTCGTCGGTGATGAGCAACGACAAATTGAACTGGCGCAGGCGCCCGTTCTCGCGCTTCGAGCGGATGAATTCCAGGACATCGGGATGCCCGATGTCGAAAGTGCCCATCTGTGCGCCGCGGCGGCCGCCGGCGGAGGACACGGTGAAACACATCTTGTCGTAGATATCCATGAACGACAAAGGGCCGGACGTGTAGGCGCCGGCGCCCGATACGTACGCGCCTCGAGGGCGCAGCGTCGAGAACTCGTAACCGATGCCGCAACCGGCCTTGAGCGTGAGGCCCGCCTCATGCACCTTGTTCAAGATGTCGTCCATCGAATCGCGGATCGTGCCCGACACGGTGCAATTGATGGTCGAGGTCGCCGGCTTGTGTTGCAACGCCCCGGCATTGGACGTCACCCGGCCGGCGGGAATCGCACCATGGCGCAGTGCCCACAGGAACGATTCGTACCACTGTTCGCGCAGATCTTCCGTCTCCACGTCGGCGAGCGCACGGGCGACGCGCTTATAGGTGTCGTCCATCGATTTGTCGATGGGCGAACCGTCTTTCGCAGTGAGCCGGTATTTCTTGTCCCAGATGTCGAATGACGCTTCTTGGAACGTGATACCGGCGACGTCGTTGGAGTGTATTTTGACCACCGTATTCATGGGTATTGAAAATGCTCCCTTATAATTATCGCGCAAACCGTTAAGGCGAAAAGGCGGTGGTCCCGATGAATCATCGACGGCAAAAACGTGCATGGCGTTAGGGGACTATCGCGAACTTGGGAACCACAACATATTGTGTTCCGGAGGGGGAGGTTAAGACTGCCCGCCGCCGCCGTCAAGGTATTTTTGCACAAATTGTGTGTCAAAAAAATATATAATTTTCAATTTCTTATAATGATCTTCCGAGAAATCGCATGATTATTAATTACGCCCGCGCGGTCAAGCAGGAATAGCCCCAATCGCAACATCTTGTGTTTCCACAAGTTATTAACAATATGTTCCCTTGACATTTCTTGACGCGTCCCCAAGGGCGCTCGTCCGGCATCAAAAAATAGTTGAAATCATCTGGCCCGTCCCAATTTTTGTTGGCACGCAGAGTTGTACTGCAAACGTTTCAACCGGCATTTTTTTACACTCATTTTTAAGGAGCAACGCATGACCGTCGTACGTTATGAGCCATGGACCCTCGTCAATCGGCTGCAGAAAGATATCGATCGCTTGTTCGCCGCGCCGCAAACCACTGCCGCCGATTCGGGCGCGTGGCTGCCGCCCGTGGACATTCACGAAGAGGCGAACCAGTTCGTGCTGAACGTGGATCTGCCGGGTGTGGATCCCAAGGCGGTGGAGATCACGTCGGACCATGGCGTGCTGACGATTCGCGGACGCCGCGAAGAGCTGCGCCGTGAAGCCGGCGAGACGCGCCGCATCGAGCGCATCAATGGCGAGTTCCAGCGCCGCTTCAGCTTGCCGGAATCGGCCGATGTTCAGAACATCAAGGCCAAAGCCGTCAACGGCGTGCTCGAAGTCTCAATTCCGAAGCTTGCTCAAGTGCAGCCGCACCGGATCACCGTCGAGGCGGCCTAAGAGCATCGGCCGCCCGCGCGCTTCGGTGTAAGATCGCGTCGAGAGTTGTGGACTCGGCGCGAGCGGATGGCCGAGCGGCCTTGAACTTAGGGGCCGGACGAAAATCTCGTCCGGCCCCTTGTCGTTCCTTAAGGAGTCGCCGCACGGAATCCCGCCTGGTGTTCGCAGCTCGTCGGTGCAATCAATCAAAGGAACGCGCATGAACCTCCGTCTCACCTGTGCGGCCGCCTCGCTGGCCGCCGCCTTCGCCGTCGCGCCTGCGGTTTACGCGGCGCTGCCCACAGCTCCGAGCGCGGACTCGCCCATGCCGTCGCTCGCGCCCATGGTCAAACGAGTCTCGCCTGCGGTGGTCAACATCGCCACCCGCGGCACCATCAAGGAAAGGGCCGGCCAGCGCAACCCGCTGCTGGACGACCCCTTTTTTCGGCGCTTCTTCGATACGCCGCCCGATTCGAAACCGCGCGAGCGCCAGTTTCAAAGTGCCGGCTCCGGCGTGATCGTGGACGCGAAGAACGGCTACATCATCACCAACAATCACGTCGTCGAGAACGCCAGCGAGATCACCATTACCTTGCTCGACAACCGGAGCTTCTCGGCGAAAGTCATCGGCACCGATGAAGGCGCGGACATTGCGGTATTGCAAGCCAAGGAACCCAACCTCGTGGCCATGGCGCTGGGCGATTCCGCGAAACTCGAAGTGGGCGATTTCGTCGTGGCGGTCGGCAACCCGTTCGGCCTGCAGCACACGGTAACCGCCGGCATCGTCAGCGCCTTGGGACGCTCGGGCATCAACCCGGAGGGCTACGAGGATTTCATCCAGACCGATGCGTCCATCAACCCGGGCAACTCGGGCGGCGCGCTGGTGAATCTGCGCGGCGAACTGGTCGGCATCAACTCCGCCATCCTGTCGGGCAGCGGCGGCAACATCGGCATCGGTTTCGCCATTCCCGTCAACATGGTCAAGGGCGTCATGGACCAGCTCATCAAGTACGGCCAGGTGAAGCGCGGCATTCTCGGCGTCAATATCTACAATGTCACGCCGGAGATCGCCAAGGAATTCGGTTTGGCCGATTCGAGCGGCGCCTTGGTCGCCGGCGTCGCGCAGGGATCCTCGGCCGAACGCGCCGGCATCAAGACCGGCGACATCATCACGTCCATCAACGGCAGCCCCATGCACAGCACCGGCGAGTTGCGCAATGCCATCGGCATGCTGCGCGTCGGCGACAAAGTCGACATCGGCCTGCTGCGCGACGGCAAGACGCTCAAAGTGACCGCATTGGTCTCCGAACGCGCCGACGCCGAGACCGCGAATGCCGCGGAAATCAATCCGGGCCTCGAGGGCGTGGAACTCATCGATGCGCCGCAGGCCGGCGGGGTGACGGTACGCTCGGTCCAGGAGGGCAGTCCGGCGGCACAGGCCGGACTCAGGGCGAACGATCTGATCGTCGGCGTCGGGCGCACGCCGATTTCGAACACGAAGACTTTCCGCGCCGCCGCGAAGGGCGCTAATGTATTGGTGCTGAACGTCCGGCGCGGGCAAGCTGTATTGTTGATACCCATTCGATGAGCCCATGAAACTATTGTCCATCTGCATTCTCGGCGGCAGCGGGTTCCTGGGAACCCGGTTGGTCGCGCGCCTCATCAGAGACGGCCACCGCGTGACCGTCCTCTCCCGCGACCGCGAGCGTCACAAGCACTTGCTGGTGCTGCCCGGACTCACCCTGGAGAACTGCGACGTCTATGACGAGGCGCAGCTCAGCGAGCGTTTCCGCGGCAAGGATGTGGTCATCAATCTGGTCGGCATTCTCAACGAACGCTGGTTCGGCGGCGACGGCTTTCGGCGCGCGCACACGGAGTTGACCCGGGTGATACTGCAGGCAGCGCGCTCCGCCGGCGTGCCGCGGCTGCTGCAGATGTCGGCGCTCGCCGCCTCGCCCGATGCACCCAGCTACTACCTGAAGTCCAAGGGCGAAGCCGAACGCTTGATCCGGGACTCGAGCGGCGACCTGAATTGGAGCATTTTCCAGCCCTCCGTGATGTTCGGTCCCGGCGATTCGTTCCTCAATCGCTTCGCGAACCTGTTGGGCTCGGTGCCCTTCGTGTTTCCGCTGGCGCGCCCGGGCACCCGCTTCCAGCCCGTGCTGGTCGACGATGTGATCGAAGCTCTGCTGCGCTGCCTGCGCGGCGATGCATCGCGCGGGCAGACCTACCAACTGGGCGGCCCTCAGGTGTATACGCTGCGTCAGATCGTCGATCTGGTGGCGAAGCTCACCGGCCGACGCAAGTGGATCGTCGGCCTGCCGAACGTGGTCGCGCGCCTGCAAGGCTTCGTCATGAACTTCGTGCCCGGCCGTCCCTTCTCCAGCGATAACTACAAGTCGCTCACCGTCGACAGCGTATGCACCGAGGACGGCTTCGCCAAGCTCGGCATCCAGCCGCAATCCATGCTCGCCACGGCGCGCCAGTACCTGGGAGCCTTCGAGGACAACGCGCGGCTCAGCCAGAACCGCGCCGCCGTGGGCCGCGACACGCACTCCCATACATCGCGCTTCTAGCCCGCGACCGGCGCGGGCCGGCGCCGCGCGGGCAACCCGTCCCGACGCTCCGGCCCTGCCCGCCGTGCGGCTTCAAGGCAGCGGCGGTTCGCCCGCCGGCGATTGTGCGAGCGGCAGCGGCGCCAGGTGGTAGAGCCGCCACGCGAATAACAGACTGAGCACGAACAGCGTGGCCACGAATGCCGCGACCCCGGGCCAGCCATGTTGCGCGTAGAACAGCCCGCCCACCGCGCCCGCAATGCCCGCGCCCAGATAATAGGCAAAGAGGTAGAGGGCGGAGGCCTGCGCTTTCGCCGCGCCCGCGCGCCGGCCGACCCAACTGCTGACGATGGAATGTCCGCCGAAGAACCCGAAGGTGATCACCGCGATGCCGGCGACGATCGACCACACCGGCCGCAACAAGGTCATCCCCAGGCCCACGAGTTCCAGGACGAACATGGTCCACAGCACCTTGCGCCGGCCCAGGCGTCCCGCCAGATGTCCGACCCACGACGAACTGAACATGCCGACCAGATACACGCTGAAAATCAGGCCCACGGCGGATTGGCTCAGCGAATAGGGGGGCGCCGTGAGGCGGTAGCCGATGTAGTTGTAGACCGTCACGAAGCCTCCCAGCAGCACCGAACCTTCCGCGAACAGCCAGGGCAGGCCCGGGTCGCGGAACAGGCCGTGAAAGCGCCGCAGCGCAGAGCGCAGGTTGAGCGGCTGATGAACGAAGCGCCGCGACGGCGGCAAATATCGCACGAACAGCAACGCGGCGACCGCGCCCACGGCCCCGACCGCACCGAGAGCGACGCGCCAGCCGAAAAAATCGGTCAACACGCCGGCGATCAAGCGGCCGCCCAGTCCCCCGGCCGCATTGCCGCCGATGTACAGACCCATGCCGAGCCCGATCGACTCCGGATGAACCTCTTCGCTCAGGTACGTCATCCCCACGGCAGGCAGTCCCCCGAGCGCCAGCCCCAGGAGCGCGCGCAGCACCAGAAAACTCCGCCAATCGGGTGCCGCGGCGGCAATCAATACGATGGCTGCGGACGCCCATAGCGAAAGGGTCATGACCTTCTTGCGCCCCCACGCATCCGACACCGGTCCCGCAAACAGCATGGTCAGGGCCACAACGGCGCTCGTCAGCGACAGCGACAACGCGCTCTCGGCCGCGCTCACGCCGAATTGACGGCTGAACTCCGGCATCAGCGGCTGCACGCAGTACAGAAGTCCGAATGTGGCGACGCCCGCGGCGAACATCGCCAAATTAGTGCGCCGAAAGGCGGGCGTGCCGTGACGTACGAAACCATCCATTGCGCGGTTCAACCTGCAGGCCTACAAACCGCGATTATGTCTTGTTTATGTCTATTGCAGGGGCGACGTCTATATCGTAGGACCCTCCTCAGTAATCGTGCGCCAGTCGACAGCAGGAATGGTCCAAGTCGGGTAGCGGTGTAAGGGAGCATAAAGATGATGGGATTTCGGTTTCGCCTGTGCTGCTTGCTCGGCGCCACGTACGTCATGGGTTCGGCCTCGTTGCACGCCCAGGTGAACGTGACCACGTTTCACAACGACAACGCCCGCACCGGACAGAACGTCCAGGAGACGCTCCTGGGGAAGCGATAGCAAAGACCATGGCCTATCGAGACGTATCCAGTGGCACTCAGCAGACCGGACCCTTCTATCTCTATGCCTATGCGCTGCCGATCAACAACGCAAAGACGATCAAGAGTCTTGCGCTGCCGGGCAACCGTAAAGTCGTGGTGCTCGCGGTGACCCTGACGCCCTGACCCCTCGCCGGCGACGGCGCCGATCGTGCGGCGGCGCGGGACCGTCCCGGGGGCCGCCGACCCACAAGTGTCAGGCTGGGGGCAGCGGCCCGCACACCGCCGCGTCGCGCGCGGTTTGATCGAGCTTCGCGAGTTGCCGCGCCCGGCGAAGGAACGCGCCGAGATCGCCCTGCACCGCCGCCAGTTCGCGCTCGAACCCCGGCACGCAGTCGTAGTAGGTTGCGATCGAGGCGAGATGCGCGTTGTTGATCTCGCCCGCGAACCAGGAGTCGAACGGCGCGTGGCCGCCCCATTGCGCCCGCAGACCCGCGTACGAATCGCGCAGGCCGCCGAAAATCGCCTGCTTGCGCCCGCGCAGGGACTCCGCATCGATGCCCGACGCGTACAGCACCTGCAGCTCACCGCGCGTATGGCGGAGCAGATCGATCACCGCGAGATAACGTTCCTGCTGGATCCGGTGCTGAGCAAAGTCCGCCTCGCGGCCCTGCGCCAGCAACCACCGCCGCACCCCCTCCTCCTCCACCGTCGTCGCCAGCGCCTCATTGAACGACGCATCCCCCGCAACATAGAGCAGTTGCTGCGTGAGTTCGTGAAAAACGATGCCCGCCAATTCGATGTCGTCCCATCCCATCATGGTGTTGAGAACGGGATCGTTGAAGTGGCCCAGCGTGGAGTATGCCGCCACGCCGCCCAAGCTCACGTCGAAGCCCTGCGCTTTCAATCCGGTGGCAAAGGCGCGCGCGCGCCGTTCCACGAAATAGCCGCGGTAGGCCACGCAGCCGACCACCGGGAAACACCATTCCTTGGCGTCGACCGAGAACTCCGGCGCCGCGACCACGTTCCACACCACATAGGGACGCCCGACGTCCGCGTAGCTTCGGTAGCTGCCGTTGTCGGGAAGGCCCAGTTCGTGGCTCGCGAAATCCCGAATGGACGTGACTTCCTCGAGTTGCGCGCGCAGCGCGGCAGAGGTCGCGGGCCGGTCGATCACGCGCGCGATGGGTTCGCGCTTGGACATCAGCGACAGCTGACCCTGCGCGCTCTCGAACAAGTAGCAGCCGCCGGTCATCGAGGAGATCAACCCGAGCAGCACCGCCATGCGGATCCTCGGGAAGTTGCTGCTACTATTCACGCATGCAAGTGTATCTGGTTGGCGGAGCGGTTCGAGACGCCCTGCTCGGGTTGCCGGTCAAGGAACGCGACTGGGTCGTGGTCGGCGGCACGCGCGACGACCTGCTGCGCATGCAGTATCGTGAGGTGGGCCGTGACTTCCCGGTGTTCCTTCATCCGCAAAGCCACGAGGAATATGCCCTGGCACGGCTCGAACGCAAGGTAGCGCCGGGCTACCGGGGATTCACCGTCGAATTCGGCCCCGACGTGACGCTCGAGGAGGACCTCGCGCGCCGCGATCTGACCATCAATGCGATCGCCCAGGCGCCGGACGGAACCCTCATCGATCCCCATGGCGGGCAACGCGATCTCGAATCGCGAACCCTGCGGCACGTGTCGGACGCCTTCATCGAGGATCCGGTGCGCGTGCTGCGGGTGGCGCGCTTCGCCGCACGCTTCGCCGGACTCGGCTTTCACGTCGCACCCGAAACGCTGCATTTGATGCGGCAGATGGTCGAACGGCATGAGGTCGATGCCCTGGTCCCCGAGCGCGTGTGGCAGGAATCCGAAAAGGCATTGCGCGAGCCCAAGGCCAGCACGTTTTTCAAAGTGCTGCGCGAATGCGGCGCGCTGCGGCCGATTTATCCCGAAATCGATGCCCTGTTCGGCGTGCCGCAACCGCCCCAGTGGCACCCGGAAATCGACACGGGTGTTCACACGCTCATGGTGCTGGACGAAGCCGCCGCATTGTCCGACGACACCCGAGTTCGCTTCGCGGCGCTGGTACACGATTTGGGCAAGGGCACGACGCCGCCGGCCGAGTGGCCGAGCCATCACGGCCATGAGGAGCGAAGCGTCGCACTCATCGAGGCGCTCGCGTCGCGCCTGCGCGTGCCCGGCGACCATCGCGACCTCGCCGTGATCGTCGCGCGCTATCACGGCATCGTGCACCGCGCCTTCGAACTGCGCGCCGGCACGTTGCTGGAGTTCATGGAGCGCGCCGACGCCTTCCGCCGTCCGGAGCGGTTCGAGCAGGCGCTGCTCGCCTGCGAAGCCGATGCCCGCGGGCGCGCCGGGCTCGAGCGCAATCCCTACCCCCAGCGTGCCTACGTCCTCGCGGCGCGCGCCGCCGCGGCGGCGCTCAAGCCTACGCCGGAAGATCTGGAGACGCGCAACGGCGCCAAAATCGCCGAGCGCCTGCGCCAGCGCCGGCTGCACGTGCTCGACGCGCTGCGCCGGCAATCGAAGCCGCAACAGGACTAGCGAGCATCACAACGAATGCCGCAGGTCTTGCAGCGCGAACCCCGACAGCTCCCGTTCAACCCCGAGACCCATGCCACGCGTCCACGCCATTGCCTTGAACCGCTCACCCATTTCACCCGGCAACATCAACCGCCGCGCTTGATTGGCCAAGCGGGCGAAGCGATTCTCATCGGCACCGGCCAGCGCCCGCATCTCGCGATCGATCCCCAGGCCCGCCAAAAAAAACGCCTGCGTCGTGAACCCGGCGAGTTCGCAGTCGGCGGCGAGGCACGCCTCGGCCAGCGCCGTGAAATCCACCCAGGCGGTGATGTCCTGCAATCCGGGGCGTATGAACGGATCCTCGTACGCCCCCTGTCGAAAATGACAGATCAATGTGCCGCCCTGGCGCTCGCCCAGGTAGTACTGAGCTCGCGGCAGCCCGTAATCGAACCACAGGGCCGCGCCCCGGCGCAGCGAGCCGATCACGCTGCGAGTCCAGGGCCGCAGGCGCGGGCAGTACTCCGACACGTAGCCTTCGTCCCAACCGTTGCCGGCGGCCAGCGCCGCCACGGCGCTGCTCATGGCGGGGCTCGCCGGGCGCGCCGCCCACACGAACCCGCCGTCCGCCGCGGCGACTCCCATCTCTTCGCATGACGTAGGTTTCCAGCGGAAACGCGCCACCGGCAGCGCATCCAGCACTTCGTTGGCGAGAATCACACCATCGAACGGACGGCTCGGCGGCGCATCCAGCCATTCGACTCGGGCCGCAAGGCCCGGCAGCTGCGCGGCGATCAACGCGCGCTGCCGCTCGCGCAGATCCGCGCTCACCTCGAGAATGACATAGCGTTCCGGCAGGCATCGAAGCGACTCCAGCCGTGTCAGTGTATCGACCGCCAACCGGCCGGTACCCGCGCCGATTTCCAGGATGACGCCGCTCCCGAGTTCGATCAGAACTTCCGCACATTGCTGCGCGACGCAGGCGCCGAACAAGCTCGACACTTCGGGCGCCGTGGTGAAATCGCCGCCGCCGCCGAGCTTGCGGGCGCCCGCGCTGTAGTAGCCCAGGCCCGGCGCATATAGGACCCGATCCATATACCGCTCGAAGCTGATCCACCCGCCGGCCGCGGCAATCTCCTGCCGCAGCAGCGCCCGGACCCGTTCGCCATGCGACACCTCGTCCGCACTCAGCGCCAAGCCCGCGCCCATCGCCCGGCCGCCCATCGCCGTATCTCCTCCGGGAATCCCGGCTCCGCTTAGGCCCGCGTCACGCCCCATGGTTACCTCCTGCCCGGACAATCCGGTATCGTTCCCCCGCATGACATCCCGTATCGAAGCCGACTCCCTGCAAGACCGCGTGGCGCTGATTACCGGCGGCGCACGGCGCGTCGGCGCTGAAATCGTGCGCACGCTGCACGGCGCCGGCGCCCGCGTGCTGGTTCATTATCGCGACTCGGCCGAAGCCGCAGGCAAGCTGGCCGACGAACTCAACCGCGCGCGTCCCGGCTCGGTTGCCATCGAAGGCGCGAACCTGCTCGATCCCGGCGCGCCCCACGCATTGGTCGCCGCGGGCCTGCGCGCCTTCGGCAGGCTCGACATCCTCGTCAACAACGCCTCGACGTTCTACCCCACCGAAGTCGGCGCGATCACCGCCGCCCAGTGGGACGATCTCATGGGCAGCAATTTGAAGGCACCCCTGTTCCTGTCGCAGGCCGCCGCGCCGAGCCTTCGGGAGCAGCGCGGACTCATCATCAACATCGTCGATATCCACGCACTGCGTCCGCTCAAGGGGCATTGCGTCTACAGCGTCGCCAAGGCCGGACTTGCCATGCTGACCCGCTCGCTGGCGCGCGAACTCGGCCCCGACATCCGCGTCAACGGCATCGCCCCGGGTCCCGTACTGTGGCCGGAACGCCCCATGGATGAGGCCCTGCAGCGCGAGATCATCGCGAAAACGGCGCTGAAGCGTCACGGTACCCCCCGGGACGTCGCGCGTACCGCGCTGTTCCTGGCGAGAGACGCTCCCTACATCACCGGTCAAATCATCGCCGTGGACGGCGGACGCAGCATCTAGCATCTCGGCGCCGTGCCGGGATGCTAGGACGGATTCGCCGTTTTGCCGGGCGCCGAACTCTTCGAACGCCGCCGCGGCGGACGGGAACGCGGCGCTTTGGCCTCGGGAGCCGCATCCGGCTGCGCATGCCAGTCGCTCTCGGGGGGGCCGGATTCGGAAGCCCCCTCATTCTCGAAGTCCACCGCGGTGGGCTCGCGGATGATGAGCCGCGCGCGTTCGATGTCCTTCGCCAGCGGCCGCTCGTCGCGATAGTGGGGAATGCGGTTGCGCACCGCGCGATACACGATGTCGGTATTGGGCGCGCGCGCCAATGGCGATGCTTGCAGATCGTAAGCCTGCGCCGCCGCCAACAGTTCGATGCTCAAAATGAATTCGGCATTGTCCAGAATTTTCAGCAGCTTGAGCGCGGCGGGCGTCGCATGGCAGAGATGGTCCTCCTGCAGCCCCGACGTGATACCGCCGTCCAAGCTGGCCGGCGCGGCCAGCCGCCGATTCTCGGCGACCAACGAGGCGGCCGTGTACTGCGCGATCATGAATCCCGAACCCGCACCGCTGTCGGAGGCGAGAAACGCGGGCAAGCCACTGACCAGCGGATTCACCAGCCGATCGATGCGCCGCTCGGCCATGGCGGCGACCTCGGCCATCGCGACGCCCAGCGCATCCGCGCTCAAGCCGATGGCAGCGCCCACCGCATTGGCCTGCGACAGGGCGCGGGGCGAGTCCTCGGTGCCGGTCACGACCGGATTGTCGGTTGCCGCCCGCAATTCCAAATCCACCACCGCGGCGGTCTGCGCGAACACGTCGCGCGCCGCGCCGTGCACGTGCGGAATGGCGCGCAGGCTCAACGAATCCTGAGTGCGGCGGCCGGCGCTCGCCGCCAGGATGGCGCTCCCCTCGAGCAGCGACCTGAGCCGTTCGCCCACCTCCGACAGGTTGGGCGAGGCGCGCAACGCCAGCCCCTCGGCATCGAAGGCGCTCAGCTGCCCATGCAGATTCTCGAAGCTCATCGCGGAAATGACGTCGGCCCAGTTGAGCAGGCGCTCTGCGCGCAGGCAGGCAAGCGCCGTGAGGCCCGTGACGCACGGCGTGCCGTTCACCACGCTCAAGCCCTCCTTCGCCTCCAGCACCAGCGGTTGCAGGTCCAACGCGCGCAGCAGGTCGGCGCTCGCCCGGCGCTCGACGCCCCGCTGCACGCACCCCTCGCCCACCAGCACCAAGGCAACGTGCGCCATGTGCGTGAGATACCCCACCGAGCCTTGCGCGGGTACGTCCGGAATCCAATCGTGGGCCAACAACGAGACCAGACGCTCGACCAAGTCCAAGCGCACGCCCGAAAGCCCGTGCGCGAAATTATTGACCGCGGCCGCGATGATGGCCCGCACCTCGCAGCGGCCGAGCAGCGGCCCCACGCCCACCGCATGACTCATGACGATGTTGCGCGACAGATGCCGCAATTGGGATGGCTCGACGACCACGTCGCACAGAGCACCGACGCCGGTATTGACGCCGTACGCACGGATGCCCTTGTCGACGATGGATTCCACCAGGCGGCGGGCGGCGCGGATGCGCAGCTGCGCCGCCTCGGACAGGACGAACGGCGCACCTTCGGCGATGGCCGCCACCTGCCGCCAGGACAAGGGCTGATCGAGAACGACGGATGTCGACATGGCGGCCTTAAGGTTTGCCGCGCTGGGCATGCCACTCGTCGAGCAGCGAGCGGTCACGCTCGATCGCCACCCCCACGTCGCGCGAATTGCGCACCGCGCCCGGTTTGCTCAACACGATGCGCACCCAGGCGACGCCGAACTCCTCCAGAATCAGCATGGCAACGTGCTCGGCCAGCGTTTCCACGAGGTGAAACTCCGAGGCTGCGACGAACGCCAGCACGCGCTTCGCCACGCCCCTGTAGTTCAACGTATCCGCGATCGAATCCGTCAATGCGGCCTTGCGGATGTCGGCGCTCATTTCAATGTCGATGAGCAGGGTCTGCCTGACCTGCCGTTCCCAATCGAGGATGCCGATGATGGCTTCGGTCTTGAGCGCGTGTATGAAAATCTTATCCATCGACAGTCCTAAACCCCTGATGATTCATCGTTCGCGAGCGGCCAATTGGCCCGCGCGCCCAATCCGAAATCCGACCACACCGGCGCGATCCCGCCGCTCGCGGCACCCGCGCCATCCAGCACCCCGGGGCCAGCCATCGTCCCGCCCGCACCGCGCGTCGCGCCAAGGCGGCTCGCCGCCAATCTCAAACACCCCGCGAGCGCGATCATCGCGCCGTTGTCGGTGCAAAACTCGGTCCGCGGGAAGTACAGCTCCGCTCCGCTCTCGGCCGCAATGACGCCGAGACGCTGGCGCAGTTTCCGATTGGCGCCCACGCCCCCCGCGACCACCAGACGCCGGTGCCCGGTGGCCCGCAACGCGCGCCGCGATTTTTCCGCCAGCGTGTCGACCACGGCTTCCTGAAAGCCGCGCGCCACATCCGCTCGCAGTTCGTCGTCCAACGCGCGGCCGCGCAAGGCTACTAGGGCTGCGGTCTTCAAGCCACTGAAACTGAATGCGAGGCCTGGCCGATCGAGCATGGGCCGCGGAAAGACGAAGCGCCCCGCACGGCCGTTTTCCGCCAGATGCGCCAGCGCCGCGCCGCCCGGGTAGGGCAAACCCAACATTTTGGCGGTCTTGTCGAACGCCTCGCCGGCCGCATCGTCGAGGGTTTCGCCGAGGATCCGATACCGCCCCAGTCCCGCCACATCGATCAATTGGGTGTGACCCCCGGAGACCAGCAACGCCAGGAACGGGAATGACGGCGGACTGTCCTCGAGCAGCGGCGCGAGCAAGTGTCCCTCCAGATGATGCACCCGGATGGCAGGCGTTCCCCAGGCATAGGCGAGGCTCCGGGCAAAGCCGGCCCCCGTGAGCAGCGCGCCGATCAGCCCCGGCCCGGCGGTGTAGGCCACCCCGTCGATGGAGTCGCGGGCGGATCCCGACTTGGCCAGCGCCTCCCGCACCAGCGGCAGCAGCCGCCGGACGTGGTCCCGCGAGGCCAGCTCGGGCACGACGCCGCCATATGCTTGGTGCATTGCAATCTGGCTGTAAAGTGCGTGCGACAACAGGCCGCGGACGTCGTCATACACCGCCACGGCCGTCTCGTCGCAAGAAGTCTCGATCCCGATGACCCGCATAAATCCTTTGACTCCACCTTGCCAAAAATGCGGGCCGCTGCCCGCGCCCGTGCGCAATTCTTTGCCTTTTGTAGGGGCGCCCTTTAGAATGCGCGCCCTTGTCGCCGAATGCCGGCGTCCTTTTGCCTTAAGACTTGAGGTTTTTGAATGCCCAGCGTTCGTGTTCGCGAGAACGAGTATTTCGATGCCGCCCTGCGCCGCTTCAAGCGCGCCTGTGAAAAAGCGGGCGTCCTCACCGAGCTTCGACGCCGGGAATTCTACGAGAAGCCGACCCAGGAACGTAAGCGAAAGAAGGCGGCCGCCGTGAAGCGCCACCTGAAGCGCCTGTCGCGCGAGAACATGCGCGGCACCGGCGGCGCTCCGTCCAGCCCACCCGCGGCTGCGCCATCCCGCCCGTATTGACGCCTCCATTCGAAGGTCGCTCCCTTTGTCTGACCTGAAAGGGCGAATTACCGACGACATGAAGGCCGCGATGCGCTCCGGAGAAAAGGAGCGCCTCGGCGTCATTCGCATGGCCACCGCCGCCATCAAGCAGCGGGAAGTCGACGAGCGTATTACGTTGGACGACTCGCAAGTCCTCGCCGTGCTCGAGAAAATGATCAAGCAGCGCAAGGAGTCCGTGGCGCAGTTCCAGACGGGCAACCGGCCCGATCTGGTCGACAAGGAAAATGCGGAAATCGCCTTGCTGCAGGCCTACCTGCCCTCGCAGCTGAGCGAGGCGGAAATCGATGCCCTGGTGAGCGAGACCATCGCCGCCACCGGCGCCGCCAGCATCAAGGACATGGGTAAAGTCATGGGCATCATCAAGGGTAAGGCCCAGGGCCGAGCCGACATGGCCGCCGTCGGCGCGAAGATCAAAGCCAAGCTCGGCGGTTGACCGCAACCGGTCCATGGCCGGCCGCATCCCACAGGCGTTTCTCGACGAAATCGTCGCCCGCGCGGACATCGTCGAGATCATCGGCGCCCGCGTTCCCCTCAAGAAGTCGGGCCGCGAGTTCAAGGCCAACTGCCCGTTCCATAACGAGAAATCGCCGTCCTTCTGGGTGAGCCCGGAGAAGCAGTTCTACCACTGCTTCGGCTGCGGCGCGCACGGCACCGTCATCGGCTTTCTCATGCAGTACGAGAAGATGGACTTCATCGACGCGGTGGCGGACCTCGCGCAGCGCGCCGGCCTGGAGCTGCCGAAGGAGGCCCAGGGCCCGCGCGATGCGGGCAGCGTGGATCTGCACGACGTCACGGCCAAAGCGGCCCGCTTCTTCGAACAGAATCTCGCCGACAATCCGCGCGCTCGAGCCTATCTCGAGACGCGCGGCATCGACGCGAAAACCCGCGCGAACTTTGCCTTAGGGTACGCGCCCGATTCCTGGGACGCCCTGCTCACGCGCTTCGGCACGCAGGACGACGAGCGGCGCCGGCTGTTCCAGGTGGGTCTCATCATCGAACGCGACACCCGCGGCGGTGAGCGCGCTGCCGGCTTCTACGATCGCTTCCGCGACCGGCTGATGTTTCCCATTCGCGATTCGCGCGGCCGCGTCATCGCCTTCGGCGGCCGGGTGATCGACAAGGGCGAACCGAAGTACTTGAACTCGCCGGAGACCCCGCTGTTTCACAAAGGCCGCGAACTCTACGGCCTGTATGAGGCGCGCCAGGCCCACACGGATTTCAAGCGCCTGATGATCGTAGAAGGCTACATGGACGTGGTGCGCCTGCATCAGGCGGGCATCACCTATGCCGTCGCGACGCTGGGCACCGCCACCACCC
Source organism: Gammaproteobacteria bacterium (assembly GCA_003134045.1). GTDB lineage: Bacteria > Pseudomonadota > Gammaproteobacteria > Steroidobacterales > Steroidobacteraceae > Bog-1198. The sequence continues at coordinate 89,271 of PLAH01000039.1, forward strand.
AGGAGCATTTGAACAAAATTTTCAGAATCACCAGCGAACTGGTGTTTTGTTTCGACGGCGACCGGGCCGGCCGGCAAGCGGCGTGGCGCGCGCTCGACAACGCGCTGCCCCTGGCACGCGACGGGCGCGAGCTCAAATTCCTGTTCCTGCCCGAGGGACACGATCCGGATACGCTGGTCGCCCTGGAAGGGCGCGAGGCGTTCGAGGCGCGGCTGAAGAGCGCCCTGCCGCTGTCCGAGTACCTGGTCCAGCAGCTGAAGCTCGATTTGGACCTGGACAGCGTGGACGGGCGGGCCAAGCTCAAGGCGTTGGCGGCGCCCCTGTTCGCCCGCATGCCGGACGGCATTTATCGCGAATTGCTGGCCGATCGGCTCGCCGCCGAGATCCGCATGCCCGCCGTGAAATTGAAGGAATACCTGTTTGCCGGCGACCCAAAACGGCCGGCCCCGGCACCCGCGGAACCCGGCACGCCCCGGCGCAGTCGAAATAGCGCAGGGCGCGGCAATCTGCTCAGCCAGGCCATCACCCTGGTGCTGCACCATCCCGCGGCAGCGCGCTCGGTGACCGATATCGAGGCTCTAGGCAGTGTCGACCGGCCCGGTGTCAGCGTGCTGAAGGAGCTGTTGGAGCAGGCCGCCGGCATGGCCCAGCCCAGCACCGGCATGCTGCTCGAGCGGTGGCGGGAGCGTGCGGAATACGCCCGCCTGACCGAACTTGCCATGTCGGACCCCATGGTGGCCGATGCGGTGGGCACCGCCAAGGAGCTCCAAATGGCGGTCCAAAAGCTTCTCGAGGAGTATGGTCCCGGTCGCAGAACGGATGATTTGCTGCGAAAAGCGGAGGAATTGGGGTTGAATTACGACGAAAAGGCCGAATTAACATTACTTCTCAAAGCGAAAGGGCGCCCCCGGGCTCCCTCCTGATCGTCAAGCATTGGTGGCCAGAAATTGACCAGGATCGTATACTTGTCGGCTGAGCGTTAAACCTCCAGATTTCCAGAGGCGTCCACCTTGATCAAAAAAGCCCCGTCAGGCACCGCGAATCAAATTGCGGACGAGCGTCAATCGCAACTCAAATTGTTGATCTCGCGCGGCAAGGAGCAGGGCTACCTCACCTACGCGGAAGTGAACGACCACTTGCCGAGCGAAATCGTCGATCCCGAGCAGATCGAAGACATCGTCAACATGATCAACGATATGGGCATTCCGGTCTATGAAAAGGCGCCGGATGCCGAAGCGTTACTGTTGACGGACGCCACCGCGGCTCCCGACGAAGAAGCGGTCGAAGAGGCCACCGCCGCGCTCGCGAATCTCGACGCCGAATTCGGCCGCACCACCGATCCCGTGCGCATGTACATGCGCGAAATGGGCACCGTCGAGTTGCTGACGCGGGAAGGCGAAATTCGCATCGCGAAGCGCATCGAAGAAGGCCTCGAGGCCGTCAAGATCGCGCTCGGCAGCTATCCCGGCACCTACGATTACCTGTTGCGGTCCTATGAGACCGTCAAAGCGGGCCAGATGCGCCTGGTCGACGTGATCGTCGGCTTCGTCGATCCGAATGCGCCCGACGAAATCGCGCAGCCGCAGAATCCGAAGATGATGGCGCTGGAACGCGAAGAGGCCGGCGACAGCGAAGACGAAGCCGACGGCGACGAGGACGAGGAAGCCATCGACACGGGGCCGGACCCCGAAGAGGCCGCGAAGCGTTTCGCGTCCATCGCGAAGTCGCATCATCAGTTCTTGGGTGCGCTCGACAAGCTCGGCGCCAAGGACCCCAAGACGCTGAAGATCCGCAAGAAGATCTGCGGCGAGCTGATGGAATTGAAGCTCTCGCCCAAGATGTTCGATCAATTGATCGACAACCTGCGCCAGCACGTGACCGAAGTGCGCCTGCTCGAGAAGGAAATCATGTTCCTCTGCATCAAGCAGGCGGGCATGCCGCGCAAGGATTTCATCTCGACGTTCCCGAAGAACGAGACCAGCACCAAGTGGCTGGACAAGCACATCAAGGCCAAGAAGCGCTACTCCGCGCCGCTCGCGAAGTTCAAGGACGAGGTCGAACGCCGTCAGAACAAGCTGCTCGATCTCGAGGGCTTGTTCCACGTTCTCATCAGCGAGATCAAGGAGATCAATCGCGAAGTCTCCATCGGCGAGGCGAAGGCGCGCCGCGCGAAGAAGGAGATGGTCGAGGCCAATCTGCGCCTCGTGATCTCCATCGCCAAGAAATACACGAACCGCGGCCTGCAGTTCCTGGATCTCATCCAGGAGGGCAACATCGGTTTGATGAAGGCGGTCGACAAGTTCGAATACCGCCGCGGCTACAAGTTCTCGACCTATGCGACATGGTGGATCCGCCAGGCCATCACCCGCTCGATCGCGGACCAGGCCCGCACCATCCGTATTCCGGTGCACATGATCGAAACGATCAACAAGCTCAATCGCATTTCCCGCCAGATGCTGCAGGAGATGGGCCGCGAGCCGACGCCGGAAGAATTGGCCGTGCGCATGGAAATGCCCGAGGACAAGGTGCGCAAGGTTCTCAAGATCGCCAAGGAGCCCATCTCGATGGAAACTCCGATCGGCGACGATGAGGATTCGCACTTGGGCGATTTCATCGAGGACACCTCGGTATCCTCGCCCATCGATTCGGCCACCACCGAATCGCTGCGGGAGACCACCCACTCCGTGCTCGCACAGCTGACGCCGCGCGAAGCCAAGGTGCTGCGCATGCGCTTCGGCATCGACATGAACACCGACCACACGCTGGAAGAAGTCGGCAAGCAGTTCGATGTCACGCGCGAGCGGATTCGCCAGATAGAGGCCAAGGCGCTGCGCAAACTTCGCCATCCCAGCCGCAGTGAGCAGCTGCGCAGCTTCTTGATGGACGACTGAATCCGGTGCCCGTGGGCGGCGACTGCGCCGCCACGATCGGCTTCGCCCGATCCAAGCCCCGCCAGTCCGACTCGCGGGGCTTTTTTGTGCCCGGTGCCGGCGCCCCATGAGAACCGTCGGCCAACTCCGCCGCGTCCTACGCGACGATCACATCCACCGTCAGATGCCGCTCGCTGGTGAGCGAGTTCGACACCAGGCAGGTCTGCTCGGCCTTCTCCAGCAGCTTCTTGGCGCGCTCCACGTCCGCGCCGGCCGGTACGCTCAGTTTCGCGTGCGTATCGAAGCGCGTGAAGCGCATTTTCCCTTCCACCCGGTCGAGCGTCCCCTGGGTGCGCGCCTCCAGGTTCGTCCACGCAAATTTCGACGCCGCCGCGATGGCGCGAAAGTTCAGCACGAAGCAATCCGCCACCGACGCCGTGAACAGTCCCTCCGGCGACCACTGATTGCCCGGCCCGTCGAATTCCTTCGGCGGCGCCGACTCGATGACGCGCATGCCGTCCGCCGACAAGGGAACGTCGCCGCCCGGCCGGACCACGGCGTTGACGATGTAGCGATGAGGGAAAGGATGCATGACGACTCCGCGAGACGTATCGGTGGACCGCCCGAATCATACGCGGCGCCCCGCTCGGAAGCGATCAGTACATTCATGCGCGCCCCGGTGGCGGCCGCGGACCGAACAGATTCAGGGCCGGGCCATCCCTGGTCAGTTGGATGCTGCGCTCGAGTCGCAGACCGATTTTGGCCAGCACCGCCATGGACCCGAGGTTCTCCGGGGAAGTAATGGCGACGATGCGGCCGAGGCCCAGCTCCCGCCCGCGCTGCAGTACCGCCGCCGCCGATTCCGACGCGTACCCCTTCGACCAATGCTGGGTCAAAAAGGCGAACCCCACGTCGACATCCGGCAGCGTCGCGCGCTTGACCAGGCCGCAAATTCCGATCGGCGTACCGTCCCGCAGGCTGGTCAGGTACAGTCCGAAACCGTGGCGGCGATAGCTGTCCATGGGACCCTTCAAAATATATTCCCGCGCGTCCGCCAGCGTGCGCACTCCCTTGTCGCCGATGAAGCGCAGAAACCCGTCCTCGTTCAAGAGCTGCAGGATGAAAGCGGCGTCGCCGAGCCTCAACTCCCGCAGGTTGAGACGCGCGGTCACGAGTACGTTCACGTGGGCGTCCACGCTCACGTTCATGGCCGATCCGGCCCGCCACCCGGCATTGCGTTCACCCGCGCTCCGACAGCATGTCCGCGATCTCGGCCGACTGCTCATCGCCGGCCGCCCGCAGTCCGTCGATGACGCCTCGTCGATCGGCGGCGTTGCGGTTCTGGCTCACCTTCCACTTGCCGGTCATGCGCGTGATCGAAAACTCGAACCCCACGATGGCGCCCAACATCGTCCGCACGTAGTCCGCCGGCGCATCGGCGACTTTCCACGGCAGCCAGCGCGTACTCTCGTGCGTATCCGTCAAGGTTTCGAGCAGGGCCATGAGCCAGTCCACGTCCTGCACGAAGCGCAGCGTTCCGTACGCATGCACCACGGCGTAATCCCAGGTCGGCACGACTTCGCCGGTGACCTGCTTGGTGGGATACAACGAGGGTGAGATATACACCTGCGGGCCCTGAAAAATCGCCAATGCCTCGCGTTCGAGGCCGCTCTGCCGCCACAGCGGATTGGCGCGCGCGATATGTCCCCGCAACACCCCGTGCGGCGCGGGCGCGGACAGCGTCTGCACGGGCACGTGGTCGGCCACCAGCGCCGAATCGTTCCACGTAACCAACGTCGCGAGCGGGTGGGCGCGCATCAGGGCATGCAGCACCTCGACCCGGGTCTCATCGAATGGCTGCGGCAAGTACATTCGGTATCCTCTCAACGGCAGGCGCGGTATCCCGATAGCCTAAAGGGTCCGCCGCGCGCACGCCACTCTGCACTACAAAGTGTCGGACCCAGCCGCTGCTGGTATCATGGGCCGCGCCCGCGGCATCGGCCCTTCACAGAGTTCATCGACTATCGTGACGTCTCGGATCCAGACACTGAAACTTGGGATGGCTGCGGCTTGTTTGATCGGATCGGCGGCGCAAACCGCGTTCGCCGACGGCGTCAGCGCCTACCTGCCGTTGAACCTCGAGCCCGAGGTCGAGCGCCAGATCGAACGCGTGCTCATTCTGGCGGACGAGCCCGTGCTCAAGCGGCCCTTCGCGGTGGCCCTGGTGCAGCTGGCATTGCCCCAGGCGTGCCTGCGCGACAAGGCGCTGTGCGTCAAGGTGAAGAAATACCTGGAGCGCTATACGCACGACTATGCGCTGACCCACGCCAGCGTCACCGGCTCGATTACGCACGGCGCGGACGGCACGGTCCCCAACGAGCATGGGCTGCCGACGCAGAGCAAGTACGAGGTTTCCGCCCAAGCGTACGTTCAGCCCAACGACTACTTCCTGGCGAGCGCCGGGGCGATTGCCTACCAGGGACGGACCGTTCCGACGGGCTCGATGTTGAGCTTCGGCTTCAACTGGGCGCAGCTCGATGTCGGGTACCGCGATCATTGGTTTTCCCCGGCCACGGACAGCACGATGATGATCGGCACCGAGTCGCCGACGATGCCCTCGGTGACGCTGTCGAATTACGAACCGCTGACGCGCGCCGGTTTTCAATACGAGTTCTTCCTCGCCCGCATGTCGAGCTCCGATCATATTCTCGGCGGCGGGCAGGGAACCACCGTCGAGGGCCGCGGCAATCCGAAGCTCTTCGGCGCGCAGTTTTCCATCGAGCCGTTCAGCGGTTGGTCTGTCGGCGTCAACCGGCAGCTGCAATACGGCGGTGCGGGACTTCCGGACTCGGCAAGTTTTCTGGCCAGGGATTTCTTCAAACCGGGCGGCCAGTCGCAGACGCAAGGCAATCAAGAAGCCTCCTACGTCAGCCGCTTCATCTTTCCGGCCAAGACACCGTTCGCCTTCTACGTGCAGTATGCCGGCGAGAACACGCTGAACGGCGGAAGCTATCTGCTCGGCGAATCGTCGCTCACGGCGGGCATCGATTTCCCGAAGCTTTGGAACTACTTCGATCTGACCTACGAGACCGCCGAGTGGCAGAACGCCTGGTACGTCAATAGTGTGTTCCTGGACGGCATGGTCAACGACGGGCTGGTGACCGGTCAATGGGGAGCCGACCAGCGGGTATTCAACGACGGCGTGGGTGCCCGCAGCCAAATGCTGCGCATCGGCTGGGAACCGCCGTTCGGCGGATACCTGGAAGAACGCGTACGCACGTTGGTCAATCAGACGTATGGCGCCTACCCGTACCATCATTATCTGGACTTGACCCTACGCTATTCCCGGCCGTGGAACGACTTGACGGTGGGCGGCGAAGCCGTGGCGGGACGCGATATTTTCGGCAAGTCGTTTTCAAGGCTGTCGGGCTTCGTTCGCTATGGCGGAACCCAGCACACCCGCGACTATGACACCGAAGACGACGACACGCCCTCGGACTCCGGCGATGTACAGGGAACCGAGCTGTTCGTCGATGCCGGTGCGAACGCGAATCGGGTGCGCATCGATTTGCAGAAGGGCCTGCCCATCACGACATCCAAGGTGATGTATGGCCCTCATGTGGCGTTCGGTGCGCGCCGCGCCGTCTCCGACAACAACGATTTGGGCGTGCGCATCGAAATCGACCAGGTGGACGATCATTCGCTGATCGGGGTGCGCCCCGTCGATTATCGATACCGCATCGGCGAGACGGCCGCGATCAGCGTGTTCGCGGGCGTCAACCGCTACGCGCTTGCGACCCCGGCGTACTCGCTCTACGCCGGCCTCGGCGCTCAATGGCGCAATGTCTTCCCCAAATGGGACTTCGGCGTGGATTTGCGCTACGCTCAGAACGTCGCGCGAAATCATGTACTTGCAACGGACCCTCAGGGGATCAGGCCCGACAGCTTCTACAAGATCGAAAGCGTGGTCGGTTACATCTCACGGCGGTTCTGACGCAGCAACGGAGGGAAACTCATGGACGAGCATCCACTGGATGCCAAGCGGGATCCCAGCCTCGCGTGGCGGCATAATCTCAAAGTCAAAATGGCGTGGGCGTTCGCCGCAAAGCTGTTGGGACTGACCGTGCTCTGGTTCCTGTTCTTCCGAGGCCATGCCTGATGATCGATTTGGACGTCGTCACCCTGTCGCGGCTGCAGTTCGCTCTGACCGCTCTGTATCACTTCCTGTTCGTGCCGCTGACGCTCGGTTTGTCCATGATGCTGGTGATCATGGAGTCCGTGTACGTGATGACGGGCCGCGAGATCTGGAAGCGCATGACGAAATTCTGGGGCCTGCTGTTCGGCATCAATTTTGCCATGGGCGTCGCCACCGGCATCACCATGGAATTCCAGTTCGGCACCAACTGGGCCTATTACTCGCACTATGTCGGCGACATCTTCGGCATGCCGCTGGCCCTCGAAGGACTCATCGCCTTCTTCATGGAATCGACCTTCGTCGGCTTGTTCTTCTTCGGCTGGGACCGGATTTCCAAGCTCGGCCACCTGATCGTCACCGCGCTGGTGGCATTGGGATCGAGCCTGTCGGCGCTGTGGATCCTGATCGCCAACGGCTGGATGCAGCATCCCGTCGGCGCGCATTTCAATTACCGCACCATGCGCATGGAGCTGAGCTCGTTCAGCGACGTGCTGTTCAACCCCGTGGCCCAGGCGAAGTTCGTGCATACCATTGCGGCCGGCTACGTCATGGGGTCGGTGTTCGTGCTGTCCATCAGCGCCTGGTATTTGCTGCGCGGCCGCAACGTCGAGATCGCCAAGCGCTCGATGGCGGTGGCCGCGAGCTTCGGTCTGGCCTGTTCGATCTCGGTGGTGGTGCTCGGCGATGAGTCGGGCTATCTCGACGGCGAGAACCAGAAAATGAAAATCGCGTCGATCGAGGCCGAATGGCACACCGAGCCGGCGCCGGCCAGCTTCACCGCCTTCGGCTTTCCCGACGTCAAAGAGCGCGTCACGCACGCCGAGGTCAAGATCCCCTGGGCGCTGGGCTTGATCGCGACGCGTTCGATCGACACGCCGGTACTCGGCATCTACGATCTGGTCGAACGCGCCCGCGGCCGCATCGTCAACGGCGCCCACGCCTATGGCGCCCTGACGCAGCTGCGTGCCGAGCCGCCCGATTCCCCCGACCCGGAGGTGCTGAAGCGTTTCGAGACGAACGAAGCCGATCTCGGCTACGGCTTGCTGTTGCTGCGCTATACCGACGATCCCGCCGGCGCGACCGCGGCGCAGATCGACGCAGCGGCCTGGTCGACCGTGCCCAATGTCCCCGTGCTCTTCTGGAGTTTCCGCGCCATGGTGGCCTGCGGACTGTTCTTCATCGCGCTGTTCGTGACCGCGTTCTATCTCGCCACCCGGCACCGCTTCGATGGCAATCGCTGGTTCCTCAAACTCGCGTTCTGGAGTTTGCCGCTGCCCTGGATCGCCATCGAGCTGGGCTGGATCGTGGCGGAGTACGGCCGCCAACCCTGGGTGGTCGACGGCGTGCTGCCCACCTTCCTCGGCGTTTCACGGACCTCCGTCGGCAATGTCTGGATGTCGCTGCTCGGTTTCGTGGTCTTCTACACGGCGCTCGCGGCGGTCGACGCCTTTCTGCTCGTCCGCACCATCCGGAGCGGGCCGGACGGCTTGGGGTATTGGCCGCTGGTGGCCGCTCCCGAACCCATCGGGGTAGCACCATGACCTCATCGCTGCTCGACTATGCCACCCTGCGAGTGCTGTGGTGGCTGCTGATCGGGGTGCTCCTCATCGGCTTCGCGATCATGGACGGATTCGATCTCGGCGTGGGCGCCACGTTCCGCATTCTCGGCAAGACGGACGAAGAACGGCGCGCGCTGCTCGAAGCGGTCGAGCCGGTGTGGGAGGGAAACCAGGTGTGGTTCGTGCTGGGCGCGGGCGCGGTGTTCGCTGCGTGGCCGTTGTTGTACGCCGCGGCGTTCTCCGGTCTGTACCTGGCGATGTTCCTGATCCTGGCGGCCTTGATCCTGCGGCCGGTCGGTTTCGCCTACCGCGACAAACTCATCGACACCCGCTGGCGCGGACTGTGGGACATCGCGTTGACGCTGGGCGGCGCGCTGCCCGCGCTGCTCTTCGGCGTTGCCTTCGCCAACTTGTTCCTGGGCATCCCCTTTCATTTCGATGCGCTGCAAAGGCCGACCGTCACGGGCGGTTTCTTCAGCCTGTTGCACCCGTTCGCCCTGCTCGGCGGCGTCATGAGCTTGTCCATGCTGATACTGCACGGCAATGCCTATGCTGCCTTCAAGGTGGGCGAGCCCATGGCTGGGCGCGCGCGCCTCGTGGGGCGTCTGGCGTCCCTGATTTTCGTCGTGACGTTCGTCGGCACCGGCTTCTGGGTGCAGTCGACCCTGCCCGGATACGAAATCGTCGGCCTCATGAACCATTCCGGTCCGTCCGATCCCATGCACAAAGTGGTCATGGCCACGGCCGGCGCCTGGCAGCGTAATTTTCACACCTGGCCGTGGATGTGGGCCGCACCGGCCGGCGCCGTGCTGGGTGCCGTGAGCGCGTATGTGTTTCTGCAGCTGCGCCATGCGGGCGCCGCCTTCATGGCAAGCGTGCTGGTTCAAGCCGGTACCATACTGACCGCGGGCTTCGCGTTGTTTCCCTTTCTCCTGCCCTCCTCCAGCTTCCCCAGTCAGAGCCTCACGGTGTGGGACGCGTCGAGCAGCGCCAAGACCTTGCTGCTGATGCTGGCGGCGGTGATGATTTTCCTGCCCATCATTCTCGGCTACACGACCTGGGTGTTCCGCGTGCTCAAGGGACGCATTACGCTCGAGACCCTGCACGGACACGGGGGCGGCTACTGATGTGGTACTTCAGCTGGATTCTGGGCACAGGTCTCGCCCTCGCGTTCGCCGTACTGAACGCCATCTGGTACGAGATCGTGGAACAGCAACCGGAAAAAGCAGTGGAGGTGACGCAAACACCGCCGCCGCCCGTGGCCCCTGCGCCGCCCCGCGGCTTGCCGCTAAAGTAGGCGAGCGCGTGGTGGATTCGCCATGTAGGACGAATCGCGGTCGATGTAGGTAGTTGTCCTATTGGAGTGCCGCGCGCCGATAGGCAATGATGGCCCCATGGAACACCGATGGGGCGAGAGAGTAGGCGTGGATTTGCCGGTGCGTTTGACCGCAAATCCATTTTCAGTCCGGCACGGCCGGCTCACCAACATGAGCGTGAGCGGCGCATCGATCAAAGGAGATTTCGATTTGCGGCCGCTGTCGCGAATCCAAGTCGTGATCGAATTGCCTCACAAGACGCGCTGCGAAGCGCCGAGCATTGCGGCCTATGTCGCGCGCGGCACCAAGGAGGGAATCGGCATCGAATGGTGCGAATTCGCGCCTGCCGTCATCAGCGAAATGCTGGCCGCCCTCGCCGCACGGCCCTACATGCGTCTACGCCGGCCCGAGGCCACCGCTGCCATCGCGATGTCGCGATTGTCGGCGCCGCTGCTGAAGCACGGGACGTAGCGCCGAACTCGATACCTGCTCGGTTCCGGCGACGCGGAGCACGCGAACCGGCGATGCTGCCGGACTAATCCTCTTTGCCGCCACCCGACACGAATTTCGTGGGCAAGGATCTGGAATGGCAAATAGTCAAGGTGCGCGAGTTGTTGGGCAAGTCGAAAATCGCCCATTACAACCCTAGCGTATCGATTGACTTAGCCGGTACGAACGTCAGCAAGGCATTGGGCAGCATCGGTGGCCGACTCATCCAACCTATACATCGAAGCCTCGTCGAAGATGCTCGAGCAAGCCTTCCTGGTATTCGTTGCCCCAATAGGCTGTCTTATTGACGTCGACGATGTAGAAATCCTCTTGATTTCCTTCAACCACGTCGATCGCGGCGTAGTCCACGCGAAAGCGGGCGATGAAAACGCCGAGATTTCTCAGCAGGGCTGGTGATAGTTCAGAGCCGCTTCCGCGGAACGGTACCACGGCCTCGCTCTCACGCCAGAGCCAAAAATTCTGCCGTCGGACATCGCCGTTCATTCGCTTAAATTTACCGTCGGTATGGCCTTGTGAAACGACCACGGCATTTTTGACAACGTAGACGCGAAAAAAACGCCCTGCGTCGTTCGTCAGATACCGCTCGACCACCAATTCGGGATTATTCCAAATCTCTGTGGGCAATTCGCCTCGAGGACGAACGAAGTAATCATTACGATTTGTCATTTGACCTGGCGCCAACGGCAGGCCATATCGTTCCTTCAGTTTTGTGGGAAGCAACTGCTCTCGCACGCCACCGCAGTTCAGATCGGTCTTCACGATGAGCAACTCGTCCGCCGGTCCCGTCGCAGCCGGCCGGAGCGAGGGGAGATCGAAGGACTCACACGCGGATACCACTGTTCGCTTGCAAATATTGGGTATGTGCCCATTCCATGGCTCGATCCCGCGCTCAGACAACAATTGGAGTAACTCCGACCGGTCGGTGCTAACGGGAGCTTCATCACTGATGTCGAGATGGAACAAAAGCCGATTGGTGCCGCGTGGCAGCCGCCGCAGGAGTCGCCGTGGCGATTCCTCAAAGCGAGCGCGAATACGCTGTGCATGCTTGTCGACGTTGCTGATCAGCATCCCCTTCCAGGCCGACCAGTCATAAACGCAAATACCGGGAGTGGAGAATGGCCACATGATTAAGATTTCCTTGTTCTATCGTTCATCCATTCGGCCAGTTCATTCGCTGAATCAGGGAACGAAGGGCACCGGTTTGCTTATTCGAGGCAAAAGTATAAGCGCCTTGGGGAACGAAGATCTGTGACGTCTGCCAGACTTGCACATGATTCACTCCTGCCATTTCCATACCTCAACGGTGAAATGGCTCAGATACCCTGACCGGCGCTCTTACTTCAATTTGGGATCTCATGGCAGAAATCGCGTTTGGACCGGGTGAATCACAACCGCTGGGACATTCACATCCGCAGTGTTCGACGACCGGCGAGCTATTTGCGCAGACCACCGGATACCGCAACGGTCGAGCAGCTGCGCGAGTTCCAGCTGCGCTTGGTCGATCAAGGCACTTCGCCGATGACGCTCAACGCCACGATCAGATGAGCGGAAAACGTTGCAGCAGTTGGTATGCCGTATCTTCGTGGTTCGAGGTTTGTCCCCTCGGGCCCGCTATTCCGACGTTCGGTGGCATTCGGGAACGACCTCATCCGCCTCTCTCCGTTGCTTGGCGTTTTGCAGAATGATGCGGCGCCGATGATCATCGGCAATCCCCCACTCTTTGATCTCCTCCAAGGATCGAAAGCAGCCGAGGCAGGTAAGGTCATCGTCCAGGCAGCAATTGCGTACGCACGGGGATTGAGCGGAGCTGTCGATATCACTCATTGACGTATAGCACTCATTGACGCAATGCCCAATTGCGAGGCTTCGAATTTGTCACACAAACGAATGGGAATCCGGCAATGCATCACAAGGACAGAGCGTCTGCTCTGCCTATGACCGCGCCCTGCGGAAAACATACTTTTGAGCAACTCATCGAGGCGCGCGCGCCTCGGTGGCTCGGTACGGCCAAGCCCCGAGCCACGGCTATCTAACGACCAGAAACAGAAGGACTCGAAGGAGCGTGTCAGCGCTCATGGCTGGCCCAATGGACGGCAACTTACGGCGCGGGCGCCGTGGTTGGCAAAGTAAACATGAACCGTGCGCCGCCTCCCGGCCGCTGCATGGCAGAGATGTGCCCGCCATGCGCATTGACAATGGCTCTGCAGATCGCAAGCCCCAAGCCGGAGCCACCGACATCAACGTCGTCGCGGCCGCGCTGGAACTTCGCAAATAACCGCTCCGGTTCACCCGGCGGCAGTCCCGGACCGGTGTCGTCGACCACAAGGCGCACCGTCTCACCCTCGAGTCCCGCAGAAACAGTGATCCGTGTTCCTGGCGGCGTATGCTTAATGGCGTTCTCGAGGAGATTGACGAGGACCCGCGTGACGAGCGGTGCATCGACGTTCACGGAAGGCAGCCCGACCGGCAAGGCAACATCGACCGGGCGCTCGCTGAAGCGACCCTCGAGGCGCCCGAGCGCGGTACGCAAGAGATCTTCTACGCTTTGCCAGTCGCGGCGCAGGTGCACTTGGCCAACCTCGAAACTCATCAGATCGAGTACGTTAGAGATGAGCTCGGACATTTCCCGCGTCTTGGCAGCAATTGTCCGGGTGAGTTGTATGCGCGATTCTGCGTCGGGTGCCAGGTCCGGGTCATTGAGCGCACGGCTCGCCTCCGTGATCGCCGCCAGCGGCGCACGCAGGTCGTGCGAGATTGACGCCAGCAGTGTATTGCGCAGACTTTCCGTTTCCACGGCGACGCGTGCGGCCTCGGCCTCCTCGGCCCGCTGGGCCCGTTCGATCGCCAGCGCTATCTGGCCGGCGAAGGTCTCGAGGAGGTGGCGCTGCTCCGGAAGCAGCAGGCGGCGACGCTGGATTGGTTGGACAGCGAGCACACCGAGCGTCTGGTGCGTGCCCGTCAGCGGCAGGTATTGAGCAGCGGCGCCAGGAAGCGTGTCGGTCCCGAGCCCCGCCGGCCGGCCATGGTCGAAAACCCATTGGGCGACGGAAAGATCAGCGCCTCCGAGCGACCCGGCGAGTTCCACCCCCTGCAGATGACGCAAGTGCCCGTCCGCGGCCGGCAACAGCACGGTCGCGCGGCTTGCAAAGCTCTCGGCCACGTGTTTGATGGCGACCCGCGCCAGGTTGCCAAAGCTGAGGGTCGCGGCAAGTTCCCTGCTCATCGCGTAGAGCAACGAGGTCCGGCGTTCGCGGGCGCCGGCGACTCGCGTCTGCGAGCGGACGTTCGCCACGAGGTTGGCGATGATGAGCGCCATCACGAGCATCACCGCAAACGTGACGAGGTACTGAAAGTCACCTACTGCAAAGCTGAACCGCGGCGTCACGAAGCAGAAATCGAGTGCGGCGACGTTGGCGACCGCAGCGAGGCTGGCCGGACCGCGTCCGAGTCTCAAGGCGGCGACGGTTGCCCCAAGCAGGTACACCATGACGAGGTTGGTCAGCTCGAAATAGGGATACATGACTGCCGCGATCCCCGTGCAGCATGCGCAGATCAGGAGCGCCGCCCAGTAGCGTTCCCACCGAATCGGGGCCGGAGCACTGTCGAGAACTTCCTGTCGCCTAAGGGCGTGCGTCTCGCTCCGCGCAATCACCGACACGTCAAAGCCGCGTCCCCGGCGCACGAGTTCGGTTGTCGTTGAGCGTCGCAGCCACGCGCGCCAGCCCGTTCGCTTCGCTTCGCCGATCACGATTCGCGTGACATTGCGGAGGCGTGCATACTCGAGCAGCGTGTTGGCGGCCGACGGACCGTCAAGCGTCACCGTTTCGGCACCCAGCGATTCGGCGAGGCGCAAGACATCGATTCGCCGGTTCCGTTCGTTGCCGGAGAGCTTCAGAAGCTGCGGCGTCTCGACCGAGACCACGAGCCACTCCGCATCGAGCGCATCGGCAAAGCGCTTGCCGATGCGCACCAGTTGCTCCGCCTGGCCATCGAGTGTGACGGCGATCAGGAATCGATCGCGCGCCAGCCAGGGACGCGAGGTCGGTGCCTGACCCGCAAACTCCAGGGCCGCGGCGTCCACCCGGTCCGCGGTGCGACGAAGGGCGAGTTCGCGCAATGCGAGAAGGTTCGGTTTACGGAAGAACCGCTCGGTCGCGGTACTCACGCGGTCGGCGGCATACACTTTGCCCGCCTTCAGACGGGCCAGCAGGTCGTCGGGCGGCAGGTCGATGATCTCAACTTCATCCGCTTCGTCGAATATTCGATCCGGGAGCGTCTCTTGCTGACGGACACCTGTGATGCCGGCGACGACGTCGTTCAAGCTCTCGAGATGCTGAACATTGAGCGTTGTCCAGACGCCGATGCCGGCGTCTAGTAGTTCCTCAACGTCCTGCCAGCGCTTGGCATGCCGCGGCAGCGGCTCGCCCTCGGCGATATTCGAGTGCGCAAGCTCATCGACGAGCACGATCGCGGGCGCGCGTCGCAGAGCAGCGTCGAGATCGAATTCGCGTCGAGTAATGCCGCGGTAACCGACCTCCAGGAACGGCAGCTGCTCGAGACCCTCGAGCAAGCGCTCCGTCTCGAGGCGCCCATGGGGTTCGACGTAGCCGACGACGATATCCGCCCCGCCAGCGCGTGCCCCCCGGGCCGCTTCCAACATCGAGTAGGTCTTACCCACCCCGGCCGAGGCGCCGAAGAAAATCCTCAGCCGTCCGCGCCGCGCGCGCGCGGCTTGCCGCTGGACGTCAGCCAGCAGTTCGTCCGGATTGCGGCGCTCGGTCTCAGCCATTGCTTACCCACGGGTTCCGTTACTTTTGCTCGTTCAACGCGAGTCTCCTTGCGATCAGCGCAACCGATCGAGCGCGAGATTGAGTTCGAGAACATTAATTCGCCGCTCGCCGATCAAGCCGAACAGACGCCCCCGTTCGTGCGTCTTGATCAGTGCCTCGACCGGCGCGAGCGCAAGATTCCGAGCGCGAGCCACGCGAGCGGCCTGATATTGCGCTGCTGCAGGGCTAATGTCCGGATCGAGACCGCTTGCCGACGCGGTCACGAGATCCACCGGAATCGACTGCCGGTTGTCGGGGTCGGCGTCATGCAGCGCTTTGGCGTTCGCCTTGACCGCATCGAGCAATGCGGGGTTGAGCGGCCCTAAGTTCGATCCCGTTGAGGCGAGGCCGTTGTAGGGCTGAGGGGTGGTGGCGGACGGTCGTCCCCAGAAATACTTGGGATCCGAGAAACTCTGGCCGATTAACGTCGATCCGATGAGCTTGCCGTCGTTATAGATCAGGCTGCCTTCGGCCTGGCGCGGGAAGGCTACTTTCGCCACGCCGGTGATGACGAGCGGATACACGATGCCGAGAAGGACCGTCATCAGCGCAAGGAGACTGACCGCGGGCCGAATGAGTCGCACGAACATACTTATTCTCCTCAAGCCCAGCCGGCGGCGGACAGGATCATGTCGATGAGTTTGATGCCGGGGAACGGCACGATGATGCCGCCCAGCCCATAGATGAGCAGGTTTTGCCGCAGGAGAGGACCCGCGCCGAGCGCCCGGTACTTCACGCCCTTGATGGCGAGCGGAATCAAGACGACGATGACGAGGGCGTTGAAGATCACCGCCGACAAGATGGCGGAATTGGGTGTCGCCAGATGCATGATGTTGAGCGCACCGAGCTGTGGGTAAGTCATCGCAAAGGCGGCTGGAATAATCGCAAAGTACTTCGCGACGTCATTGGCGATCGAGAATGTCGTCAGCGCACCGCGCGTCATCAGCATCTGCTTACCCGTCTCTACGATCTCGATGAGCTTGGTCGGNNCGTCGCCGGTCATGGCGACGAGGCGTCCTTGAGCTTGATATTCGCGGATTAGTTTGAGTTTGGCTTCAGGCGTCGCTTCAGCGAGAAAGTCATCGACCCCGGCCTCAGCGGCGATCGCCGCCGCGGTGAGGCGATTGTCGCCGGTGATCATGATGGTCTTGATGCCCATGCGCCGCAGGTCCGCGAAACGTTCCTTGATGCCGCCCTTGACGATGTCCTTGAGCTCGATGACCCCGAGCACACGGCCGCCGTCGACGACGACCAGCGGAGTACTGCCTTGGCGGGCGACGCGCTGTACGTCTTCCTCGACCAACGGCGGGCATTCCTTGCCGAGCGCCTCGGCATACTTGATGATCTCACCGGGAGCGCCCTTGCGGATCTGGCGTTCGCCGATATCGACGCCGCTCATGCGCGTGTGGGCCGAAAACGGCACGAATTTCGCGCCGAGCGTGCCCAAGTCGCGCTCACGCAGATTGAAGCGCTGCTTGGCGAGTACGACGATGCTGCGCCCTTCCGGGGTCTCATCGGCTAGCGAAGCCAGTTGAGCCGCATCGGCCAGTTCCTGCTCCGTCACGCCGGGCGCAGGCAGGAACACAGTAGCCTGTCGATTGCCGAGCGTAATGGTGCCCGTCTTATCGAGGAGCAGCACATCGACGTCGCCGGCTGCCTCCACGGCGCGACCGGAGGTCGCGATGACGTTTGCCTGCATCATCCGGCTCATGCCGGCTACCCCGATCGCCGACAACAGGCCGCCTATCGTCGTGGGAATGAGGCACACCAACAGCGCCACGAGTGCGGTCATCGTGATTGGGGTTCCCGCCTTGCTGGCCTCAACGGCGAACAGCGAGAACGGCAAGAGGGTCACAATCACGATGAGAAAGACGAGAGTCAACGCCACCAGCAGGATGGTCAGCGCAATCTCATTGGGGGTCTTCTGCCGCTTCGCCGTTTCGACCATTGAGATCATCCGGTCGAGAAACGTTTCTCCGGGATTAACCGATACTCGCACCACCAGCCAGTCCGATAGCACTCGCGTGCCGCCGGTCACCGACGAGAAGTCGCCGCCCGATTCGCGAATGACCGGCGCCGATTCGCCCGTGATGGCGCTTTCGTCGACCGAGGCGACGCCCTCGATGACTTCGCCGTCGGCCGGGATGGTGTCATGGGTCTCGACCAGTACGACGTCGCCCTTCCTTAGATCTTCCGCCTTGACGAGCGTCGTCTGTCGCGCGCCCGGACTATTTTTTACAAGGCGTTTGGCCATCACGGTTTGGCGCATGTTGCGCAGCGCGGAGGCCTGTGCACGACTGCGGCCCTCGGCGAGCGCTTCAGCGAAGTTGGCGAAAAGAACGGTGAACAGCAGCCAGATGGTAATGGCCAGAATGAAGCCGGCGGGCGCTTCTCCGTGGCCCGCGAGTGCCTGGCCGTAGAGGATCGCTGTCACGATCGTGCCGAGATACACCACGAACATCACAGGATTACGCCATTGGGTTCGCGGGTCGAGCTTCTTGACGGCCCCAAGGAGCGCGGGTCCGATGAGCTTGCGATCATAGAGCGAGAGTTGTTGCCGCGACATAAGGATCTCGTTACTTGGCAGCCGCGAGCATGAAGTGCTCGACGACCGGTCCCAGCGCCAGCGCCGGGACATAGGTTAGGACACCGATTAACAGGATGGAGCCGATGAGCAGCGTCACGAACAAGGGTCCATGCGTCGGCATCGTGCCTTCGGTGACTGGGACCCGCTTCTTCGCCGCCAGCGATCCGGCGATGGCGAGCGCCGCCATGATCGGCCAGAACCGGCCGATGAACATCGCAAGGCCGGTGGCTACGTTATAAAAAACCGTGCTCGCCGTAAGGCCACCGAACGCGCTACCGTTGTTGTTGGCAGCTGAGGTGAACGCATACAGAATCTCGCTGAAGCCGTGCGCGCCGGGATTGCCGACGCCGGCCTTGCCGGCGACCGTCATGACGGCAACCGCAGTACCCAGTAGCACGACAAACGGGGTCGTCAGAATAAAGACTGAGGCCATCTTCATCTCGAATGCCTCGATCTTCTTTCCCAGGTATTCAGGAGTCCTACCGATCATTAATCCGGCAATGAAGACGCCCAAAATAGCGAATATCAGTATCGAGTACACGCCCGTGCCGACCCCGCCTGGCGCGACCTCGCCGAGCTGCATGAGGAACATCGGCACGAAGCCACCCAGCGGCGTCATCGAGTCGTGCATCGTGTTCACCGCGCCGGTGGAAGTCCCCGTCGCGGCCGCCGCAAAGAGCGAAGAGGCGGCGATGCCGAAGCGGGTCTCCTTGCCCTCCATGTTGCCGCCCGCCTGGAGGGTGCTCGCGACCTGGTCAATGCCCTGCTTCGCGATGAGAGGGTTGCCGACTTGCTCGCTGTGGAAAGCGAGGATCACGAGCGGCACGAACAGGATCAGCATGGCGGCCAGGATCACCCAGCCCTGGCGGGTATCCCCGACCATTTTGCCGAACGTATAGGTGAGAGCAAACGGGATCAGGAGAATCGCCAACATCTCCAGTAAATTCGTCAAGGGCGTCGGATTCTCGTACGGATGCGCAGAATTCGCGTTGGTGAAGCCGCCCCCGTTGGTGCCAAGTTCCTTGATGGCCTCCTGCGAGGCGATCGGTCCCATCGGCAGCGTCTGTGTCTGAGTCATCGCCGTCTCGGTCACGGCGTTGCCCGCCGCGTCCTTGATGGGGTTGCCGGCCGCGTCGGTCTTCGGATTCTGATAGGTAATCTTCTCGACGGTCGTCGCGTCCTTGTAGCCGGCGAAATTCTCGATTACACCTTGGCTCGCGAGCGCGAGCGCGAGCACCACGGAGAGCGGCAACAAGACGTAGAGGGTTGAGCGCGTCACGTCTACCCAGAAGTTACCGATCGTATTGACCGTGTGCCGCGCGAAACCACGGATCAGGGCGATGGCGACCGCGATGCCCGTCGCCGCGGACAGGAAGTTCTGCACTGCGAGTCCTGCCATCTGCACAAGGTAGCCCATGGTCGACTCGCCGGAGTACCCCTGCCAGTTGGTGTTGGTAATGAAACTAATCGCGGTGTTGAATGACGAGTCCGGGCTGACCGCCGCGAACTTTTGCGGGTTGAGCGGAAAGAAGATCTGCAGGCGCTGCAACCCATAGACGACGACTGCGCCCAGCACATTGAAAAGCAGCAATGCAATCGCGTATTGCGTCCAGGACATCTCCTCTGCGGAATCGACCCCACAGAGGCGATAGAGAAGACCTTCGACCCGGCCACCGGCACGCAAGGCGAAATTGGGTCGCCCTTGCATGACATCGGCGATGTAACTGCCGAGCGGCTTGACGCACAGCACGACAATGGCGAGGAACGCCACCAGCAGCACGCCAAACATTGTGCTGGCGTCCATCAGAATCGCTCCGCGCGCAGAAGCGCAAATAGAAGGTAGACAAGCAAGAACAGCGCAAGCGGCGCTGCGAGCCAATACATCATGGTCATGACGTCTTTCCTAGGCGACTGAACGCCCACACGAGACCGTGGGTGGCCAAATATAGACCGACTAGAATCAGTAGATAGATAGCGTCCATCCCTACACCCTCCCGAGGAAAATTCCGTTCACAGTAGCACTGCTCCTACAAACTTCTGTACGGGAAAACACGTATTGGCCGGTGAGCGTCAACACCAAGAACCAATCCGCGATATAAGCTCCGTCAGATCCCGAGGGAATGCTATCCGCTAGGATATAAAGTTCTTGTAGAAATTTTCCTTTCTGCCGGCGTCGCGCCACTCCCTGCGCACTCACCAAGCACCTTCCTTCTGGCCGAACCACCACACAAGCCCGAACCCAATTGTCGGTTGTGAGGCCTCTAGGACACCGAGGCTGCTGCCAAGAAAATAGTGCTGGTTGGATTGGTCGCGACGGAACTCACCGCGCATCAGGAAACCGTCGGCCGGACGGTAGTCGAGGGTCAGCGTCCCCTCCTTGAGGTATTGGGGAGTGCCGCTGAAAAGGCCGCCGACATCGGCTAGATACTCAACGCGCGCCGCGAGCGCCACCTTCGGGGTCAGTTGATAACCGCCATAGAGTGCACCCCCCGTGACGTGTTGCGGCATCGAATAAGAGTACAGGCGCTCCTGCACGTAATCCGCCTCTGCGGCGAGCGTGATCGCCTTCGATACCTGCCAGGTGACATAGCTATCGGTAATTTGCAGCTTGCCGTCCGGCGGATTGGCAATGGGTAGGATATACGTCCCCTGCTGATTTGGCAGATTCTGCTGACCGGGACCCGGACTCTGCAGATAAATCACGTCCGGGTGCTCCTGGCCTTGATAGTAGTTGAAGGTCCACGTAACCGCCGGCGTCGGCGTCAGCACGAACCCCAAGAGCTGGTCTTTGTAATTATTGAATGCCTCCGTCTGCTGCGTACCATTCGTGATCCACGCGTTGATTGCCAACTCGTCGTTGACGACATATTTGGCACGAATACCCGTATGGTAGAATGGCAAATAATTAAACCAATAAGACCTCGAATAATTCAGCTGATCCTTGGTGTAATTGCCCTCGATTCCCAGGGAACTTGCCCACTTGCCGAAATCCACGGTAAGTCCCTTGCCGACCGGGAAGACATATGTCCCGTAGGCCTGGAATAGGGCCCGGTACACGTCCGGTCTCAGTTCGTTGGCGGGGTTGCCCTGCAGGGTTGAAGTCGCCTGGCCATATTGCAGATCGAGTCGCATTCCGACCCGCTTATCAGTCGCCGGATCCGGCGCACTCTCGACGACGAGATCGGCTTGGTTGAGACTGAAACTGTTACTGCTCACATCATACGCACGCAAGTAATTCACGCGTCCGATGGGGGCGTTGGTGTTGTATTCGTAGTAGCCATCGAGCATGGCATTAATGGTCATGCCGCGAAGCAAGTCCGCGGTGACCTTCGGCGGCTCAGCCGCAGCGCTCCCCGAAGCCCCGACGGCAGCGGGGGCTGTTGCTGAGGAGACTGTCGCGCCCGTATCTTGCGCCGGTGCTGAGAGGACGGTCGTGCCGGTCACCGGCGCAGCAGGCTCTTTAGATACCTGGTCCTGGAGCTGGTGTACGAGGTTCTTCAAGTTCTCGACCTCACGGCTGAGTTCCGTGATCCGCTGGTCGGCAGATTGTGCCGCAGTACCGCCCGACGTGGTCGCCTGAGGCTGCGGCGCGGTGCTCGGCATCTCTGCCGCAGCAATCGGTGCCAACAGAGTTAGCGATGACAGTAAGCCAGCAATCCACTTGAGACACGATAGAAGGTTGAACATGGAGACATTCCTCATTTTGTTTACCGTGCCAGCACGTTGCCGCTGTCGGAGCCTTTGCCGTTCACCGCAGCACTGTTCCCGCAAAGATCTGTATGGAAAAGCACGTACCCGCCGGCACGGGGCAGCACAAGAAAGACATCGGCGACGCCGCCTCCGCCATTCCCGCGCGAATAGTAGGAGCAGAGGTATAAAGTTTGTGTGGACATTTCCACACGAGGCTTTTTCCAGATGCGGCTCTGTTTGATGACGCGGTGTCGACGAACCGCACTTACGTATATGGAAGCTTGCGAACACGAGGATTATCATTTGGGGGTGGAATACAGTGTCCGATCGCGGGCTTGATTGGAATAAATATTATGAGCAAGCGTAGAATTGATCGGGAGGGAGTGATTGCGCACCTAACCAAAGAGACGGCACGCGAGGGCCATCCGCCCATTGACTTGCCACGTCCGACTCAAGACCGTGTTCTTGTCTGCATTGGCCCCGGACCAATGGGCGAGCGGCTAGTTCGCGCCGGCCAATTTGCCGCGCAAAACCTCGATGCGAATTGGATTGCGTTGCACGTGGAGATGCCGCTGACTTGGCGCTCCTCGGTTCGAGCGCGAGAGGAAGCGCTGCGTATCCTGCGCCTTGCCGAGCAGTACGGTGCCGAGACAGTGACGCTAACGGGACGCGCCCCCATCGCTTCACAAATAATCGAGTTCGCCCAGGCACGCAAGGTGACGCACATCATATTGGGCAAGCCGTTGCGCCAGAGTTGGCAGCGCGGGTTGATGAGCTCTGTGATCGACGACATCGTTGCGCGCAGCGGCAGCATTGACGTGCAGATCAGCGGAGACCCGGGCGTCCACCCGCGACGACAACCCATTCTAAGTCAGCACGCACTTCGCGGGGTCGCCGTCAAGAGTGAATCGGACGGCAAGATACCGCCATGGCACAGTTATCTCGCGGGAGTGTCGATCACCACAGGCTGCACTGCAGTGGCTGCAGTCATGTTCAAATGGCTCGCGCCGACCAACCTCGCCATGGTGTATCTATTGGGCGTTGTGCTGGCTGCGACCCGATTTGACCGCAGAGCCTCCGTCGTGACCGCCGTACTCGGCACTCTCGCCTTCGATTTCCTTTTCATTCCGCCGATCTATTCCTTTGCCATCAGTGACACCGAATATTTGCTCACGGCTGTCGTCCTGTTGACCGTGGGGTTAGTGATTAGCGCGCTCGCCGACGGTTTGCGTCGTCAGGCGCGCGTCGCGACAGACCGCGAACGCCGCACCGCGGCGCTTTATGCAATGACGCGCAAGCTGGCAGTTGTCGCATCTCTCGATGACATCGCAACCTGTGTGCGCGCGCACATTGCCCACGTGTTCGATGCGCAAGCGTTGATTCGTCTCAAGAGCTCCGACGGCACCATGCGCTTACTCGGAAGAACCGATGATCCGGCAGAGGCCGGATGGACCGATACGTCAATCGCAGATTGGGTATTCACGCGAAATGAGATCGCCGGCTGTGGGACAAATGTATTGCCGGCTGTAGATGGATTGTATCTGCCGCTCAATGGAACTCGTGGGGTTGTTGGTGTGCTGATTGTGCATTGTGTGAATCGCAGGCAGATCCTCGTTTCAGAACGGAGACATCTGCTCGAGACATTTGCGAACCCGATCGCTGTTGCGGTTGAGCGGGAACAACTACGGCTGCAGGCGCATGACTCCGCATTCGCCGCCCAGAACGAGCGCCTGCGGAACTCATTATTGAGCTCGATCTCTCACGATCTGAGGAGCCCGTTATCGGTGATGGGCAGCAGCGCCGGTAGTTTGCTGGAAGGTGAGGGCCAGCTACCCGCGGGTCCGCAACGACAAATGGTTCAGACGATAAACGACGAAGCCCTGCGCATGACGCACATCGTCAACAACATACTTGATATGACAAAGCTCGAATCGGGGCCGGTGCAGCTCGATCGGCAGTGGTACCCGTTGGAAGAAATCGTGGGCGCGGTACTCGGTCGGTTGAAGGGTCAACTTGGGCAACGTGCGGTGAGTATCTATATCCCCCACGATTTGCCGATGCTTCATGTCGATGGCGTGCTATTCGAGAAGGTATTGATCAATCTATTGGAAAATGCGGCGAAATATACGGCAATAGACGCCCACATCAATGTATCCGCATCCGTTCAAGGCAGCGAGATCAAAGTCAAGGTCATGGACGACGGCCCCGGGGTTCCGAAAGGATTGGAGCAATTTATTTTCGAGAAATTCTATCGAGTTCAAGCGGAGGGCGCGGTGGCGGGCACTGGGCTTGGCCTTGCAATTTGCAAGGCCATCATTGAAGCACACGGTGGACGCATATGGACTGAGACTCGACCTGAAAGCGGCGCAGTCTTCTTGATGACACTGCCTATCACACTGGCCTCAAAAGAGCACGCAGAAGGACGAGTTACGTGACTTCCGAGCGCCCCACCATCATCGTGATCGAGGACGAGTCGCAGCTACGTCGTGTTCTCCGTGCGATGCTCGAGGCGAATGGCTTTCGCTGTGTCGAGACAGAGTCGGCGGGTCAAGGCTTGCTGGACGCGGAGACTTATCGGCCTGATCTACTATTAGTGGATTTGGGGCTTCCCGATCGCGACGGCATCGAAGTGATCCGCGGAGTGCGCAAATGGTCGGCGGTTCCGATCATTGTACTGTCTGCACGCTCCCAAGAGAGCGACAAGATCGCCGCGCTCGATGCAGGTGCCGACGATTATGTGACCAAGCCCTTCACCGTCGGCGAGCTGCTCGCGCGCATACGAGCGGCGCTGCGACATGCAGCCATTCATGGTCGACCGGAGTCGAGAGATACATTCGCCAATGGCGAGCTGCGCGTCGATCTACTTCGCCGCCAAGTTTTTGTCAAAGAACAGGAAATTCATCTGACGCCAATCGAGTATCGGCTACTTTCCGTACTGATTAGAAACGCGGGCAAGGTCGTTACCTACCGTCACTTACTGCGCGATGTGTGGGGTCCGGGCAAAGTCGACCAGTATCACCATGTTCGAACGTATATCGCTGATTTGAGGCGGAAACTGGAGGGTGATCCTGCACGCCCCGTCTATCTCCTTACGGAGGTAGGGGTAGGGTATCGGCTGGTCGCCGGTTAGATACCAAATTGAGGAGAAGGCTAGGGACATCCTATGTCAGCAACGTGCGTGCCATCACTCAAGGAGCGCAAGGTCCTGAGATGTCCGCCGTTGCCTTACCACATCTGCCGGACGTTGCGCCCTGCTCCGATTGGTAACAAGTCAGGCGAGGCAATGCGCTTTGATTGATGACCTCGCCCCGCATCGCGACCGCGATCAAGACTTCTTAATGCGCTTGCCGTTCACCCGCACGGCCTCCACGACCCTGCCTCCACCAACTTCCAACGAACGAGATTCGCCGTCGGCGCTCACCTTGTCGCCCACCTTCAATTTTAGCCCGACAAGCCCTTCCGGCTTCGTGTGGACAAAATCACCCGTGTCCAGCACGACACCGTTGGGCTCGCCGTGCCTCGCGTAGTTGAATCGAGTTACGACACCGGTGAATGCGGCACCCTTGGCGGCCTTGCGCTTGTTAGGCTTACGGCCGTCGATTGATATGAGCCGAACGTACCCAAACACAGCGTGCTTGCTCTCGCCCTTTGGTGACGGACCCTCGCGTTTCGCCCTGACAACTACCTTCTGCCCTTGCTTCAAAGTCTCGAAGTCACCGGAGGACTCCTCGTCGTGACGATCGAATACGATCTGAGTCGGCTCGCGCTCAACATCGAGCAGCACGCCTTCTACCGCTCCCTTCGGGCTGAAGATGAGGTACTGAAATTCTCCATTAACGGATTCTTCTTGCTTCGATGCCACTGATCGATCCTCCAGGTTAACTGCCACGAGTTCGCACTTTGAATCCTTGCTTCAGAATACACCGTACGCTGTCGCACAGAGCGCTATGCTAGGCTGTGAGATTCTGCAATGCCAGGGATTGTCGTACCAACGAGTAGCCTTCCACTAATCGCATTCACTAATGAGACCACTCTTGGCGGTTCAAGGTTCCAATGTTCACATTGCCGGAATGGCGTCTGAAGCAAACGACGTTCCTCCGGCTCACAGACGAACCCAGCGCGGCCTCGACTGGTTGAATTTCTTTCTCGCCGACGTTCAGACCGGTGTCGGTCCATTCCTCGCTATCTACCTGGCGGCCTACGGCTGGAACGAAGAGCGCGTGGGGCTCGCGCTGACCGCCGGAGGAGTCGCGTGAATCCTGACCCAAACGCCCGCAGGTGCTCTCGTGGACTATATCCACGCCAAACGCACGCTAATCGCCGCCGGCGTCGGCGCACTGGCATTAGGCGCCCTGCTAGTAGCGTTCGTACCAACCTTCTGGTCGGTCATGTCGGCCCAGGTGCTGATCGGCGCTACCTCAAGCCTTTTCGGCCCGGCCGTCTGCGCCATCTCGCTCGGAATCGTCGGTCACCACTTGTTCGACGCACGCTTTAATGCCGGATTCCTGTTTCTCGCGGCAATTGCAGCGATGGCCTTCAGTATTCTTTACTTCTTCATGCCTGAGACACGAGACAAAAGTTTTCTCAACGAGCACCTATGAGCACGATATTTCTTTTGATGCTGTCGAACGTCTTCATGACCTTCGCTTGGTACGGCCATCTGAAGTACGGGCACGATTGGCCGCTCTGGAAGGCGATCCTCATTTCCTGGGGGATCGCCCTGTTCGAGTATTGTTTAGCGGTGCCCGCCAATCGCCTCGGCTTCGTCCAGTTCTCTGGATTTCAACTCAAGATCATCCAAGAGGTGATCACGATCTCGGTGTTCATCGTGTTCGCGGTCTTCTTTCTCAAGGAGAAGCTCGCGTGGAATTATCTCGTCGCGTTCGCATTCCTCGGCGTCGCTGCATTTTTCGCCTTTGCGTTCAAGGCACCCGGATCCGTCGTTTGAGTCCGCATCCCTCGGCGCCAACATTCCTTAAGGGTGTGCGTCACTGGGGCGCCGGCGACATCGGGCCTATCGCCGCTGCTGACCTCCTCAGCACGATTCCGCGGTTTCCTCCCTTGGGGCTTGTCCGACGTTTGCCCTCAAACCTCACCGGGTATGGCATGCTCACCGTTCAGGGGCAGACATCGGACAACCCTTAACAACAGCGGGAGTTCGATGCGCAGGAATGCCTTCTCGTTTGCGGTCGTCCCGGTATCCCATCCGTGTCCAGTTGCCGCGATAGCCGAGTGCGGCACCTCGATCTGAGCTGATTGAGCAGACCGACCGGTGCCGCTCGTGAACGGCAGCTTCAGGCAATTTGGTGCGCACGGCTGGCAGGAGCCAGATGGAGTGCGAATGCGCGCCAGGCGGACGGCCCGTTCGGCGTAGACCGGCCGATTGTCAGGATGCTTACAGTTGAACAGTTCGCCGGAGCGGGTTGGCGGCCACGAAGCAGCGAGTGTTGGATGCAACGCGTATGTTCGACAACGTACAGACATTGAGTGTCGGCATGGACATGCTCGTTATTGGTCTGGCTTCGTTGATTGCACAGGGTCTGGAACGTCATTGCCAAGAGGGCCATGAACATGGATAGAGTGATTACACGGCGTGCGCTGGTGAAGGGCGGCCTGATTGCAGGCGCGCTCGTTCCGGTTGCAGGCCTCTTTATCAGTGGCGCTGCTCATGCCGACTTGCCGGCACTGGATCCGAGTGATCCGGCCGCGAAAGGGCGCGATTACGTTACAAAATCGGCGAAGTCCGATGCATATTGCGGGAATTGCTCGCTCTATAAGAAGACGGGAGATTCGATGGGTTCCTGCGCGCTCTTCGCGGGAAAGAGCGTAGCGTTCGCCGGGTGGTGCAGCGGGTGGGTGAAGATCGGAGCCCCTTGATGTGATTTTCTCGAGAAAGTCAGCCGCGATCTGGCCGTTCGCATCCAGCATTAAGATCGCCGCCAGAGGGGTACAGGAGCTGGCGATGGCTTCAGAGCACCCCTTTCTTCATCGGGCCACGCATCGAAGCCCTTCTGAGCGCGGGCTGCTGGCGACGAGGTATTGCTCGCTCGACCTCGGTGCTCAACTTGTGCTGCTGACGTTGACCGCCCAACACGGGTTTCCCGTGCGAGCGGGTGCCTGAAGGAAGCCTAAAGCAAAGCGCTGATGCGATCACTGATTCTCGAGCGTAGCAAGCCATGCCCGCATGAACGGGTCCTCGAAGCGCCAGGTTGCCGCAGTCCCGCCGAGATCCTGGCGCAGGAAATGCTGCCGCTCGAGCGCCTCGAGCGCGCGCTGCATCGTGGTGCGCGGTAGCCCATGCCGGAACGCCGCCGCGGAAAGCTCGAACCCGATCGGCTCCTCGCTCACGATCCGAAGGGTCTGCTTCTGGGCGCGCGCCAGGAGGAGCCACCGCTGCAGGTAGCTGACGTGCTGCATTGAAACGACGCGGCCGAGCGCCTCGTCAACGAGCGTGGCTGTCAGGTGCCTGCGCCGGTTGTCCGTGATGAGTACCCAGCATTCGTTTGCGAGCTGCTGCACGTTATAGGGGACGTCCTCGCCCAAGTCGAGGATGTGTTCAAGCGCACCAATTGCGATAGTGGCCCCCACAGACTCGAAGCCCTTGCGCAGGAAATCGCCGAAAGCCGGGCGCGGGATGGGGCCCAAGTGCATCTGGTCGCCGAGCTGCCAAAATGCGCGGTTCGAGGTCGCGACCATTTCCGTCATCATCCGCGAGCTCGAGCCCGCGAACACGTAGCCGACCGCCCGGTGCCTCTGCACCGCCGCGCGGATTTGACGCTCCGCCTTCTCGCCGGCCTCGGTGACGACCTGCTGGAACTCATCGACGACGACGAGCGCGGGACGACCGTCTTCGGCCGCGAGCCGCTCGATGCCATTCAAGACATCCGTGAAAAGCGGGACAGCACCCAGGCGAGCGCCTGGCTCAACGCCGACGGCCACGGTGATCTTGCCGTCTGACGGATCGAGCGTAAGGCTCGGCTTCAGCGCCACGAAGAACTTCTTGGCGATGGCCTGCGCCCGGTCGAGGGCGGAGGAGTACTTGCGCACGGCGCCAGCGAGGAGCGCCGCCGCGAGACTGCCGATGTCGTCGAAGGCCTCGGCATCATAACGGAGGACAACTCTGCCGGCGTCGGTGAGCTTGGCCTCAGCGGCCCGCAGGATTGAGGTCTTCCCGAAGCGGCGCGGGCCAATCAGGAACAGGGTGCCACACTCCTCGCCGACGCGGACGACGCGGGCGAGCTCGTCGATCCGGTCCACGAGGACGTCGGCCGCGCGCCCGTACCGAAAGGGATTCCCTGACATTTTGCGTTCGCTCAAGTTGCCTCCGAGTGCCGCACATGCGCGTGCCGCATTTATGCGTCGGCTGAGTCTACGCGATTAGTCAACGAATGCAATAAAATCGGTCAACTGACAGGTGCCGCAGTTCCGCGTGCCGCTAAAGTGCGGCATATTTTTCCTCACCCGCAGGGGCTAGGAGTGGCCGCTTCGGGGAGCCCCATACGAAGCTTCACCAACTCGATGGCGACAGAGCCTATTGATAAGGCTACGCCTCTCGAGGATCGCGACACAGGTCGCCATGTTCGCGGGAAATCGTTCCGGTTACTCTGAGGCGCGTCTTGGGCGCGTCACGAAAACAGGGAAGGTGCCGCCACTGCGCGCGGCCGGGCCGGCAACCAATCTTGCGCCCGACTCTAGCGCGAACCTGCCATGCGATCCGCATCTCAAGGGCGGTACGCGTAGAGAGTATTGCCGATCAAAAAAGTCGGCGACGACCACGGAAAAATCGCAATCCCAGCAAAACATCATGGACACCCGAGAAGAATCGACGTCGATCGCCGCCGACTCCCGGCCCTGTCCACGATGGCCTGGAATCACTGTCCATTTTGGATGGAATACGCTCGAGAATCCGAACATGCGAGTGAGTGCCGGATTGGCGAACAGGATCGTTGCGTTTTCATCGATTGAGACGACGCAGTCCGGACTGGTTTCGGCATGCCGATAGAGCGTGAGCGCCCCCGGGCGATTGGGTTGTCACGCATCGACATAGTGCGTGTCCGAGGCCAAATCTATCCCAGAAGATATGTTTTCACCCGACGGTGAAAAAAGCTCCTTTGACATTATAACCAGTTGATTACCAACGCGTTTATTAACGTAGTCGGAATCACGCGAGATTTGGGAATATTGAGGGTCGGATCCATAATGGTGCGGTTGATTTTATTCGTGCGCTAATTTGAGTCATGTGTTTTTTGGAGATTGATCATGCTTGGACTCATTGCCCGCTGGGGCCACAACGTATTGCTTGTCACGATGGGTGTGTTGACGGTCGCGATCGTGCTGGTGGCGAAATAGGCCGTTACTGCGGACGACGTGAATCCGGCCATGAGCGAGCTGCCAATTCTCGATAGACGGCAGCCTTGAAATCCTGCAGGGTGCGAATCGCTCCGTCGCTGGCCACACTTCCCGTCCCAGGAAATCACGCCGCATGACCGACGCGGCTGATTTCACTTCGATACCGACCTCGATACGAGAGGGCGTACGGCATTGATCTGTCTCGTATTGCTGGTCGCGTCATCGAATTTTCGATAGTAAACACCGGAGGCTTCGCCCCGGCCGATGTGACCGTCCTTTTCCAACTCGACGGTGACGACTTCAGTATCCACCATCCTGTAGCCGGTGATGTTAAAGGGCTTCTTGAGCGGGAACTTCTCAACGCGGGCCGTCAATCGGAGACGCCCAACACTTAGGCTTTCCATGGCGAATCATTTCGGCGCCTAGTTTCCCCAACGCCAATCCCGACTGGATGCACGGCATCCACCGCCAGGGGCCCCTGACCAGGCGCGCCCGCGCACGAATCGGCCGCTGGCAGCTCCGGTGGCGACTCCGTCCTGCAAAGCGCGGACACCGTTCACCCACACATCCTCGACACCAGTGGTAAGTTGATGAGGGTTCTCGTACGTCGCGTGGTCCTGGATCTTTGCCGGGTCGAACGCCACGATATCGGCAAAGTATCCCGGTATCAGCCGGCCACGATGTTGCAGTGACAGGTTGGCGGCCGGCAGCGCCGTCAGCTTACGAATCGCCTCCTGTAAGGAGAGCACTCCTTCCTCGCGCACGTACCTGGCCAGAAGGTGCGAGAAGTTCCCGTACGCGCGCGGATGCTCACTCGCCTTGAGGAACACACCCTCCGGAGCGGGAGCACTCGCATCCGACCCGAAGCTCACCCACGGCAGCGCGATTTGCCGCTTTACATTGTCCTCGGACTTGACCGCGCCGGACAATGGAAACTCCTGATCCACCGACACGTGACCTGAAAAGCGACTGCTGTCGGGAAGACTATCGCCGGGGGACGCGACGATACCCGTAAGCGTCACCCCTGGCGGGATCTCGGTCAGCACGGCATCGCTGAATACTACCCACGCCGCAAGTCTGAGACCGCTCGCGGGCCTCGATTCCACTGACAGCTCTACGCCCTGACTCTTTGCACTTCCCACGTTGGCAATGTAGGAGGCATCGGTCGTGGAATTGATGAATCCCAGTTGGATGTCACGAAACTGGATGTAGTGAACCGGAGCATCGAATGAAACGGTGCGGTTGAGGAAGTCAGCCTTCGTGCCAATTTCATAATTATTGGTCCTCTCCGGCCCATATTGAGCAGGCACATCCGGTCCCGGAATGTTGCCCCCTCCGGGCGAAAACCCCGAGGCCAAACGGGCGTAGACCATCCAGTCGGGCGTAATCTTGAATCGCGGGGTGAATAGATAGGTAAACGGGCGGCTCTGCGCGTGGAGCGTGGTTTGAATATAGGGTGACGGCGAAGCATCGGGACTCACGAACGGCGTCGCGGGGCCAGTAATGGTTTCGTTGAAGTCCTGCGTGAGTCGGCTTTCGCGTCCACCGACCTGCACGTCAAATCGATCCGTGAAATGGTACGTCAGGTTGACGAAGGCCGCGTATTCGGTGTAGGGCTGCGGGAAGTTAATCTCGGCAAGTTCTCCGGCTACGGTACCTGTGACGGGATTCGTGGCTAGCAGGTACTGCTGAAAAGGGTTTGCCTGGTGCGAGTAGTAGGCTCCGACCAGCCAATCGAATTTTTGGCCCACGGAGGCCGCAAGCCTCAACTCCTGGGTCACGTTGGTGGCTCTGTGATAATTGAATATTGGGGCACCACCCACACCAAAAAGAAACTGCGCCAGAGGGCCGACCGTACTGGTAACGTCGAAATAATCGGCGGCGGTGTTGACGTTATATCCAGTCAGAGAGGTCAGATCGGCGCCGAGAACTTTCGCGTTGAGCACCGCACTGTACGCCGCGGTTTTCCTTTCGAACGGACCCGTTCCCGCCACATCGCTTTGCTGAAACTCGCCCAGAGGACGCAATGTAACGCCGTCATAAGTTTCGACGTAGTTATTCCCGCCTTTGATGTCCTGATAGAGTGCGCTCAGCCGGAGGGACAACGTGTCAGAGGGCCGCCACAGCGCGGTCAGCTGTCCCCCATGCGCGTCATCTCTGTTTATACCGTCGATTTCGCGAGATGAATTGTCAATGTAGCCTGCATCCTGACGCCAAAACGCGCTGGCACGGAAGGCTAGGTCCTCCGTGAGCGGAACATTTACCGAGCCACGAACGTTATAGCCCAAGTCATAGCCGTAACGAACGTCATTAGTCCCAGCCTCCACACGCCCACTCACTGCGTCGGTCGAGGGATCCAATGTTACGAATTTGACGAGCCCCCCCCCCAAACCGCTCGCCCCATAAAGGGTTCCCTGCGGGCCTCGCAGGATCTCGATGCGCGCCAGATTACCCGGATCGATATCGGGCACGACCCCGGATATCGGAACATCATCGATGAGCACACCGGCCGACAAACCGCGCAGATTCAAGCCCTGGGAGGATTGAATGCCCTGCGTGAGGTTCAGAGAAGGGATTTGCGTGTAGTAATCCTGGATCCGCAGATCACTATTGTCCGTGAGCGTGGCGGCGGTGATCACCGTCACCGGTATGGGTACTTCCTGCAGGTACTCCCGGTGCTTCTCAGCAGTGACGATGATTTCCGAGATCCCCTCTTTCTTAGAGGATTCAGACGTCGAATTTGAGGTGTCCGTGTTTTGCGGACCAGCGGCCGGCTGGTACTGCGGGCCCCCGGAATTGGATTGAGCCAGGCCGGCTCCGGAGCTTCCCGGCGTGTCAGCACTTGTCGCCGGTAGCGTCGTGCTGCGCGCTGATTTGACCTTGATTACCCAATTGCTCGCCGCGGTGTGCTGCGCTTCGAGCTTCGTGCCGGCCAGCACTAAGCGGATGGCTTCATCCACTGTAAATTGACCGTGAAGGGCGGGGCTGCGCGCATTCTTCACCGCCTCCGGCTCGAACAGGATATTCATTTCGGTTTGCTGGCCGATCGCGCGCAGTGAGTCGGCGAGCGCTTGTTCCGGCAAATTAAATGAATAGGTCGTCTCTGCGAAGGCTGTAGGTGCGGCGATGACGCCGCCTAATATCAATAAAATTATTGTGAAGCATCGGCGAAACCGTCCACTCATGCGTCATCCCTCTTTTTTATACAAGAGCTTCCTGTTTGGGAAGCTTCTAGTCTCAGGGTGTAGACGTGGAGCGATGTTCGATACCACACATGCGTGTGACAATTAGTTTGGAATGACAAACGACTTCGAAAGGCGTCCTTAGTACAAAGAGGCGACGCCTGAAAAGGGCGAGCCATTTAAGGCGTGGGTGGTACAGCGGAGCGCAAATGTATTTGGTCGCCCTCTTGCGTGACTTGCAAGCCGTAGAGTTGCGCCACGGTTTGCGCGAAGCCTTCGATGTCGCCGGTGTGATAAATGCCGCTGACGCGCAGGGTGGCGATGCTGTTCCCATCGATGATAAGCGGGTTTTTGCTGTAGCGATTTATCTCGGCGACGGCGTCAGGCAATGGCGTGTCGTCGAGCATCACTTCACCCCGGCGCCAGGCGGTCACGGCATCCACGCGCGGGGCATCGACTTTGGCAGGCGTACCCTTGGCGATGCGCACGCGCTCGCCGGCTGTCATGGCGTAACCTGATGAAAAGAGCTTGCCTAGGCCCGTTTTAGAACTCGACACGCTGGCGCCCCCCCCAACGGCTCGGCCGTGGACGTGACATTGACCTTGCCTTCCACCAAGGTCACATCGATATGATCGGGTTCGTAGCGAACCTCAAAGGCCGTACCGACGGCGGTGACTTCGTTTTCGCCCGCGATCACGACGAAGGGGCGTTCCTTGTTGTGCGCGACTTCAAAAAAGGCTTCACCGCGCAGCAGCCGCACTGTTCGCTTGTCGGCGGTGAATTCAATTTGAACTTGGGAATTGGAATTCAGCGCAATGCGGCTGCCGTCATCCAAGGGTACGGTACGCTGCTCGCCGATTGAGGTTATATACTCGGGGTCCTGTTCGAGGCGATAGCCCAAGAACGCAGCGGCAGCTACAAAGAGCAGCAGTGTCGCGGCGACGGCAAAGCGGCGAGGGTTTGGCGAAGGGCGTTCCCGGTGAACAACGCGCGGCAGACCTGCGATCGAGGCGTGGGGCGCGGACTCCCACACGGCCGTGACGCGCTCGAATTCCGCGGCATTGTCGGGGTTCGCTTCAAGCCAGCGGCGAAAGCCCGCTTCCAGCTCCGGCGTGCGATGTGCTCCGTGTAATCGCACGATCCACGCGGAGGCTTCGGCACGGGCGCGCTGGCGGCGGTCTTGGGTAGCAGAACTTTCGGCGGCGTCCACGTTAATGCTCTTCCAACCAATTGGTCATTGCCAGGATCGCTTTGGCGGCGTGCTTTTCGATCATGCTCATCGAGAGACCTAGTTGCTGCGCGATTTGCACGAAGCTGTAGCAAGTGTTTCCCGATAGGGGCAATTCAACCTATCGGCCCTCAGCCGCTATAGGAGTGTCTGTTCGGCGTCCACCGAGGCGCCCGTGATTCGGTGGCAGTCAGCGATGGGATAACGCAAACGAGAGCGCAGCTTCGATGTGGACGACGGACGAATTGACGTACCGAATGCCGTCACAATCGAACGCGGCGCAATCGTGCTGCGCCGGAAACGCCAACGGAAGCTCGGTGCAAGCCAAGCATACAGCAGGCGGATCAGCGAACTGGCGGAGCATGACCTCGTGAACCAGGGCTTTAATGGACTGCGCTGCACCTTCACTGTCACCGCGCTGCAGCTTGGAGATCAATGACAGCACCGCCTCACGATTGTCGGAATCTACGGGCGCGAAGGCCTCGATGTCCTGGGACGTGAACGCTTCACGCAGGACCTGGAAACGCATGGTCAGCGCCGTTCCCAGAATGAGTACCTCTCTATGGCCATCCAATCGGCAGCGCCGCGCCACGGCCTCATACATATTGAGCACCGGCATATCGATGCCCGTGACGACGGCCGAATAGCGGTGATGGGGTGTGTTGCTCGCCATTATGGCGAAATCAGCTCTGCTCGCCTCAAGGCGCTGTAGGCCGGTGCGGTGATAGTCGTCGAATTGGCGCCAGCTCGATTCGTCGCCATCGGTCCCAATCAACGAGATGGCGCGTCTCAAGTCCAAAGACTCGATGCACATTTCCGGTGTGGTCGGTATTCTCGATGCGTCGGCGGCGAGGTCGAGCGCCACGCTGCGTCGACACAATTCGGCGTAATAGTGCACTGTCGAGGGCCATCCCGTGCCGCCCAAGATTCCGATCTTTTTGGAGCGCTGCAGGTCAGCCATGAACGCACCGACTATCGGCCGGCGCCTGTTCCCGATCGTGTAGGCCGTAGTCGCGCACCGCCGCCGCGATGCGCAGTCGATAGTTCTGGAATATTCCGGAGCGACCGCTTGCTTGTGCGTTGCGGTGCTCCTCGGTTTTGCGCCATTTCGCAACCGCTTCCTCATCCCTGAAGAATGAAAGCGAAAGTATTTTGTCCGGGTCGGTGAGACTCTGAAAACGCTCGATCGAAATGAATCCATCGATACGATCCAGGCGAGGCCGCAATGAGGCCGCCAATCCTAAGTAGGTTTGCTTCGTGTGCGGATGCGGCAGGACTTCGAATATGACGGCAATCATGATTGGCCTATGGTGTTGACGTTGTGGAAAATGGGCAGATGGCCATTCGTCGACGGCTTATAGGTCCAGGCCAGCCTTGCCAACGCGCCGTCGGGCATTGTGCATCAAATAGCGCCGAAAGCGCCGTGGCGGCGATGGTGCGTGCGAGAGCTTCTCCGGGGCACGCATGCCCTCCTCGGCTGAAACTGAAGACGCATCGGTCCGGGCGCTCGAGGCGAAATCTCTCGAGATCGGGATTTTGGTGCGAATCCCGGTTCGCGGCCGCCAGCACCAGCAGAACGACCGCTCCGGGAGCCAGGTCGACCCCGCCAATGGTTGTGGGCTTAACCACAAACCGACGCGTGTTCTGAACCGGAGAATCGTAGCGGCTGGTCTCGTGAACCAGTTGCTCCCAACCGTCCGTCAGAACCCGGACCTCGCCGAGGAGTGTCGGTCGCCTCGCCAACGCCACGATGGCGTTGCCGATCAATCCCGCCGTTGCCTCATAGGTCTGAGAAAGCAACCCAATGAGGTTCGCGACGATGGAGGCATTGTCGACCCAGCCCACACTTGCCGCTTGATCTTGGACGCTAGAGATCAGATTGTCGGAATCAGGGTCAATGGAATCAAGCAAGGAATGCATCCGAGAGCGCAGCTGCGCTGCCGCAACGCTTGCCGTCGACAGCTGTTCCGGCGTGCTGAGCGGCGACAGACAGGCCACGAACTGGCGTGTCCAATCGACGATGGCCAACTGCTCGTCGGCAGAAAATCCAAGCAGATTGGAGACCACAGCGATTGGAGTATCAAATACCCAGGTGTTCAGCGCGGCCGGATCCAGGGAGGTCGGCACTGCACGCGTTGCGGCATGACGAGTCCTGGCCTCCACTTCGCTCGTCGGTATCGCCGCCAATGCGCGTTCCAACGCAAGTTTTGGCTGATCGTGGCGACTCCCGTCGGTCATTCGCACGAGGTGCGAAAAGATTTCTCCGGCGGGTAGTCCATCCAAGGTTGCTGGAACGGGCTCCGCTACCGGCCGGACTCGGCAGGCCTGGCTGGCAAAGACCTCCGAGACCATTGTGGCGCGCGCCGCGACTCACAGCCGAAGTTCCTCGTCAAAGTAAAGTGGAGGACCCGCGAGCAAGCGTGCGTAGTAAGGATAGGGATCGCGGTGCGTAACCGCCTTGATCGGGTTCGTCGGTTCCATGAAAACCATTATTGACCTGGTGACGGGTCTTCACTTCGTCTATCATCAAACAATGAGTGTTGAACTCGCCGACGCCGCGATCGCCCGCGTTGCCGGTGCCATCGCGGAACCCGCTCGGGCACGGATGTTATGCAATCTGATGGATGAGCGTGCGCGCACCAGCACTGAACTGGCCGTGATTGCCGAGATCAGCCCATCGACCGCCAGCGTGCATCTGGCACGCCTTAAGCAGCTGGAACTCGTCAAGGTGATGGCGCAAGGCAAACATCGTTACTACAGTCTTGCCGATGAGCGGGTCGCTGCGACGCTGGAGTCGCTCATGGTGCTCGCCGGCACGCGCGCCAAGTCCTTTGTTCCCAACACGCCCACTCATTTGCGGTGGGCGCGTACCTGCTATGACCATATGGCTGGAGAAGTCGCCGTCGCGTTACACGATCGACTTCTTAAGAACAAGTGGATCACAAAGACTTCGCGCGACAATGGCGCCTATGAATTGACTGCATTGGCCACAAGGGAACTGACCGCCCACGGTATCGATGTGCCGTCCATGCTCTCTGGACGTCGGCGCATCGCCTGCGCCTGTCTTGACTGGAGCGAGCGCCGACCGCATGTCGGAGGCGCCGTCGGGGCAGCCATATTGCGATCCGCTCTACAACACAAATGGGTTCTGAAGGACCTGGACAGCCGAGTCTTGCGGGTGACGAAGCGCGGTGAGCGCGAGTTTCTCGGTCGCTTCGGCGTGCAGGCAAGATCGTGATTGCCCGCGGTTCTACGGAGTCATTTGCTGGCAGACGACACCGGAAGCGATCTGGAGCGCAATCACCGCACCAGAGTGGACGAGCCAATATGGGTATCGTGCACGTGCGATGTATGACCTAAAACCCGGTGGCGCATATCAGTCTCAGTCCAGCGCACAGATGCGATCCATGGGATTACCCGAGGTGATTATCGACGGCGAGGTGGTTGAGGTTAATCCCCCGCTACGGTTGGTGCACACGCTTCGGTTCCTCTTTTCAGAGCAAAACAAAGCGGAAGGATTCACCCGAATTACGTGGGAGATCGAGCCGACGGGCGGCGGATTCTGCCGTGTCACGGTAACGCACGAACTCGAGGGTGCACCGCTGATGGCCGCTGCAACCGCCGGTAAATTCAACGGTCGAGGCGGTGGCGGATGGTCCTGGATCATCAGCGACTTGAAGTCGCTCCTGGAGACCGGAAGGCCGCTGGCCGGCTGATTCGTCAAAGTGGTCGAGATTCATGCTCATGCAGTCGGACTGCCGGGCGCGAAACGTGGCGGGGTAGCGAATGGATAAACCACTTCGGGCAACTGCGACCGTCAACTGCGTGTGTGGGAAGGTCGTCGTTGAAGCCATCGGCGCACCAATTACCAGTGTCATCTGCTACTGTGATGATTGTCAGGAAGGAGCTCGGCAGATTAAGTCGCTGCCCCATGCTATTTCTGTGCAGGACCCAGATGGGGGGACGGCATACCTCGTATATCGGAAGGATCGCGTAACGTGCCTGAAGGGCACCTCACTGTTGAGACATCACAAGATCAGAGAAGACTCTGCGACCAATCGAGTGATCGCGACCTGCTGTAATTCGGCAATGTTTCTCAACTTTGATGACGGCAAACACTGGGTTGACCTGTACCGGTCTCGATGCGAGGGAGATGTCTCGCCCGTGCAGATGCGCATTTGCACCAAGTTCAAGCCCGACGGCCGCACAATTCCAACCGATGTCCCCCATTACTCGCGCTATGCGATGTCGTTCCTACTGAAGCTGGTTCTTGCCAAGGCGGCTATGTTGCTTCACCGATAGGCGAACGCACAGCATAATTCCAAGACCTTGACGTTGGGCCGGTTATCCGGCGGCCATATAGGGGCGGGATTGCCACCAGCGCGAACGACCGCTTTGTGGGCGTCATCTCGAGTGCGTGAATGTCTCAAACTGTTAAGGGTTGTCCATTGGCCGATACCGGCAAAAGCCAAATCGCTAAACGGCCGTCACCGTCCTTCGAGTTCCGCGACAGTCCATAAGCCAGCGCGCCGTTGCAATTCGACACACGAAATCGAACCCAAGTCCGGAAATACTTGAGCTGCGGTGACGACACGCTTTTTTTCTCGCCATTTTTTCCGCGCAAAGCTCAGCTCTACGGGGTAACTCCGCCGGGGCGTCTTCAGTTACCCCGAAAGTTACCCCCAAATTGGCCGGCTGGTAGCGAACTTTGCCGATCGTTAGCGAACGTCATTTCGGACTAATTCGAGTCCCATACACCTTTTTTTCGGTGTTTTGACCCGAATGCCGTTCCTCCCCGATCGTTACCGATCGTCCCCGAACATCGCGAATTAGTGGGCCCGCTCACCATCGAATTAAGGCACAAATGGCTGGTTTTATAGGCATTCGCTCAATTCGATACTCGCAGTTACCCAGACACGTTGCCGCTTCGATTTGGCTCCATTCTAGGCCCGGAATTTGACCTGCAATCGCTAAGTCGCCTTCTAAGCGCGACTATCTGGGAATCTATCAACGGCTATCCGGGAATCTCGGATCGTCCATTTGGGAATGTAAAGCCGGCCATCTTCAAATCGAACAGGACCGCAAACGGACCCCAAGCCGTCAAAGGGCAACGTCGGCTTTGCGGCACCCCAACGGGCGATTCGCTCGAACCGACTTTAGCCGAGACCGCTGACTCGTCAGCGTCGGGGTCACTGCGCGCGACTCATGCAAAAAAAGACATCGTCCAGCGTGACGCGTTCCACGTTGAGTAGGGGTTCTGAGGCGCGGCAGTTCGGGCGGGAAGTTCGGCGGATCATGGCAGCTTCAACTTCTGCCGCCATGCCTTATAGCTCGAATCCGACTCCACATTCTGAAAGCATGCCTCTCGGTTGGGAAGATCGTGATATTCGCCCTGGTGCTTCGCGACGAAGCGGCTGAGCCACTGGATGGTTCGTTCGGTATCGTGTCGGCAGGCATAAAACGCGGCGATTCCGCTAGGATCGTCGTCGGCGTATTTCAGCTCATACGCGGCGATTGCCCGGTCAGCCTCGCTTTTGCGCCCTGCCGCGTCCAGCGCAAACAGCAGGGCGGTCTCTCGCCATTCAGCATCGGGCTCCCGTTCCGCCTCTGCAACCGCTTCAGCTGCCTTGTGCGTCGATAGCAATATATTTGCGAGCAGTGCATGTAGGCCCGCGGTCGTCGGACCAAGTTCCACCGCCTTGCGATACGCCGCTTCGGCTTCGGCGAAGCGGCCCGCCGTCCAGCCCACGTCGCCCAAAGCCGCGAAGTTCCATGAATTGAGTGGATCCAAGGACACCGCGCGTTGCGCCAGCTGAAGTGCCTGATCTAGTCGGCCACTCGCAAGCGCGAGCCAAGCATAGGACCGAAGCGCATCTGAACTACGGGGCTGCAGTTCGAGTGCCCGCCTAAATTCCCCCTCAGCCGCCAACAAATTGTTGTCGCAGTATTGGAGCACAATTCCTTTGGCTCGGTGCGACTGAACCAGTGTCGA
Organism: Gammaproteobacteria bacterium; assembly: GCA_003134045.1. GTDB lineage: Bacteria > Pseudomonadota > Gammaproteobacteria > Steroidobacterales > Steroidobacteraceae > Bog-1198. Next base: position 129,578 of record PLAH01000039.1, read on the forward strand.
ATCGAGCTCGAGCGCGCGGTCCGCAGCAGCGCGCGCGCCGGCGCACGCCGCCTGAGTCGGATAGGCTCGGATGGCGCGTAGACCAGGCGCACGTGCCACATCGAACTTCCAAATAGTCACGAGGGCGAGCCATCCCCAGGCGGCGGCGAATTGTGGATCGAGAGCTAACGCTGAGCGCAACTGCTCGGCCGCTGCATCATAATCGGCCGACCCGTTACTCGTCACGTTCGAATGAGCCCCAAAATACAGCGTGTAGGCCTCGATGTTCGTAGTCCGTGCGGCTTCCGGTACGTAGTGGTTGAGGATGGACATTTTGAGCACCTGAACTACGGCGCCACCGATCTCATCCTGGATCTTGAATACATCGGTCAGCGGCCGGTCGAATGTCTCCGACCAAACTTGGTAGCCGTTGTCGACTCGTACGAGCTGTGCGGTAATCCGCAACGTATTACCCGCCTTGCGGACAGTGCCTTCGAGTAAATATGCCACGCCGAGGGCCTTGGCAATCTCGGGAACAGTCGCCTGCTTACCTTTGAAATAGAAGGACGACGTTTGTGCCGGGACGTGGAGTCCTGGGACCATCGCCAATCGGTCAATGAGCACCTCTGACAGTCCGTCGGCGAAGTACTCCTGATCCTTATTGTCGCTCCTATCGACGAAGGGCAGCACGGCGACCGATGTTTCGCCGACACCGACAGTCGCCTCGCTGGTTTCCTGACGTGCGGTCGTGGCCTGTTTCGACGGCCATAGCTTCCGAACAACGGGATATCCGATTGCCAATGCCGCGGCCAAGACAAGGACCACCCATGGCCACGCACGTGAATGAGTAGTCGAGGGTATGACCGATGCCGAGAGCGGGGCCTCGGAAGGCCGCTCCTCCGAATTCGATGCCGTAGCAGCGTCGTTCCACGGAGTCACTGAAGCCACCAGACGATAGCCGCGCCGCAGGACGTTGGCGATGTAGGCCGGCTCCTTTGAGGTATCGCCAAGTGCCCGCCGAAGCCCGGCCACTGCCTGATAGACGGAGTCGGGTGTGACGACCACGTCTTTCCATACCGCATTCAGTAGCTGATCGACGCTCACTACCTGGCCGGCGTGGTCAGCAAGGCACAAGAGAACTCTCATGGCGCGCGGTTCGAGCTTGACGGTCCCTCCATCCCTCGAAATCTCATCGAGCGCGGGGTCGACGCGCCAGACGCCGATTCGAAGTACCCTGTTGTCCGCGACAATCATCGGCTCAGCGATCTCCACAAGTTACTGAACTATATAGCATTCTCAGATCTCGCAAGCGCCTTCAGCGCACCTTTGACGCTTCCTCAATCCGTATTCAACGCCTCCTCAGGACTCGGCATGTCTGGAGCGCACAGCGTCCATTCGTCGATCCGAATTCGCGTCCCCAACTTAGGAGATCATCCAATGAAAACTGCTACACAGCTCGCTTTCTCCTCTTGCCTTAAGCTGATTATCGGCATTACCACCCTTCTTGCCCTATGCGTCATCGGTTCCGCAGACGCCTTGGCAGGCGCTGAGGTCGACGCCTCCGTCGCGCGTAGCTCAAAAGTGTCGATCGCAGGCCTCGATCTGTCGACGCCCCAGGGAGCACGCATCGCCCGCGAGCGGCTTCGTCAAACGGCCCGCAAACTGTGCGCCCAGGTCGCGGATGAACTCGATCTCTCGCATCATGCAAACTATTTAGCGTGCGTCGACGACACAGTAGCCGCAGCACTCAAGCAGGTACAGGAGGGAGCATCCGCATCCGGCATGCCGGTGCAAGCAAAATCCAGCGCGACACCGAGCAAGCCAGTTGCCGCCCCGTATTCGCGCACTTCGAAAGTTTCGCTCGCCGATCTTGACCTCGCGAGGCCCGAAGGGGCACGTGCGGCGCACGAGCGACTGCACCAGGAAGCCGGACGCCTGTGCAGCGAGGTCGCAGACGACCTCGATCTCTCGCATCATGCGAACTATGTCGCGTGCGTCGATGAAAGCGTGGCCAAGGCGATGCAACAAGTCGCGCCTCTCTCGATCGTTGCCGGCTCGACGGCGACATCTGCGCCGGAATCTCGGCCGTAGACTTTCGAGCGGTGGTTGGAACGAAGAAGCGCCTTGGCTCGATATGAACGGCCTGCGGGAAGTGCGACAGGCAGTGGAGAACGTCCGGACCGGAAAGGCGCAGGGCCGAGACTTTATCCTCCGCCGTCTTACCGTCAACGCGCGGATGACAATTGCGACGCTCTATCCGTTCGGGAATCGGTAGCGCTGACCGAGCTCGAGTGTCGGCTTTATGGCTGACGTTTTACGAGGCTGAGCTTCGGGTTCTGGACCGAGAGACGACCCTCGCTCAAGCCCCACATGCCTCGGGGCACGCGCGTGCGCTAGCACGCGTTACCCTGTTCATTAGAGCGATACAGTACCAGGCAGCCGCGCCGCTTTGCCATCGAAGGTAGCCGTGGCGCGGCAACCCATCTGCCGATTGCGCGCTGTAATGAGGCAATCCGAAAAAACGCAGGCGCTATCCTTCAAACGAAACAGAGCTTCTTCCAACGCCGGCTCATCCTCAAATGAAAGTTCGCGCGCCTCAAGCAGTGCGCGGAATATGCTGAGTAGGGCCTCACGATTGAATCCATAGCGACTACGCAGGACCCATTCCGACTCGAGCAGCACCAGCAGCGACACCAGCACCGGTTCATCATGACTGAGCGCTTGCTCGACTAGCTTGCGCGCCCGGCATGTATGTTCCGCATCGTCCGAAATGATCAGTCGGATGACTACATTTGTGTCGATGCCGAGCATCTGATTACGGCTAGCGCGTCATCTGGGCGATTGATACACGCTTGCCACCCGGGGACCTAAACGAAATATCTCTAATGCTTCTGTTCTTAACGCGCACAATAATCGTGCCGTCCTCAAGAACGGTGAAATGAATCCGATCGCCGGACTTGAGGTTCGCAGCGGCCCGCACTTCTTTGGGGATCGTCGTCTGACCCTTACTGGTTATTGTTGCGAATTAGTGGGCCCGCTCGGACTCGAACCGAGGACCAAGGGATTCACTCGATCCCGCCGTTTCCGGAGGGAGTGGACTATCTCTTCACCCACGTGGGGTGCGGGACGCTCTAGCCTGTCATTAAGCGCGCTCGAGCGCTCAGGTAGTCTCTGCACCTTCCGGCGGTGTACCGCCGGCTTGGCTCAGGGTTGCCATCGGCCGCGCCGTTAAGGTTTCCCTGAATTCATCCCGTCCACTTCGCACCTTGCGATGCGAAGGCACCATTATTGATGAGTCCCCTGCTCTAACCAACTGAGCTACAGGCCCGACGCCGCGCATCCTACCACGGCCGACGGGGCGCCCGCCGTAGGGTATCGTACGGCCGCTATGAGCCGTCCACCGCTACCCGCGCTCCCCATCGTCGAGGCATTGCCGGCATTGCTGGAGGCGTTGACTCATCACCCGCGGGTACTGCTGGTGGCTCCGCCAGGCGCCGGAAAAAGTACGGTGGTCCCGCTCGCGGTCCTGGACAGCCCCTGGCTCGGTCAGAAAAAGATTCTCATGCTCGAGCCGCGCCGGCTGGCCGCCCGGGCGGTCGCGAACCGTATGGCGCAGTTGCTCGAAGAACCCGTCGGCAAGACGGTGGGCTACCGCACTCGGCTCGACACCAAGATCGGCCGTGACACGCGCATCGAGGTCGTCACCGAAGGCATACTCACCCGCATGCTCCAGGACAACTCGGAGCTGCCATCGATCGGCCTGGTCGTGTTCGACGAATTCCACGAACGCAGCCTGAACGCCGATCTGGGGCTCGCGCTCTGTCTCGAGAGCCAGCAGACCCTGCGCGAGGACCTGCGTCTGCTCGTGATGTCCGCCACCCTGGACGTCCAGCCGCTCGCCAGGCTCTTGGACGGTGCGCCCATCATCACGGCCAGCGGCCGCAGCTTCGATGTCGAGACCCACTACGTGCCGCGCCGCACGGACATCCCCCTCGAATTGCAAATGGCCCAGATCGTGCGCCGCGCACTCGAGCAACACGACGGCGACGTGCTGTGCTTCCTGCCGGGCGCCGCCGAGATCGGCCGCGTACAACGCAATCTCGACGCCGCCAGCGTGGGCGCCGGTGCGCGTGTGCTGCCGCTGTATGGCGACCTGGCTGGCGCCGCCCAAGATGCCGCGCTGGCACCGCTTCCCGGCCAACGCAAGGTCGTACTCGCCACCACCATCGCGGAGACCAGCCTCACCATCGAAGGCATTCGGGTGGTCGTCGATGCCGGTTTGCGTCGCTATGCCGAGTTCGACCCCGCCACCGGTATGAGCCGGTTGGTGACCGCCAAGGTCTCCCAGGCCGCAGCCGATCAACGCCGCGGGCGCGCGGGACGTACAAGTGCTGGATGGTGTTATCGTCTATGGTCCGAGGGTACCCAGGCGTCGTTGGCGCCGCAGACCACGCCCGAAATAGCCCATGCGGACCTCGCACCGCTCGCACTGGAACTCGCCTGCTGGGGCGCGGCCGATGCGGGGAGCCTGCGCTGGCTGGATCCGCCGCCCGCCGCTCCCTTGGCCCAAGCGCGGGACTTGCTTTGCCAATTGGACGCCATCGATGCGGCGGCCCGCGTGACGCCTCACGGCCGCGCCCTCGCCCGCGTGGGTGCCCATCCACGGCTCGCCCACATGCTGGTGAAGGCGCGCGGCATGGGGGCAGCGCGCCTGGGGTCGGAGTTGGCCGCCATCTTGAGCGAGCGCGACATCTTGCGTGCCGCATTCGGCGCTCGCGATGTCGATTTGAGGCTACGTATAAGTGCGATTCGCGGCGGCACTCGGTCGTTGCCGAGCGGCATCAGCGTCGATGCCCGGGCGCTGTCGCAGGCCTCGCGTTCCGCCGCCAGCTGGCAACGCGAGTTCTCGTCCGGTACAGCCGATACCGCGGATCCGCACGACGCCACCGGCAAACTGCTGGCCCTGGCATACCCCGACCGTATCGGGCGCGCGCGCGGCGATGGCGGCCGCTACGTGCTCACGAATGGCCGGGGCGCGCGTTTCGCCGAGCCGCAGGCGCTGTCCAAGTCCGAGTTCATCGTCGCCGCGGAACTCGATGGCGCCGAGCGCGAGGCGCGCATCTTTCTCGCGGCGCCGGTGAGCCTGGCGGACCTCGACGACTTGTTCGCATCCCACATCGTCGATGCCGCCGTGATCGAGTGGGATGACCGTGAGCACGCCATCCGCGCGCGCCGGGAGCGGCGCCTCGGCGAATTGGTACTGGCTTCCAGTGAGCTTCGCAATCCCGATCCCGACGCTCTGCAGGCGGCGGCACTCACGGGGCTCAAGCAACTGGGATTGAGCGTACTACCGTGGACCGCCGAGCTCGAGCAATGGCGCGCGCGGGTCGCCCTGATGCGCCAGTTCGCGGTGCCCTCCTCGGATCCGTGGCCCGATCTCAGCGACCGGGCCCTGCTCGCGACGCTCGATGAGTGGGCGCCGCCCTGGATGGTGGGCTTCACCCGCAAGGATCATTTCTCGCGGATGGATCTCGGCAACGCGCTGCGCTCGCGCCTCACGTACGCGCAGCATGCCATCCTGGATCGGGAAGCCCCAACTCACTATGGGGTGCCCAGCGGCTCGCACCTCCCCATCGACTACCTGGACGGCGACGTGCCGACTCTCTCGGTGCGGCTGCAGGAAATGTTCGGCTTGAGCGAGACGCCCAGCGTCGCCGCCGGCAAACTACCCCTGCTGCTGAAACTATTGTCGCCGGCGGGCCGCCCCGTGCAAATCACCCGCGACCTCGTGAGCTTCTGGGCCCGCGGCTACCACGAAGTCAAGAAAGACCTCAAAGGCCGCTACCCGAAGCACTACTGGCCGGACGACCCCTACACCGCCGAACCCACGCGCCGCAGGCGGCCTCGTCCCGCCTGAGCCCCCTTGGGCACTAGCTCAAGCGCGACACCCATGGTCGCAGCGATCCCGCTCGATCTGCAGCGTGGCGTGGTCGATGCGGAACTGGCGTTTGAGATGCGGGGTCAGCAATCCCAGCAACGCGTCTTCGGCTTCCCGGTCCGGGACCACCAGGTGCGCCGTCAGCGCCACGCTGGTCGTGCTCAACGCCCAAATGTGCAGATCGTGCACGTCGGTCACGCCGCGCTGGCCCGACAGGAAGGACATGACGGCCGTGGAGTTGACGCCCTCGGGCACCGCGTCCAGCGACAGATTGATCGAGTCGCGCAGCAGACTCCATGTCGTCGCCAGGATGATCGCGACGATCGCGATGCTGACCACGGGATCCAGCCAATTCCAGCCGGTGTAGACGATGAGGCCGCCGGAGACGAGCACACCGGCCGAGATCGCCGCATCGCCCAGCATATGAAGGAACGCGCTGCGCCGATTTAAATCGCCGTGACTGCCGCCGTGCAGCAGCCACGCACTGATACCGTTGAGAACGATGCCGACGCCGGCCACGCCCATCACGGTCGCGCCCGCCACCACTGGCGGCGATGCCAGCCGCATGATCGCTTCCCAGGCAATCGCGCCGCAGGCCACCAGCAGCAGCACCGCATTGGTGAGCGCGGCCAACACCGACGAGCGCCCTAAACCGTAGGTAAATTTGCCGGCGGGCGGACGACGCGTCAGCACGATGGCGGCCCATGCGCAGATCAGCCCGAGCACATCACCCAAGTTGTGGCCGGCGTCCGCAATCAACGCCACGGAGTTGGACAGAAAGCCGAACGAGCTTTCGATGACCACGAACACCAGGTTGAGCACGACCGCGATACCCATGCGCTTGTTGATGCCGTCAGGCGTCAAGACATGGGAATGTCCATGGGCATGGGCATGGGCATGGGCATGATGCTCGTGGCTGTCCGTGTGAGCCTCATGATGCCCATGCTCCTCGTGCTCGTGCTCGTGCTCGGAGTGTGCGCCGTGTGCCTTATGTTCCATTCAGTTCGTCATCCTTCAGCTGCTCGAAAGTCTGCAGGCGCCAAAGCCGTGGAAACAGTACGCCCGCCCACAGCGCTGTCACAGTCAATGTTACTACGCCGCCCACCACAATCGCCGGAACCAGGCCAAACCACGCCGCCGTGAAGCCGGATTCGAATTCGCCCAATTCATTCGACGCGCCGATGAACACCGAGTTCACGGCGCTGACTCGTCCGCGAATCTCGTCGGGCGTCTCCAACTGCACCAGCAGGTGGCGTATGTACACGCTGACCATGTCGCCGGCGCCCAGCAAGACCAACGCGATCATCGCCACCCAAAACCGCTCGGTGAGGCCGAAAACGACGGTTGCCATACCAAATATGGCGACCCCGCCGAACATGTAAACCCCCACCCGACGGGTTACGGGCCGCAAGGCCAGCACCAGGGCGATGACGCCTGCGCCCACGCCGGGTGCGGCCCGCAGCAGCCCGAAAACCTCCGGACCGGCATGCAAGACGTCCGTGGTGAACGCCGGCAGAAGCGCGGTCGCGCCGCCAAACAATACCGCAAAGAGATCCAGCGAAATGGCACCCAGTACCGGTTTTCGCCGCCACACGAAGCGCAGGCCCTCGAGCAGGCTGTCCCAGGTCGCCGCGGCGCGGTCTACCGGCTCACGGCGCCTCTTCACCCAGAACATCAGGGCCAGGGACGCCGCCAGCAACACGGCCGCGGCTCCATAGACCCATGCCGCTCCGCCCTGCGTGCCCTGCGTGCCCTGCGACGATGCGCCGAACGCGTACACCAGGCCGCCGACGCTGGGACCTAAGATAGTCGCAATCTGGAATGTCGATGAACTCACCGCGATGGCATTGGGCAGCGCCGCCAGCGGCACGATGTTGGGCACGAACGATTGCGCCGCCGGCGTCTGGAACGCGCGCGCCATCCCGAGCAGCGCCAATACCAGATAAGTGGGCCAGACCACGCCCACCGCGGCCCAAGCGAAGCCGAGCAGCAGCACGGTGCAAATCAAGTAGGTCAACAGGCACAGCATGATGATCCCGCGCCGGTCGAACTGATCCGCCGCGTGGCCGGCGAACAGGGAGAGGCACAGAAACGGTACGAACTGCGAGAGACCGATCAGGCCCAGATCGAGCACGCGGCCGGTGATGTGGTACACCTGCCAACCCACCGCGATGATGAGCATTTGCGTTGCGATGGACGATGAAAATCGTGCACATAGATACAGGGTGAAATCGCGGTGTCGCAAGACCGCGGATCCACGCTCGCTGCCGGTGGAACTCAAATGGGGGAACGCCTCCGGCCCCCAGTGTACCGCACCCGTCTAAAGGCCGAGCGCGCTCAATGAGGGGTGATCGTCCGGGCGACGGCCGAGAGGCCAATGATATTGACGTTCGGTCTCGACGATGGGCAGGTCGTTGATGCTGGCAATGCGCAAGCGCATCAGACCGTGCTCATCGAATTCCCAGTTCTCGTTGCCGTAGCTGCGGAACCACTGGCCGCTGTCGTCGTGCCATTCGTAGGCGAAGCGAACGGCGATGCGATTGTGAGTGAACGCCCACAGCTCCTTCACCAACCGATAGTCGAGCTCGCGCGACCACTTGCGCGTCAGGAACGCCTGGATCGCCTCGCGGCCCTGGATGAACTCGGCGCGATTTCGCCAGCGGCTGTCCGTGGTGTAGGCAAGCGCCACCCGCGCGGGATCGCGCGAGTTCCACCCATCCTCGGCCATGCGCACCTTTTGAGCCGCGGTCTCGGCGGTGAACGGCGGCAGCGGCGGCCTATGCGGGCTCGCACTCATTCGTCGGCGCCTTACTTGTCATAGCCCGATTGTAGCCTCGGCCGCGGCCCCGATCTAGCAGCGGTCCGTTTTTGCGGCCCGACTCACACCGTCAGTCGAACGCCGGCGGACTGCGGCAACGACAGGCCGCTCTCCTCGTCGCCCAAAAACCCACCGCTCTGGTGGGCCCACAAGCGCGCGTAGAGACCGTCTCGCGCCAGCAAGGCCTCGTGAGTACCCTCCTCCACGATCTTGCCCGCGTCGAGCACGATGAGCCGGTCCATCATGACGATGGTCGACAAGCGATGCGCGATCGCGACCACGGTCTTGCTGCGCATCAGCAAGGTCAACGTTTCCTGAATCGCCGCCTCGACTTCCGAATCCAGAGCGCTCGTGGCGCACCGGCGCCTCTTTATCCTCGCTTCAACGCGGTGGTATATAACGTCTACGCCACAGGCCGGACTTTCGGGGAGTCTCAAGCACATGGCCACACGTTGGTTTCCACGAGCCGAATCCGGCCACCGCGCGGCGGGTTACTGGTGCGTGTACCTTGCCGCGGCCTTCGTGGTCGGCCTCACGTTGCTCGTCGGCTACTTGATCGCCTCGTTGTTCTGGTGAGCGAGACGACGGCATCTGATCGGCGCAGGCCTCCGCCCCGTCGCTGCACGGCGCACCGTCCGCGAACGCCAGCGCTGCGGTGTACAATGCGGTGGGCGCAGCCATGCGCAAAAATCCATAGCAATGAAATCGCCGCCAACGTGGACCTGTCATGAATCTGAAAAAATTCGGTGTCTGGGCCAATACCGATAGCCTCTCCGCGGCGGATGCCGCCGCGTTCGCCAAGCGCGTCGAAGCCTGGGGCTATGGCGCCCTGTGGGTGCCAGAGGCCGTCGGGCGCGAGGCATTTTCCGCCTCCTCGTGGCTGCTGGCCAACACCAGCCGCCTGGTGATTGCGACCGGGATCGCCAACATTTACGCCCGCGATGCCTTCGCCTCCGCGTCGGCGCAGAAGGGTCTCAACGAGCAGTCCGGGGGCCGCTTCCTGCTGGGATTGGGCGTCTCGCACGTGCCGTTGGTGGAGGGCGTGCGCAAGAGTCAGTATGGAAAGCCCGTGGCGACCATGCGGGCGTACCTGAAGGGAATGGCCGCAGCCTTCTATAAAGCGGTGCCCCCCGCGGCGCCGCCACAGACCGTCCTGGCGGCGCTCGGACCGAAGATGTTGGCGCTCTCCGCCGAGGCGGCCGACGGCGCGCATCCGTACAACGTCCCGCCCGAACACACCCGCCGAGCGCGCGAGATCTTAGGCGCGGGCAAACTGCTCTGCGTCGAGCAGGGCGTGATGCTCGAAACCAACCCCGCCGAGGCACGTGCCAAGGGCCGGCGCTTTCTCGAGGTGTATCTGGGCCTCCCGAATTACGTGGAGAACTGGCGGCGCTTGGGTTTCGGCGATTCGGATTTCGCAGGCGGCGGCTCGGATCGGCTGATCGACGCCGTGGTCGCGTGGGGCGACGAGAAGGCGATTCGTGCGCGCATCGACGAGCATTGGCAGGCGGGCGCGGATCATGTCTGCGTCCAAGCGCTCGGCGCCGGCGCCTTCGCCGACGAGCATCTGCTGGCGCTGCTGGCGCCGGGATCGTAGACCTGGTCGGCGCCCGCTTCAGCGCCAGGCCAACCGAAACGACTCGGCGTGATATGGTGAGACATTCCCGCTAGGCGTCAGGAGGCACGATGAGTTTGACCATGCTGGGCGATCTGACGCGCCGGCTCGAGCAGCGGCGCGGCGCCTGCGCGCTGATCGCGATCAAGGAGCGCGCGCGCTGCAAAACGCGATTGTCGGACGCGCTCGCGCCCGAGGCCCGCGTGCAACTCGTGCGCTCCATGCTGGCGGCGGTGCTGGCGGCCGCCGCGGGCGCACAGACGGTGCGCCAGGTCATCGTGGTCAGCCCCGAACGCGACTCCGTCCCGGCCGACATCCCGGTACTGGCCGACAGCGGCGAGAGCCTCAACGGCGCGCTGGTCCAAGCCCATCAAGTGCTGTTGGAATTCGGATGCCGCGAAGTGGTGATACTGCCGGCGGATCTGCCCCACATCACCGCCGCCGACATCGATGGCTTGGTGCGCGCCGGCCGCAGCGGCGGCTTCGGAATCGCGCCCGACACCGCCGGCGTGGGCACGAACGCGCTGTGTTTGGTGTCGCCGCATGCCTTTCGGTTTCAGTTCGGTGCCGACAGCCAGCGCTTACATCTGGAGGAGGCGGCACGCATCGGCCTAGGCCCGCAGGTGATCCGCCTTCCCGGCCTGGAATTCGACGTGGATTCACCGGCCGACCTCAATCGGCTCGATCGGCAATGGCTCGCGCGCCGGGCTTGAGCGCGCTGCTGCGCGCGCTCGATGGCGGCCGCCGGCCGGATTCGGCGGCGGCGCTCGATGCGCTGATCGACGCGCCCATCGGAGAACTCCTGCCCGCCGCCGAATCGTTGACGCTGGCCGGCTTCGGCACGACGGTCACCTATTCACGCAAGGTATTTATTCCGCTCACGCAGCTGTGCCGCGACGTCTGTCATTACTGCACCTTCGCCAAGGCCCCGCGGCGCCTGACGAGCGCCTACCTCTCCTCCGACGACGTGCTGGCGATCGCCCGCGCGGGCAAGGCCGTCGACTGCAAGGAAGCGCTGTTCACGCTCGGCGACAAACCCGAGGCGCGCTACGCCGCAGCGCGCACGGCGCTCGAGGCCGCGGGCGCGGCCACCACGCTCGAGTATCTGGAACGCATGGCCAAGCTCGTGCTCGAGGAGACGGGCCTGCTGCCGCATTTGAATCCGGGGGTCATGGACACCGCGGATTTGCTCGCGCTGCGGCGCGTGAGCGCATCGATGGGACTGATGCTCGAGAGCGCCTCGGAGCGCCTGTGCGAGCGCGGCGGCCCGCACTTCGGTTCGCCCGACAAGGCGCCGGCGAAGCGGCTCGCCACCCTGCGCGCGGCCGGTGAACTGCGCATCCCGATGACCACCGGTCTCTTGATCGGCATCGGCGAGACGCGGCGCGAACGCATCGAGTCGCTGCTGGCGCTGCGCGAGGTGCAGGACGCGCACGGCCATCTGCAGGAACTCATCATCCAGAATTTCCGCGCCAAGCCTGGCACCAAGATGGCGGCCGCGCCGGAACCGGATCTCGAGGAACAGCTCTGGACGGTGGCGGTGGCACGCCTGCTGTTCGGTCCCGCCATGTCGATTCAGGCGCCGCCCAACTTGCAGCCCGCGGAACTCGACAGTCTGGTGCGCGCCGGCATCAACGACTGGGGCGGCGTGTCGCCGGTGACGCCCGATCACGTCAATCCCGAGGCACCGTGGCCGCACCTCGAGGATCTTGCGCGGCAGACCAATGCCGCCGGCCGGGATCTCGTCGAGCGGCTCGCCTTGGTGCCCGCCTATGCGGCACGACCCGACACCTGGACGGATCCCGCCATGACGCCGCGCGTGCGCCGCTTCAGCGACAGCCGCGGTTTCGCACGGCCCGACCGCTGGTATGCAGGCTCGGGCAGCGAACTGCCGCCGAGCGCCGCGCGTTGGTCCGCGGCCGCCGTCGCACCCACTGTCGCATCCCCTGTCGCGCCCACCGTCGCATCCAACGTCGCGTCCGTCGCCGAAACGCCGGCCGCCGCTACGCGGTTGCATGGCGCGGCCTCGCTCTCCGAAACCGTTGCGCGCGGGCCGGCAAACGGCCGCACGCGCATCGCCTCGCTCATCCAGGCCGCGCGCGCCGGACACGATCTGATCGAAGCGGACATCGTGCGGCTGTTCAGCGTCGAGGGCCGGGATCTCGACCAGGTGATTGCCGCGGCGGATGAACTGCGCCGCGAAACAGTGGGCGACACGGTGACTTACGTGGTCAATCGCAACATCAATTACACCAACATCTGCCTGTACCACTGTGGGTTTTGCGCGTTTTCCAAGGGCCAAGGGTCCAAGGATCTGCGCGGCCCCGCCTACAATCTGGATGTCGAGGAGGTCGCGCACCGCGCGCTCGAGGCGGCGGACGCGGGTGCCACCGAAGTGTGCCTGCAGGGCGGCATCCATCCGAGCTTCACCGGCGAGACGTACTTGAACATCGTGCGCGCCGTCAAAGCGGCGGTGCCCTGGATGCATGTGCATGCATTTTCTCCCTTGGAGGTGCAGCACGGCGCGAGCACGCTGGGCCTGCCGCTCGCGACGTACCTGGAGCGGCTGCGCGATGCGGGCTTGTCGACGTTGCCGGGCACGGCCGCCGAGATTCTCGACGATGAGATCCGCGACATCATCTGTCCCGACAAACTGCGCACGGATGAATGGCTGACCGTGATCGGCACCGCGCACGAGGTAGGTCTGCGGACCACCGCCACCATCATGTACGGACACGTCGAGCAGCCGCTGCACTGGGCGCGGCACCTGCGGCGCTTGCGAGCTCTGCAGGAGCGCACCGGCGGCATCAGCGAATTCGTACCCCTGGGCTACGTGCACATGGAGGCGCCGCTGTGGCGCAAGGGCCGGACGCGCTCGGGGCCCAGTTTTCGGGAAGCCGTGCTCATGCATGCGGTGCCGCGCCTGGTATTGCACCCGCTCATCGAGAACATCCAGACCTCGTGGGTGAAGATGGGCGCCGCCGGGGCGGCGGTGTGTCTCGACGCCGGCGCCAACGACTTAGGCGGTACGCTCATGAACGAATCCATCACGCGGGCCGCCGGCGGCGTCCACGGCCAGGAGCTGGATGCGGCGCATCTGCAGTCACTCGCCGGCAGTATCGGCCGCACGGCACGTCAGCGCACCACGCTGTACGGCGTCCCCGGCGAGCCGCCTGCGACGGGGGTCGCCCGGACACCACCGTCACCGGCATCGTTCGCGGTGGCGGGCTGATCACAAGGAGATCGTCTTGCTACGATTGGGCTACAAGGCGTCGGCGGAACAATTCGGACCGACCGAATTGCTCGACTACTCGATACTCGCCGAACAGCGCGGCTTCGATTCGGTGTTCATCAGCGATCACTTTCAACCCTGGCGCCACACCGGCGGTCACGGGCCGTTTTCGCTGGCGTGGATGGGCGCGCTCGGCGCACGCACCTCCCGCATCATCATGGGTACCAGCGTGCTCACGCCCACCTTCCGCTATCACCCCTCGGTGGTGGCACAGGCGTTCGGCACACTCGGGGTGATGTTTCCCGAACGGGTGATCCTGGGCGTGGGGACGGGGGAATCGCTCAACGAAGTGCCGGCGTCGGGCATGCTCTGGCCCGAGGCGAAGGAGCGTACGGCGCGGCTCAAGGAAGCGTTGGCGCTGATCCGGCAGCTGTGGCGCGAGGAGCGAGTCAGCTTCCAAGGGCAGTATTATCGGACCGACAAGGCGACGATTTACGACAAGCCGGCGCACGAAGTGCCGATCTATGTCGCGGCCGCCGGCCCGGTGTTCGCCAAGTATGCGGGTCAGTTCGCCGACGGCTTCATTTGCACCAGCGGCAAGGCCCCGGAACTGTACCGGGACACCCTGCTGCCCAACGTCGCGGCCGGCGTGCAGGCGTCCGGCCGCAAGCCTGAGGACGTCGACATGATGATCGAGATGAAGGTTTCCTTCGACAGCGATCGGCAGCGCGCCATGGACGACACGCGCCACTGGGCGGCGCTGGCACTCTCGCCCGAGGAGAAGACCTCGGTGGAAGATCCGCTGGAAATGGAGCGGCTCGCCGATCAACTGCCGGCGGAACGAACCGCCAAGCGCTGGATCGTGTCGACGGATCCGGATGAGCACGTGGAGAAGATCAAGCCGTACATCGAGATGGGCTTTCGGCACCTGGTGTTTCACGCGCCGGGTCCCGATCAGGCGCGGTTTCTGAATCTCTACGCCGACCAAGTGCTGCCCAAGCTGCGTGCCGCGTTTGGCTGAACGCGCAGCGGGGCCGCGGCACCCCTCCTCGGCTGAACTGCGCCTGGTCGCGCTGCCCGACTTTCCGCTGGTGTCGAGCGGCGACGACCTGGCCGGCATGACGGCGGCGGCGCTGACGCGTGCCGGCCTGCAACTGCGCGCCGGCGACGTCCTGGTATTCGCGCAAAAAGTGATCTCCAAGGCGGAAGGACGGCTGATCGATCTCGCCACCGTCGTGCCGGGCGAACGCGCGCTCGAGCTGTCGCGCACCGTGCAGAAGGATCCGCGGCTGGTCGAACTGGTGCTCGCCGAATCGCGGCGCGTGGTGCGGACGGCCAAGGACGTGCTGATCGTCGAGCATCGACTCGGGCTCATCATGGCGAATGCCGGCATCGATCAATCCAACGTCGCCGACCCCGCGGACGGCGAATTCGCGCTGCTGCTCCCGGAGGATCCGGACGCCAGCGCCGCGCGCCTGCGCGAACAGCTGGGCGTGCTGACTGGCAGTACGCCCGCTGTGGTGGTGAGCGACAGCTTCGGCCGTCCCTGGCGCGTGGGCACGGTGGGTGTTGCCATCGGTTGCGCGGGGCTGGCCGCAACGCTCGACCTGCGCGGTCATACGGATTTGTTCGGGCGCGAGCTGCGCGTGACGGTGGTGGGTCATGCCGACGAGATCGCGTCGGCCGCGTCGATGCTGATGGGACAGGCAAGCGAGGCGTGTCCGGTGATCCTGGTGCGCGGCCTCGCATCGCAGGCGGCACACCAGCCCGCCGCTGCCCTGATCCGCCCCAGCCAGCAGGACCTCTTTCGATGAGCGACCACGTGGTTGCGCTGTGCGGCGGCGTGGGCGGCGCCAAGCTCGCGCACGGCCTCACTCTGGCGTTGCCGCCGGACGCCCTGTCCCTCATCGTCAATACCGGCGATGACTTCCGGCATCTGGGGCTGCACATTTCGCCCGATCTGGACTCGGTGATGTATGCGTTGGCGGGGCTCGCCGATCCCGTCAGAGGCTGGGGACGGCGCGAGGAAACCTGGACGTTCATGCAAGCGCTCAAAGGCCTGGGCGGCGACACCTGGTTTCAATTGGGCGACGGCGATCTCGCGACGCACGTGGAGCGCACCCGGCGCCTGGCGCAGGGCGACAGTTTGAGCGCTGTCACGGCCGAGCTGTGCCGGGCACTGGGCATTGCCGTTCGGGTACTGCCGATGAGCGACGACGCCGTGCGTACCCGCGTGCTCAGCGGCGACGGCTGGCTCGATTTCCAGGAATACTTCGTCCATCGGCAATGCCAGCCCGCCGTCCGGGACTTCGCGTTTGCCGGCGCCGATACGGCGCGTGCGCAGCCCGAGGCGTTGGCCGCACTGCATCGGGATGACTTGCGCGCCATCGTCATTTGCCCGTCGAACCCCTTCGTGAGCGTCGACCCCATCCTCGCGGTAGCGGGCCTGCGCGCCGCGATCCGGGCGTCGGGTGCGCCGGTGATCGCCGTCACCCCCATCATCGGCGGCAAGGCCATCAAAGGGCCGGCGGCCAAAATGCTGGCCGAGCTCGGCCTCGAGGTGAGCGGCGCCGCGGTGGCCCGGCACTATGCGGACCTCATCCAGGGATTCGTCATCGATGCGCTCGATCCGCTTCCGGAACCCCTGCGCGGAGTGACGTTCTTCCGCGCCGCGACGCTCATGCGGACCACCGAGGACCGCGTGCGGCTGGCCTACGCCACGCTGCAGGCGGCCGACACGCTGCGCGGCACCCGCGCTTGAGGCTGCGGCTGTCGCATAGTGGCGATGGCCGGCGTATCGTAACCCCTTTCCGCCGCAGCCCGCGGCGCCCACCTGGAGAACACCATGGCCGAACACACTCTTCCTGCCGAACTTCCTGCTTGGATCAAGGACCACATCGAGCGCTACGTCGCCACCGACGGTGCGGACGGCTATCTATGGGACGCCACCATCGGCGGCGGCAGCGGCATGATACCCACCCTGCTGCTGACCACCGTCGGGCGCAAATCGGGACATGACATCACCCTGCCGCTGATCTTCGGCGAGTCGGGCCCCAACTATGTGATCGTCGCCTCCAAGGGCGGTGCGCCGTCGCATCCGGCCTGGTACTTGAATCTGCAAGCCCATCCCGAAGTAAAGGTCCAGGTGAAGGCCAAGAAATTCAAAGCGATCGCGCACACCGCGGACGCCAAGGAACGTGCCGCGCTGTGGCCGCAGATGGTCGCGATCTATGGGCCCTACGCCGATTACCAGAAAAAGACCGACCGCCAGATTCCGATCGTGGTACTGAAGCCCGTCTGACCGATGACGGTTCGCGCCCCGCGGTCGGAGTCGACCGCCCGGGCGCGAGGGGCCGGACGCCGCAGCGAAACGAAACAGCGGATTTAGCCGGACCCATCATTCGCCGCGCACATGCAAGGCACTCTTGCGGGTCGTCGTGACGAGCAGCCCCGCGAACAAAGGTGCTGTCGTGGCCGGTGTACAATACTGCAGTGACTTTGCTCGTCAGTCTCGTGGAAAGCTCGCAGCGCGTAGGCGCTGCCTCGGCCCGCAAAACCAAAATCCGCGAGCTGGCGTCCTTCCTCAAAGGGCTGCGACCCGACGAAATCGAGACCGCGGTTCATTGTTTGTCGGGCGAGATCGTCCAGGGACGTATCGGGATCGGCTACTCGACGTTGCTTCGAGTCGTGCCGCCGGCAATGCAATTCCCACGTCTCATCACCGCGTCTGAGGCCGAGGCGAGCGACTTCTACCGAGCCGCGCTCGCCGCGGGACATGAAGGCGTCATGGCGAAGTCATTGGACGCGCCCTATGAAGCCGGCAATCGCGGCTCGAGCTGGCTCAAGATCAAGCGCGTCCATACGCTGGACCTGGTTGTGCTGGCTGCGGAATGGGGTCACGGCCGCCGCACCGGACTGCTCTCGAATCTGCACTTGGGCGCCCTCGACCCGGCAAGCGGCGAGTACGTCATGCTGGGCAAGACCTTCAAGGGCCTCACCGACGCCATGCTCGAACGGCAAACCCAGGAATTCCTGGCACGCGAGATCCGCCGCGATTCGGGAATCGTGTATGTCAGGCCGGAACTCATGGCCGAAATTGCCTTCAGCGATTTGCAGGCCAGCATCCGCTATCCTGGCGGACTGGCACTGCGCCTGGCGCGGGTGAAACGCTATCGGGACGATAAGCGCGTGGAAGACGCCGACACGATGGATACGGTGCGTAGAATTTACACGGCTCAGTCCGGAGCGGAACAATAGTTGTCGACCCTATCGAAATCCGCGCGAGCGAAATCCTCGCGTGCGCCCGTCATCGCATCCGTCATGGCAGCCATGTTCATGGTCTCCATCGAATCGACCATCGTCTCCACCGTCATGCCGCAGATCGTCGCGGAACTGGGGGGCTTGCGCCTCTACAGCTGGGTGTTCTCCTCGTTCCTGTTGGCGCAGACCGCGATGACGGTGGTCTTCGGCAATCTCGCGGATGTCTACGGCCGCAAGCCGGTGATGCTGGCGGGGATCGCGATCTTCCTGGTCGGCTCGCTGCTCGCCGGCTTCGCCTGGTCGATGCCGACGATGATTCTGTTCCGGCTCATTCAGGGCGTCGGTGCCGGGGCGATTCAACCCGTCGCCATCACCATCGTCGCCGACCTGTACCCGGCACGCGAGCGCGGGAAGATCCAGGGATATCTCGCCAGCGTCTGGGCGATTTCCGCGGTTCTGGGGCCCGTCGCCGGCGGTCTCATCATTCGCAACGTGTCCTGGGCGTGGGTGTTCTGGATCAACATTCCCGTAGGCTTGGTTGCCGCCGCGGGTTTCGTGGCGTTCCTGCACGAGACCGCGAAGCATGAGCGCCGCTCCATCGATATCTTAGGCGCGATTGCCTTCACCGTCGTGGTCACCTCGTTTCTGATCGCGCTCACGGAAATCGGCAATACGGGCAACACCATACTCGCCGCCGCCGCGGTCGTATTCTGCGCATCGACGCTCGCTTTCGTTTGGCAGGAACGGCGCGCCGCCAATCCGATGGTCTCCTTCTCCCTGTGGAGCCACCGGCCGATTGCAACATCCAACGCCGTCTCGCTGCTCGCAGGCATGGCGCTCATGGGCCTGACGACGTTCGTACCGATCTACGTGCAGATCGTACTGCAGCGCTCGCCGGTGATGGCCGGCTTCGCCCTGACGACGATGCTGGTGGGATGGCCGGCCGGCGCCACCCTGGCGGCGCGGTCGTTCCACCGCTTCGCCCTGCACCGACTCATGCTGTGGGGCGCCGCGCTCATTCCGGTGGGCGCGGTCTGCCTCGTGCTGTTGACCCCGCAAAGTTCTCCGGCCATCGCCGCGCTCGGCTCGCTCATCATGGGCCTCGGCATGGGGATCGTCAGCGTCAGTTCGCTGGTCCTGATTCAAGAGGCCGTCGCCGTCGCGCAGCGAGGCAGCGTCACGGCGTCGCTGCTGTTCTCCCGCAACGTGGGTAGTACGCTGGGAGCGACCGTGCTCGGTGCCGTTCTCAATCACGGCATCGCCCGCTCCGTCGGCCTCAATTCAGTCACATCGGATCGGCTCCGGCAACTCTTGGGGCCGCAGCCCGCGTCGGCCGCCGGCGATGCCGCCATTCGCCTGGCGCTTCAACACTCCCTCAACCTCGTGTTCTGGGCCATGCTCGCGCTGTCGGTGGCCACCGTGCTGGTTGCACTGCTGGTGCCCCCCGTCGCGATCACGGAGGCCGCGCAAGATACCGATGGAATGAGGGCGGCGCGAGACCCTCCGTCCGGCTCTACGAAGTGAACCGGGCGGAGGACAATGCCGATCAGGCGCGCTTGGCCGCCCGCGAACGCCCGAGTGCACCCGCGCCCAACAGACCGCTGGCCAGAAGCCAAGCCGTCCCGGGCAGAGGCACCGGCGTGGTGGCCGTCACCTGCAGGCCGATGGCGGGGCCACCGAGCGCATAACCGTTGCCCTGGTTGCTCGCAAACGCCAGCGCCGGTGCCGTTCCGCCGGTGGCCGGCGTCGGCAGCGCCAAGCCGACCGCCGAATCATTGAGGCCTACCTCCAGGGCGACCCAGTATTCACCGGCCGTTCCCGGGGTCCAAGCGAGATTGCTCGATCCGTTCCAGCCGTCGGTGTTGTAAGCCGCCTGGCTCGAGAACAATTGGTTCGGGTAATTGCCGGTGAACCCGGCAGCATCATAAAGGGCGATGGTAAAGGTATCGCCCGGCTGATCCTGGCCTGCCGTCAGAAACGCCTGCACCCCGGTAATGGTCTGGTTCGCGCCGAGATTGAACTCGGCCGCATAGAAGGTGGTCCCGTTCAAGGTGTACGGCAACCCGGCCGTGCTCGGCGTGCCGGTGTCCAGCACCACGCTGGCGCCCGAGATCTCGGGAACGAGCGCCGCCATCAGCAGTGCCGCGGGAAAGGCAATGAGGGAAATTTTCATGGATGCTTCCTAAGGTCCGGCGCTACTGCAGCGTCGCTTGAGTGAACACGGTGCCGGGCACGTTGTAATAAGGAATCGACTGCACCGGCTGGTACGTGTCGCTGAACCCGTTGACGCTCAAGGTGACGGCGCCGCTCTGGTGCACTTGCACGGTCGCCCACGCGTAATAGCGGTCCGTCGGGTTGGCTTCGTTGGCCGGCTCGAGGCAGACGCTGGCGCTGCCCGGGCAGGTACCCGTCAGCTTGTCGTCGAACGGCGAACCGCCCGATCCCACGATCACTTGGAAGGGCTTGTTCGGGGACGGCGAGGCCGTGGTATCGGTGAGCTGCTGCACGTTCACCGTATGCTCGTGTCCCGAGAAGTACGTCGCGTTGTACTGCGCCAGCACGTGGATGAACTGTTGCACGAGCGCGTGGTTGGTATTCGAATCGAGGCCACCCGCCGCAGTGGTGCCGCCCGCCGCGTAGTTGTAGGTCTGGGCCGGCTTGTGGCCGAACACGAAGAACTTGGTGGCGACCCCCGCGCTGCTGCCGCGGGTTTGAGCGGCTGCAAAATCGGACGCAAGCCAGGCGGCCGGCGCCGTATTGTCCGAGCCGGACGGATCGGTGTTGACGATGGCGAAATGCAGCAGCGGGCCGTTGGCGCCCGAGGGCAAGGTCGATTGAATATCGAAGGAATACGACAGATACGCCTGACTGGTGGTGAGCGGCCCGTTGTTGCCGCCGGGCTGCGGCGCGGAAGCCGTGGTCAGACCGTTGACGTTCGACACGTTCGCCGCCGGGATCTTGGTCACGGTGGAGAATCGCTGGTTGGTGACCAGATCCTCGATGAGATCGCCCATGTTGGCGATGAACGCCGACTCGTTGGCCGCATACGCGTGCTTGGTGCTAGGGCTCAAGGTGCAGTTCGGATTGTTGGCCGGGGCCGCTGCGTAAGGCGATGCCGTGGGGCTGCACTGGGTCTCGTGGTTGCCCGGCACCGGAATGACGTACGTGCCGGTGTTGAACAACGGCGCGACCATGCCGCGCCAGAACGCGTATTGAATATATTCGAACACGAAGTCCGGGCTCACATTGGTGGCGGGCGTATTCCAGGTGTTGGGGAGCGTCGCTGCCGCCTGACCGTTGATGTTGGTGGTCGACCACGTCGCCGGGGGCACCGGCGTGCCGTAGCCGTAGATCATGTCGCCGTTGAAGAACAGCAGCTGCGGTTTCTGCGCCTGCACGTTGCGCAGGATCTCGGAAAACGCCTGCGTGTTCTGCAGCCACTGATGGTCCTGCGGCAGGATGCTGCCCGAGAACTGCGGGATCAGCTGCGTGGCATCGGGAGCCGCGTTGTCCTGGCGGCTGTCGCCCACGGTCGCGAAACTGAAAATCACCGGATCGCTGGCGTGTGCCGCCGGGCTCAATGCGAGCGCACTCAGGGCGATCGCGCCGATGGTCATGGCTGAAGTGACGCGGCTCGCGCGCTTGAAATCCCAATTCGACATTCGATTTGCTCCCCGGCAGGTTTCGACGACTCATCCCTTGGCTGACCCGGCGATCACCGGCAACCGCCCGCCATCCTAGGGGCGCCACATCACTGGCGTCTTACACAATTAAGACGGTTCGCTAACACGGGGCGCCGGGCCGGCCGTCAGAGCGGGTGGCAGGTGACCGAATACGTTGCGCCGGACGCGGGATCCATGCCCACCCAGTTGCCCACTTCGATCACGTGTTCCGGAAAGACGGTGGTGATTTGTTGGTCCGTCACCGCTTGCTTCATTCCGTTCTCATAATAGAACCCGCTCAAGCGGGTGACGCAGCGGACGATCCGCGGGTCGTGGCTGGTCAGGACGACGGTGTAGATGATTTCCTCGTTGTTGTAGCCCGCGAGCGCCCATTTGGCCTGGCTCACCACGTTGATCGGACTTGCGGGGCCGCTCATCGCCGGCCCCCCGTTCGGAACGGCGGCCGAGATGACCGGGACGATCGGAAATTTCTCGGGCGGCATGACGAGCCCGGCCGGCGGCGCGGCGGCGGGCGGCGGGTCATCGTCGGCCATGCAGGCCACGCTCGCGAGGATGAGAACCAGACACCAGGTGACATGCCACATATCGAGATTCCTCAAGTTCCAGGGTCAATCTTGTGCGAGCGGCGTGCCCAGCGCGGCGAAGCCTGCAGCGAGGCCCGACATGGCGACGTTCGGCGCCCGGCCCGCCGACACGCGGGACGGACCGGTGTCTACCGCCGCGCCGTCGATCGATGCCCGGGGCGCCAACGCGCGGGACGGACCGCTGTCCACCGCCGTACCGTCGGTCGATGCCTGGGCCACCGATGCGCGGCGCTTCGCCTTCGACAGCGACCAGACGAAGTCGAGGGGCAGCAGCGGCGAGGCGCTGTGCCCGAGGTCGGCCTCCGCCCGAAACCACTCCGCCTGCGGCACCCCGACGAATCCCCGGCGCTCCGCGACGCCGCGCGTGCTGCCGCCGCGGTCGCGGTCACTATCGCCATCGCCATTGCTAGCGCCGCGCGTGCTGCCGCCGCTGGCGCGGTCACTGTTGCCATCGCCATTGCTGGCGCCGCGCGTGCTGCCGCCGCTGTCGCGGTCACTGTTGCCATCGCCATTGCTGGCGCCGCTGGCGCCGCCGTTGCCGTCGCCATTGCCGCTGTCATTGCCATCGCCAGTACCAGTGCTGCCGCCGCCGCCGCCGTTGCCGCTGGCCAAGATCGGCAATCGAACCGGCTGGTCGTTCCGCACACCGATGGCCGAGCGCGCGTGACAGGTGATGCACGAAGCGCTCGACTGCATGCCGGTTTCCAGTGCGGAATTGCCCAGCAATCGAGGCCGGCCCTGCGAATCGACGAAACCGGTCAAGGTCCCCCGGAGGCGATAATTCTGCCAGACCGTACCCGCAAGTCCGAGGCCGAGCGGCACTCGATTGCAGTCCGGGGCCGCTCGGCCGCACGCGAACGTGTCGCGCGAAGGCAGCTTCCAGCCCTCTCCCGCCGCTGCGTTGTCTACATGCTCGAACGTTGCCCAGAACCAGGTGGGCAGGTCCTTGGTGGCGATATGCAACGCGATCAAACCGTACAATTTCCGGCTTCCATCCGGGAGTACGACCTCGACGGTGTGGTAGCGAGATCTCTCCTGCTCGGTGATCGGACGCCATTTGGCCTTGACCTGTTGGGCGGTGGACGGAAACGCGACCGGACGCCCTTGCCGGTAGCGTTCCATTTGATCGTCCAGGCAGTAGAGCCGGGCGGCGCGAATGTAGTCGTAGACGCTGCGGTTCATATGAATTTCCGTCAGACGTTCGCCGCCGATCAGCGGCTCACTGACCGGGACCATGACGCCGCCCACGATGTGCTTGAGGTTGGGGAAATCGCTCGGCGACACCGACTCGAACCGCAGGGCCGCCGGCAGAGCCGTGGGCGCCGAGCCCGCCTCGTGCCAGGGCCCCGGATCGGCGCCGCGCGCCAAATAGACCTCGTTGGCGTCCTTCCAGGCTTCCCACACCACCGGGCGATCCGCGCCGAATCGGGCCGAACGATCCGCCGCGCGCGTCAGTGGGTCGGCCGGCCAGTTGAGGGCGACGAACAGTCGCCACGCGTACTCGTCGCTGCGCTCCGCCGCCATGGCGCCGCCGCCGGCCACGGCCCAGGCACCGGGGCTCTCACGGGAGTTCGCCAGCGGACTTGCGAGGGCGGCGAGCGACATCACCGACACCTTGATTGCGCTCCGGCGACTCATGACAGATCCATCGGCCCGCCGGCCCGGATTCGCCCGGCAACGAGGTGCGACCTCATTTCCCGGAATATCCGTCGGTCAATGTCTGCAAGAATGCGATGATGTCGTCGATGTCCGACTCGGTGAGCGCGGGGGCGGCGCCCGGGTCGCGGTCGAGCGGCGGGTCGCGATCGACGTTGTTGGGGATACTGCGCGGCATGTCGTCGAATTTGTGCACGCTGCCATCCGGATTTCGCGCGTAGTACCTTTCGGGAAAGAGGTCGCGCTCGTTATAGAAGTGCAGCACCTCACGCAACGACGTGAACACGCCGTTGTGAAAATACGCGTCGCGGATCGCGGTGTTGCGCACGCTGGGTGAGCGAAAGAAGCCGCAGAACTCATGCTTCTCGGTCATGTCCTGGCGCAAGGGTCCGCACAATCCCAGATCGTAATAATTCGGATCGGCATTGGCCGGAAGACGTGGATTGCGCGGCACGCCGACATTGACGAAATCGTAATCCGTAAAGGGCGGCGGCCTGCCGGCGCGCGTCACGCCGAGATGACAACTGGCGCAATTGCCCTTCGCGGGATCTTTGAACAAGGAGACGCCGCGCTCCTCCTGTTCCGTGAGCTCGAGCTCGCCCCGCAGGAATGCGTCGTAGCGGCTGCTGAACGGATAAAACTCCTCGGGGATCTGCTGGAACGCCTCGAGCACGAGCAAGGCGGCCGCGTAGGCACGCTGCGGATCCGAGAAAATGTCCGCGCCGAATGCCGCCCGAAACTGCGCCGCGTAGGCGGTGTGGGCAAGCTTCGCGGCCACATCGGCCGGGCCGGCGTTGGCCATCTCATTGGCCGCCAGCAAAGGCAGCGCCGCCTGTTCGTGCAAGCTGCCGGCCCGGCCGTCCCAGGTAAAGCCGCCCACCGGGCCGACATCGCCGTCGAGGAACCGGTGTTGCTCGCTGAACGCCGGCGCGCCATGCAAATAACGCAGCGACGGCACCGCGCGCGTCGCCGGCTGCGCCATGTCCTTGCCGCCGATCGCCAACGCTTTGCCGGGCGGCGGACCGTAGGCATACCGAGGATCATGACAGGTACCGCACGCGAGTTTTCCGGATGCGGAAAGCGTCGGATCGAAGAACATCAAGCGGCCGAGCGAGGCCATGACGGCGGCGGGCGGACTCTGGGCTTCAGGTGCCAGCCGCGCGGCCGGTGACGCAACGGCAGGGCCCGGCACAACGGCAGGCCCCGGCGCCGCGACGGCCGCGCTCACGAGCAAAATGCCGAGCGGGAGCATCAGCCGACTCCCCCGGACAAACCAGCCTTTCACGAGGCGCAAACGACCAAGCCCATCTGTTTTTCCATTGCCCCGCGACACGTGCTGCGCCCTCTACGGCGACCCAAGGGCCGCTAGGCTAAGGCGGGATTGTGAATGCGGCGTGACTGTGGACCCACCGGGGTGCGGATCCGGTGCGAATCCGCGTACGCGGTTGCCGCCCGCGCGGACGCGGCGACGGCGCCGCGCCGGCCACGGGCTCCTCGCCAGAATCACGGGCTCCTCATCGGAAAATGACGAGCGACGCGTTTAACGATTGACAGAGTCAGGCGAAGGGGGCGATATGGGTGCGCACCGGCTGCGAAGCGCGGACGGCATAACTCACATCGGGGGGCGCGCGATGGTCAATGAAACGGTTTACGAGGGCCGCTGCTTTTGCGGCGCAGTGCAATTCGAAGTGTCCGGCACGCCGGTCGCCATGGGCTACTGCCATTGCGATTCCTGCCGCCACTGGTCCGCCGGGCCGGTCAACGCGTTTACCTTGTGGAAACCCGACGCCCTCAAGGTCACGCAGGGCGGCGACCGAATCGACACTTTCAACAAGACCCCGATCAGCTATCGCAAGTGGTGCAAGCAGTGTGGCGGCCATCTGTTCACGGAACACCCCACGATGGGGCTCGTGGACGTCTACGCCGCGATGATCCCCACCCTGTCCTTCGAGCCGGGCGTGCACGTGAACTATCAGGAAGCGGTCCTGCACATTCACGACGGCAAACCCAAAATGAAGGATATGCCGAAGGAAATGGGCGGCTCGGGCGTCACGCTGCCGGAGTAGCCACCGCGGCGCGGCCTACGCCGGGATGGGCGGCCGCAGCTGAACGATGTACGGCGTATTTTTGTATGCAGCACTTCGGGCTCTATTGCTGTTCATCTTTGAGTCGCCCCGAAGCTTCAGTCGATATCGACGGTCATCACGGAGGATGCCATGCCGGTGAGCTTGGTTGCCTGCTGTCGGACGAATTCGGCTATTCGGGAAACGACGGCCTTCTCTCGTGCTTCGTACAGCGTCTCGGCGGCCTGTCGTTCGGCGGCTTCGAGTGCGACCGTTCCGAGCCTCCCCGTCAACCGTATCGCCCGTTTCCTGTTTTATATTCGTAGCGGCGAGATGATCGCCCTGCATGGATTCATCAAGAAGACGCAGAAGACGCCAGCAGCTGATTTGGAGTTGGCACGGAAACGGATGAAAGAGGTCACAGGATCATGAGCAAAAAGCGCAATCTTCATATCGGAAGCAGTCTCGATGATTTCCTTAAAGAGGAAGGCGTCTTCGAGGAACTTCAGGTCCAGGCGATCAAGGAAGTCGTCGCGTGGCAGCTTGAGGACGCGATGAAAAAAAGGCGCGTCTCCAAGGCAGGCGTGGCCAAGCTCCTGCATACAAGCCGCACACAGGTTAACCGTCTGCTCGATCCGTCGAGCGATATCACGCTTTCAAGTTTGCAGCGCGCCGCCGCGCTAGTTGGGCGGCAGGTGCGGCTAGAGCTGGTTTGAGTTGAGAATAAGGGAATGGTGGTGGGTCTCGTGCGTGACAACTTGGCGCGCGAGGCACTGAAGCCGCGCGTTACCTATCTCGTCCATGGCGGGGGTGAGCTACAGCTCTTCATGGCGCGCCGCTCGTGACATGCCGAGCTCGGAATTACGTTGGCGACCAACGTTGCTACGGACCATTCAACTACTCTACGGTCGCTATCGTTGGCCTTCATCCCGGCTCAAGATCCACAGCGCCGCCGGCAACGCCGTGAAGTCCGCCAACAGCGCAAGGACAAAGGCCGATGCCGACACCGTGCCGAACTGACGCATCGGCGGCAGATCCGAGAGCGCCAGCGCCAGAAAGCCGCTGGCGTTGATGAGCGTGGCGAAGACGATCGGCCGCCCCGCGGTCAGCATGGCGTGGCGCAGCGCACTGGCCGTTGAGCCGCCTGCACGACCTTCTTGCAGGTGATAGAAAAAATGCACCTGATCGTTTTCGGTCGCTCCCAGCACGGTCGACCCGATGAGAATGGTGGCGATGTTGAGGGGAATACCCGCCGTGCGCATGACGATGAACACGGACAGGATGGCGAAAAACGAGGGAATCATCGTCATCAGCCGCGCGGACGGACTGCGGAACACGATCAGGAACGCAACGAATATCACGCTGGCGGTCAGCGCGAAACTCTGCGTGAGCGTAGGCAGGAGGCGCTCCGTAATCCTCCCCGACAGCACACCCTTACCGGCGAGGCGGCCGCGCACCGCGCGCAGCGCCGGATCGCCGGCCTGCACGTCGCTCCAGGTCTGCTCGACGAATTTGCGCATCGCGCCCGCCGGCCCGAACAACTCGCCGCGGCCGCGGATGGAGAGCCGTACGCTGGCGAGATTCGTGATGTCCACGTAGCTGCGCGCGCCGGGTTCGGTCAGTAAGATCTGCTCGAGATCGCCGGCCAGTTTGGGCCACGCGGCCGCCATCGTCGGCAACTGATCCGAGCCGGACGCCACGTAGCGTGCCCATCGCAGCACCGAGGTGGGACCGTCGACTGAATCGACGCCCTTGTGCTGCTCGAGTCGTTGCGTCAACAGCTCCACGCCGCGCAGAAAGTCGGGGTCCAGCGCATGGCCGGGTGGCGTCTCGAGCCACAGATCGACCACGTCGAGGCCGTTCGTCTCCTGGAAGCGCCGGGTGTCCTGCGCCACGCGCTCGCTGGGATTGACGTAGGTCAACGCGTCGGTCTCGAGCGTGAGCGGTGCGAGCCTGCCGGGTATGCCGAACAGCGCGGCCGCTCCGCACAGCATGACGGCCACGGCACCTGCCACCAGCGGCCAGCGATAGCGGCGGGTGGCGGGCACCAGCCAATCGACGAAGCCGACAAACCATGTACCCTCGGCAAAGGAGCTCGCGCGCCGCGGGACGCGCAACAGAGACTGCAGCGCGGGGAAGAGCGTGAAGCAGCCGACCCAGGCCACGATCAATCCACACGCCGTCCACAGCCCCATCTCGCGCACGGGGCGAATCTCGGAGACCGCCAGGGCGGCAAAGCCGACCGCGGTCGCGAACATCGAGGCGGTGCAGGGCAGGAATTTGTTGGCCAGCGCGCGCGCGTGATGCTCGAGCAAGGTCGCCGTGTCATCCGGTTCCATGTACCTGGAATGAATGTAGACCAGCGTCGCCGTGGTCGTCACCATGACGGTCAGCGGCACCAGGGTGGACACCACGCTGTTGGTCCAGTCAAAGAGGTGGCCCAGTCCCACCGCCATCGCGACCACGGCGCCCAAGGTGAGAATGATGGCGGTCAGCGCGCGCCAGGAGCGATAGACGATGAACACCAGCGTCATCAGGAATATCCCGAAGAGCGGCATGAACTTCTTGGTCGATGCGCCGGTTTGTCGTTCCAACCAGGCATCGAGCCACGGCGAACCGACACGCCGGATGGCGGTGAAGGGGTGCCCCGAGACATCGAGCGGCAGCACCAGCGCGTCGATCGCCGCCAGCGCGCGGTCCCGTTCGGCGGGCGACTTGACTTCGAGGTCGAGCGCAATGGCCACGTAGTGCTCACCCAGGAGCCCGGCCCGCCGGAACAGCGAGGTGCCGGTGGCGAAGGTTCGCAGGCGCTCGGCATCGTCCGCGCTGATCGCGGCAGGGGGACTCGATCGAAAGTAGATCGTCAGCAGGCTATGGGCCACAACCCGCGGGATCTTGTCGAGCTGGTACTCCAGTCGATCGGTACCTTGCAGCGCGGCAGGGCTCAAAGGATCCTTGGCGTCGAGGATGATGAGCGCTTGTTCGCCTTCCGGAAACACGCGCTCGAATTCGAGCGTAGCCTCTGCCGTCGGGTCGCCGGCCACGATCAGCCGATCGATGGACGTGTCGGTCGGTATCCGCGAGGCGCCGTAGATTCCGGCTGCGGTCAGGAGCAGGAACACGCCGACGATGGGATACCGCCCCTGCAACACGCGGCCGAACAGCCGCAGCAGTGCGGGCGAGGCGAACATAGTCATAAATCAACGCGCCTTTGCCGATCAGGTGGTCCCTTGGGAAGAGGTAATGATAGCCTATGCCCATGACTACACTACTCATGGCGGCGGTGGCCACGCTCGTATTTTGCGCTCCGGGATATCCGGGCGGTGCCGATGACGCGCAGCCCTTGATGGATCAATTCGCCAAGGACACCATAGCATCCACGGGCTGGAGTGCCGGGAGTTTCGCGGCCGTCTACGACCCGACCGAGCAAGGGGGGCTCGCCAAGCTCGGAAACGCCGACTCGGTAGTCGCGTTCATGCCCTACGCGTTCTATGTGCAGCACGGGGACCAGCTGCATCTGACGCCGCTCGCCGAGGCGGACGTCGCGGGTATCGGCACCGAGGAGCGTTGGTCGCTGGTCGGCGCGGCCGCCGGGGCGACACCGCCGGCGCTGGCGGGCTACACCATCTTGAGCGTCGCCGGCTATGCGCCGGACTTCGTGCGGCACTCCGCGCTCGGGGCGTTGAACTTACCTGCCGATGTCAAGATCGAGGCGTCCGGTCAACTATTGAGCGCGTTGCGGCGCGTGGTGGCGGGTGAAAAGGTGGTGGTGCTGCTCGACCAGGAGCAGGCCGTCGCATTACCCACGTTGCCGTTCGCCGCGCAGCTCAAAGTCCTCGCGCAGTCGCCGCCGCTGCCGGTCGCCCTGGTGGTCGCCGTCGACTCCCGCTTGCCCGCACCTCGCGCCAAAGCTTTTCAGACGGCGCTCCTCAAGATGAAATCCACCAGCGACACCGATACCCTGGGGTCGTTGCGTCTCAAGCGGTTCGTGTTGCCGCAGCTCCCGGCTCACGCCGACAAACCGTGAAGCGTTGGCTGGGCGTCGCGGCGGTCGCGCTATGGGTCTCGGGCTGCAAGGCACCGCTGCGGCCGGAGCCGGCAACCCCGGTGCCGGCGACGGTGGAGGAACTGACGGCGGCTATCGCCGCGGACTCGCGCCGCAGCGACCACGAGCCCGATTCGAAAGTCCGTGATCAACTGGCCGCCGATGCCGGCCGCAATGCCGATGCCTGTATCGCACGCGCTCCCCAGGCCGCGGCCTGCCTTTACTATCATGCGGTCGCGCTGGGTCTCGAGGTAAGGGCGCATCCGACGCGTGCCGGCGAGCTGCTGAAGACCATGCTCGATGCCGCGAGCAGGGCCGACGCCGCCGATCCCGAGTATGACGAGGCGGGTCCCTCGCGCATACGGGCACTGGTGCTCACGCGCGCGCCGGGGTGGCCCCTGGGGCCCGGTGATCCGGACGCAGGCTTGGTCGCCGCGCGCCGAGCGGTGGCGCTGCGGCCGCAATATCCAGCCAACGTGCTGGCGCTGGCGGAAGCGCTGGCGAAGACAGGGGACGCGGCCGGCGCTCGGGACTGCTACGCGCGGGCGCGCGATCTTGCCCAGGCGCTGCCCACGTCGACCGATCGGGATGATTGGTTGCGCGACGCGGAGAAGGGGTTGCAACGCAAGTGAGCGCGCCTCGGTTTCTCAAATCCGCCAGGCGACTCCCTATCGGAACGGCATCGCTCGAAGGCGCCGGCATACGGAAATTGAAACGACGCTGGATTGACCTTACTTGATCTTGACGGCGGCGAGCTTCGAGATGGCGTCTTGCGCCATGTCTATATATTGGCGATCTCGTTCGATGCCAATGCTTTCATAGCCCAGAGCATTGGCCGCTGCCAACGTAGACCCCGATCCCGCAAAAGGATCGAGAATGATCCCGCGACCCATCGGCAGCACCGCCCGCACGACGGAACGCAAGAATGCCTGGGGCTTGAGCGACGGATGAGGGGCAATCGCACGTTCGTTGCGCGGGGTGGGGCTCGATTGAATGACGTCGCCAAATGGCCGCTCCGGCGAAGGCCTTCGAAAACCGCCGGTCGACCACTTCCGCAGGTTGTCCTGGACCCTGCCGTCGAGCCGGTGCCGCAATACCAGCCAGGGCTCGAACATCGAACGCGGCATGACGCTCACCCCTGAGAATTCTTCGTGAGCGTTCTTCGGCCGATCGCCGCCCCTCATCGTCATGACGAGACGGCACAGATAGCCTCGAATTTCGAGTCCTGCCGCACTCATTGCACTCGCGACCACGTGAACCAACAGCGGATTGCTCGCAATCAGAACGTTTGCCCCGGGCACCGTCACCCGCGCCGCCAGCTTGCCGAATTCGAAGAAAAAGTCATGCATCGCAGCGCGGTCGCCGTCATTCAAAACAGTGAATCGAGGAAGCGGCGCGCGCTGATGGCCATCGAAGGAAGGCGGGATTCGCCAAACGCCGCCCCGTCCCTTGCGAAGCTTGGCCTGCTCCTTATCCGTGTATTCGACGAGCCCATAGGGCGGATCGGTCACTATCGCGTGCAAGGAATGGTCCGCACGCGCGCGCATCCAATCGAAGCAGCTGCCATGAATCAAGGTTGCATGGCCGATTTTGAATGCCGTCATCGGGGCCGCTACGGACTCGGTATGGCGGCAACGTGGTTTGTAACGGCCTCGCGCGGTGCGCTCAAAATTTCCGGTGTATTGATATTCAAATACGAGCGAACGGAGGACGCCGGCACGTCGCCGATCTGGGCAATAACTGCTTCGCGGATTTCCGACACCGATGCACCGGCACCGGAAGACAGATAGGCGACGATTGAATCGCGCACGACGCCCGGTGCAGCTCGATGGTTCATACTTTGCTCTCTTTGAGAAAATGTATCCGGAATGCCGTCTAGACGTCAAATTCGTTTACTTGGCGAGTCGCTTGTCGAAGGTTTTTTGCGCCCGCTCGATCTCCGCGCGGTGCTCCACCGTCCAGTCATACAGCACCGCGAAGGGCTTTTGCAGGGTTCGGCCCAACGGTGTCACCGAGTACTCGACCGCCACGGGCGACACAGGAATGACCCGTCGCGCGACGAGCCCGTTCCGCTCCAACCGGCGCAATGCCTGGGTCAAAGCCTTTTGGGTGATTCCCTCGAGACGCCGCTTGATCTCGTTGAATCGCAGCGGGGTCTTGCACAGCACCGCGAGAATGAGCATGGTCCACTTTCCAGAGATCTGATCGAGCAACGGACGGCTCGCGCAGTCCGCTCGGAACATCTCGCTATTTTCCGGCATGACGGTTTCCTTGTGGATACCTGAGCCCCTTGCGGTGCCTCATTGACGCTAAGTATACACAGGATACTATGTGTGGGAATTCCACTGGAGTGATCCGATGTCCGTACCGCAAGTAGCCGCTCTGTTTAAGCCGTTTCGATTGAAGTCGCTGTCCTTGAAGAACCGCATCGTGATGGCTCCGATGACTCGCTGTTTCTCGCCGCTGGGAGTGCCGGGCGACAACGTGGCCGCCTATTATCGGCGGCGCGCCGAGGGCGACGTCGGCCTGATTCTCTCCGAAGGGACGGTGATCGATCGCCCGGCTTCGCGGAACGACCCGGGTATTCCATTCTTTCACGGCGACGCCCCGCTCGCGGGTTGGAAGCGAGTCATCGACGCCGTACACGCTTCCGGCGGCAAGATGGGTCCGCAGATTTGGCACACCGGTTCGGTCGTCGGCCCGAACGCAGACTGGGTGCCTCCCGCGCCGGTGGAGAGCCCCTCTGGGCTGATCGCACCCGGCAAGCCGCGGGGGGTGGCCATGACCGAGAGCGACATCGCCGACACCATCGCCGCCTTCGGCCGCGCGGCAGCGGACGCCAAGCGGCTCGGGTTCGACACCGTCGAGATCCACGGCGCACATGGTTATCTGATCGATCAATTCTTTTGGGCCGGCACGAACCACCGCACCGATGGCTATGGCGGCGCCTCGATCAAGCAACGCGCCCGCTTCGCGGTGGAGGTGGTCAAGCAGGCCCGCGCGGCGGTGGGTCCCGAATTCCCCATCATCATCCGGCTCAGTCAATGGAAACAGCAGGATTATGCCGCCCGGCTGGCCGAGACTCCCGCGGCCATGAGCGAGTGGCTGGTCCCCTTGGTGGAAGCCGGCGCGGACATCCTGCACTGTTCACAGCGATGCTTCTGGGAACCCGAATTTCCCGAGATCGACGGCGAGAACGGCTTGAACTTCGCGGGATGGGCCAAGAAGCTGACGGGCGCCGCCACCATCAGCGTGGGTTCCGTCGGACTCTCGGGCGACTTCATGAAGGCCTTCGGCGGCGAAGCCTCCACACCGGTCGGTCTCGACAACCTCGTCCAGCGCGTGGAGCGCGAGGAATTCGACTTGATCGCCGTGGGTCGCGCGATTCTCGGCGATCCCGCATGGGTCACGAAGGTTCAGAGGGGCGACACCGCCGGGCTCAAGAACTTCAGCCCTGCCGCCTTCGCGGAATTGGTCTGAACCGCCTCGAGTCGACGGGATGACGATCTTGCCTCGCCTTGATCGTCGCAATCAAGGGTCGAAGAGGAAATGTAAACTGTTGCCAGATCGAAAGTCTTTTGCGTTCATCTTGGCCTACGATTTCGGATTCACCATCGCGAAATGTCCCGAACACATGATCGATCAAAATCAGGCTGTTGGCATAGTTGCAACGGGTGTCTTCGTAGGTGGCTGAATGATGCTTGCTATGAGATTCGATCGTCGTCCAGACGTACGAGTACCAGCGGGGCGGGTCGAAGCGCACATTGGCGTGGGCACAGGACGAAACGAGGGTGAGGATGGTCAACGCGCAAAAAACGGCGCTTTCCGGCACGTCAAATAGCGCGACCAGGCTGATGGTCACCAGGAACAGCTCGATTGGGTTACCCACAGCGCCCTTCATCGCATTCAACTGAGTGATGTGGTGATGCGGGGCGTGTGTCCACCACAGGAACGAATTATGCATCGCTCTGTGCATCCAGAATTGGAAGAACTCGATCAGGAACACCACCAAGGCGACCTGCACGATAAAGGGCAAATGCATAACCCATAAGGTGCTCATACCGAGCGCATGTTTAGCTGAAGCCAACGGCTCGTCAGCCAGCTTCTTTACAAGTTTCACAATCACGGTGGCCACCAGGATCGTATACAAGAGGTCGGTGGCGAATTCGCGGCCATTCGTACGCCAGCTGACATGCCGCTCGCTGACGAACTCCAGCGCCACCACAATCGCCGTCACGAGAGAGGTTGCCACGATCACCGTCCAAGGATTTTGGGTCAACGGAGCGGGGGCGATGGCCCAAAACAGGACGATCACCGCGAGCATCACGGGCTGAAACAGGCTGAGCGCTATTCTCTTCACGGCATTCCCACCTTTACGGTTGCAACCGGGAGCGCGCTTCGCCTCCACGAGTGGATCTCCCGGGCTTTTATCCCGCCGTGTATCCCAGATTGATGTCTTCCGGGACTGCCTCTCTCGGACCAGCACTGAGTAGACTCAGCCGGAACCCTAGACGCACATTTACCTTAGAATGAGCAACTGCCGTGCCTAGAAGTCACCGCAGCGTTAAAAAGACGAAAAGTTATCTTAAAACAACCGCTTACGTTCCGCTTTCGAGGATCCGCGTTTCTGCCTGCGGGTCTCGAGACGCTCCTGAATGACGCATACTGGCGTATCGGTGCCCCGTTAGCGGTCGCGCCACGTGGGCCCCCTCAGCCGGCGCAGTGACTAGCCATTCATAGGGAACATCCACGAGGCGTTCTTGCCGGGTGTCGTGCCAGTGGCGCAGCCGCCGCCGGTATCCGATGTAGTATTCTGCGATCTCGGTGAGGTCATACGAGAACAGATACCCCCGATCAAAGAGCGTTGGTAGATGGCGCTGTCTCACAAGGAATGAATTATGAGCGTGGTCTTGCCGCAAGCGTTTCAGCGGGGTGCGATTCGTGCCGCCGGACTTTTGTTAGCCGTCGCTCTTTCCAACAGCGCTGGTATCCAGGCCGGAACAGCGCAAGAGGCATCTGCTCCGGTCCACAAGATGTCCGAGCTTAAGATCGCGGCTACCATTCGGATCGGAAAAATTGCCGATTGGGTTGCGGTCACGTCAAACGGGGTTTGGGTCGGCAGCAAAGAGCCCAACTCTGTCAAGCAGGTCGATCCGAACACTAATCAGGTCACTACCGTTGAGGTACCAGGCGAGCCTTGTGCCGGACTTGCTGCGGACTCGGAGAGCCTGTGGGTCCCCTTGTGTGGGCCCGTGCCCAAGTTGGCAAAAGTCGATCTGAAAACACGCGTCTTGGCTCACGTCTTCGACGTCGGGCCTGTAGCACCCGAAGGGGGCATCGCTATTGGCGCAGGCAGCATCTGGCTGATCACCGACAAGCATGGCTCTCTGGCGCGAATCGATCCCTCCAGCGGCTCGATCCTCCAGACAGTCCATGTCGCACCCGGCTCCTTTAATCCCGTCTTTAGCGAGGGACGCATCTGGGTAACACGCGCCGAGGGCTCGGAAGTGACGAGCGTCGATGCCACCACGGGTAAAGTTCTGGAACACATCGCCACTGGCACTGGACGCCATCCGCGTTTTGTCACGGCCGGCGGGGGCGCCGTTTGGACGGTGAATCAAGGTGATGGCACCCTCAGCCGCATCGATGTCGCCGGGCAGCGATCAGTTCTCACGCTGCAGCTGCATACTCCGGGTGTCGGCGGCGACATCACCTACGCAGAAGGCAGAATTTGGACCACGTTGATAAAGACGCCAATCAGCGTCGTCGATGCCGCAAGGTCGGTCATATTATGCCAATGGAAAGGCCCTGGTGGTGATGCCATAGGCGTCGGATATGGAACTATCTGGCTTACCAGCTATACCGGCGGAACGGTATCTCGCATCGCTTTGAGCGACCTGCCTGAGGATTGCCGCCCCGAAAAATGATGAATGACCGTCTACGTTGAGTTGCATCGGACACCGCGGTCAGTTAATTGCTTTCGGCAATCGTAATCGTTGCGCGTGGCTCAGGGGCATCTGGCCACGCTTTCTTTAGTGTGTCATATGCCAGAAGCCCAACGAGGGCTGCGATTACGTTTGGGGCTGTCTCCGTGAGGTACTTCCAGGTTGCATCGATTCGCGATTGGACCGTCGGCAAGATTCGTGTAAAAAAGTGCTCATAGCGTACGAAAGAACCGAGAGGATAGGTATCTTCGACGCATTCCGATGCCAAAATCATCGTTTCGACGAATGAGCGGAGCCCGATTACGCAAATGGATTGAGTAGCCGCGCGCCAGTCGGCGCATAGTGCCCCGTATTCCGGGTCACTACCGTGAGATCATGAATGAGTGCTGTGGCCGCAATTTGCTTATCGAGCGGATTCTCCGGATTCGGTACCCGCAGCCGTCCCCAAACGTGTGCCGCCTCCTCGTCGAAGGATAAAATCGACTCGGCATAGGTCATCGTCACCTGTTTGAGCCAGCGTTCAAGAAGCTTGGCCTGCGCGTCGTCCCCTCGATGTCTGATACGCTCGACGCCCTGCCGTAGCTCTCCGATCATGACTACCGACAGATAAAGATCGACCGACTCGCGACTCGCGTCAGCGAAAAACGCCCGGACACCGGGGTTGGCCTTGTCGCCTTTACGGATCTCACTGATGACGTCCGTATCAAGCAGGTACATATCAACGCCGTTTGTCGGTCTGCTCGCGTTCGAAATCACTATCCTTGCCGACGTTGGGAATCGCCGCAAGAACGTCCGCCAATTGTCGCCGCTTTGGACCCCGTAGTACCGATTGGAGGATTTCGCGATGTTCCTGCTCCGTGCTGCGATTGCGTTTCGCAGCACGTTGCTTGAGCGCCTTGACCAGATCTTCCGATAAGTCTCGTACGATGAGTTGTGCCACCGAAACCTCCTCCGTCGTCATATCCAGTAGTTTTAGCTCTTTGACAAACCAGATGCTAGCATTGATAGCAGTAAATCGAAAGGATTCCGACTGGGGGGCGTTCGGGTGTCATGCGCTCGCCCGCGCGATCGGCGGGCGAGGACCGAGCGCTGCGAAAAGGCGTCGTCCCGCCACCGCCACCAATCCGCGAGAGTTTCCGATGTCAGGGTAATCCGATATAACAATCTGGCCGGAGCGTAGCCAAAACTGAGCGAACGGCTTCAATTATTTTTCGTCGCGATATCGATGCACGGATCGAGCGGCAGATCGCCGCGCTACCCGAGGCGCACGCCGAAGGCGAAGCCCGCGAATCCGCACGGGTGACGGCTGTGAGCGTTGAATCGGCGTGGCTCAAGCATTGTGCGCCACGGAAATTCACCGGACGCCAGGTCAATATTATTGCCGGCCGCGCCACGCTGCGCGACGGGAAGACCAAGCTGTACGCCTACGTCGGCAAGCGGGTCCCCAGCGCAGCGGCGCGGTTGGATCACTTCTTGGCTCGACATAGGGTCAATAGCGATGAACGGGTGACGGTCATCAGCGACGGTGCCGGTGAACTCACGAAAGCCGTTGACGGCAGTCGGTTCGCGCGAGGGCGCATTCTGGATCGGTTCCACATCGCCATGAAGTTCCGAGCAGTTGAGCAATCCATCTTGAACAGTGGAGAGTGGTCCAATCCGGG
>PLAH01000109.1 GCA_003134045.1 Gammaproteobacteria bacterium
CGAACCCTTCCTGGGCAGCGGCGGTGTGCTCGGGGTGCTCTCGCCCGAGCGCGCGCTGGCGAGCGATGGGTTCCGGCCGCTCATGGAAATATGGCGCAGCCTTCTCGACGACCGGGAAACACTCAAGCGTCACTACGCCGACCGCTACGCGCTCGTCGCCGAACTCGGCAAGAAAGGCGCTTACGAACACATTCTTCGCAGCTACAACGCCCGGCCCAACGGCGCCGACCTGGTTTTTTTATGCCGTGCCTGCTACGGCGGCGTGGTGCGGTTTCGCAAACAGGACGGGCACATGAGCACGCCCGTCGGCATACACGACCCCATACTGCCGGAGAGCTTCGCCGCGCGCGTCGATGCCTGGCATGCGCGCACCCGCGGGACGCAGTTTCATCATCTGGATTTCACCGACGCCATGAGCCGCGCGCGACGCGGCGATCTGGTCTATTGCGACCCGCCGTACTCCGACAGCCAGACGATTTTGTACGGAGCCCAGTCCTTCTCCCTCGATCGGCTGTTCGATTCCATCGCCGCCTGCAAAGCCCGCGGCGCACGCGTCGCGCTGAGCATCGATGGGACGAAATCTTCAGGACGCAAGCTATGCGATATTCCGATACCGGACCGCCTGTTCGTGCGCCAGGAATTCATTGCCGTCGGCCGTTCGATGCTCAAGCGATTCCAGATGGAAGGGCGGACGCTGGAACAGCACG
Source organism: Gammaproteobacteria bacterium (assembly GCA_003134045.1). Taxonomy (GTDB): domain Bacteria; phylum Pseudomonadota; class Gammaproteobacteria; order Steroidobacterales; family Steroidobacteraceae; genus Bog-1198. The sequence continues at coordinate 708 of PLAH01000109.1, forward strand.
AAGTCAGAGACCGGCTGCTGCTGACCTACTGAAGTCGCCGCTCAAGGTTCGCCGCGCGCCGCGCCTCGCTGGTGTTTCCCCGGGCGTTCGGTTATTAACCGCCGCAACCCTTGGGGAAACATCATGGTCGCTCGTTCATGGATCCTGTCGCTCGGCATCTCGCTCCCCCTGGTTGGCGTGGCGTTGGGCGCGGTCGGTTGCGCGCGGCCGGCCGCGCCGGTGGCGAGCGTGCCGCAACCGCAGTTCCGGCTCACCGCCACCATCCAGGACCTCATGGAGGGTCTGGTCGATCCCTCCGCCGATGCGCTCTGGGACTCGGTGGCCTATATCGCGACGACCGCCGGCACCGAAGACCGGCGCCCCCGGACGGCGGGCGAATGGAAGGCTGTGCGCGTCAGCGCCGTCAATTTGATCGAGGCCGCGAATCTGCTCAGCATGCCGGGCCGGCGCGTCGCCTTAAGATCGGCGGCGGGCCCCGGCGAACTCGCTCCGCCCGAAATCCAACGGCGCATCGACGCCAGTCACGGCGCCTTCGTCCAGTTCGCGCACGCACTCCAGGATGCCGGTACGCGGGCGCTCGCCGCCATCGACGCGAAGGACGCGCAGGGATTGATGGATACCGGCGGCGTCATCGATGAGGCCTGCGAGGCGTGCCACGTGACATACTGGTACCCTAACCAGAATCGTCCGGGAACCTGAGCCTCACCTTGCATTCGCTCGACTCATTTTGCACCTGGTTGGCGGCCACGCCCTTGAGCCAGACTGTCCAAACGGTGGAATGGATCATCCCGGCGGTGCAAACGGTCCACATTCTCGCCGTCGCCGCCGTCATGACCTCCGTGCTGATGATCGACCTGCGCCTGCTCGGACTCGGCGCCCGCGATCAGACCGTCGCGGCGGTCACGAGGCGCTTCTGGCCCTTCGTGTGGTGGCCCCTGCCCGTTCTGCTCGCGACCGGGGCCACACTGATCGTCGCCGAACCCGCGCGCGCCCTCGAGAACCCGGTGTTCATCCTGAAGATGGGGCTGCTGTTGGCGGCAGCAGGCGTCACGCTGGCTTGCGAAATCCCACTGCGCAGGAATGGGGCGTTCTGGGAGCTGTCGGCCGGCCGGCGGCGAGCCGCCCGGCTGATCGCATCGACTTCGCTGCCGCTCTGGGTTGCCGTCATTTTCGCCGGCCGATGGATCGCCTACGTGCAGGGAGCCTGACTCGTTGGACAGCTGGTTACAGTCGCTGCAGGACACCGCCATCGCGACGGCCATCCGTGAGGGGGCGAGCCTCTTCCCGTGGGTCGAGTGCGTGCACGTGCTCGCGCTCACCCTCGTGATCGGTTCCATCGCCATCGTCGATTGTCGGCTGCTTGGCTTGACTTCACGGGATCGCAGCGTTGCGCGGACGACCGCGAGCACGCTGCCGGTGACCTGGTCTGCTTTCGTCGTTGCCGCCGTCACGGGGGGCCTGCTCTTCTCCTCGAACGCGACCACGTATGCCCACAACAGCTATTTCCAGGCAAAACTGCTGTTGATCGCGCTGGCAGGAGTCAACATGGGCGCCTATCACGTGTTCCTGGGCCGCCGGGCCGATGCGTGGCACACGCCGGCGCTGACCCCCGTGCGGGCGAGAATCGTCGGCGCGATATCGCTCGGCCTGTGGATCGCGATCGCGGCCTGCGGCCGTTGGATTGGCTTCACAATCAGCGCACCAACGTGAGATGCTTCGGACATTCATGAGCGTTCTTCGAGGCCAGCCGGTGCAGCATGGTGTCAGTGGATTGACCCTCGTCCTTTCTTGGATCGCCTCGAGGCTCGCGCTCGCCGCGGTGGGATTCGCGATCGCCCTGGCGCCCGGGAGCAGCGTCGCGAGCGCGACCGCGAGCGGCGCCGCAACCGCGGCCGCAGCCACCAATGCCCCGCCGCAAGCCAGGGACTGGGCCAAACTCGCCGCGCTGCCCGATTGGAGCGGTGTCTGGACGCCGAACATGTCGGACCAGGACGCGCGGATCGCGAGCGATCCGGTGCCCTGGACGCCCGCGGCGGCCGCGCAAATCGCCAAGCTCGAGGCCGCCGAGCAGGCCGGCGATCCCAAAGGGCTGTTCGTCAATTGCCTGCCCGAATCCATGCCGAGTTGGATGCTGATCTCGCACAACGCCATGGAAATCCTGTATTCGCCCGGGCGCGTCACCATTCTGGGCGAGCTGGACGGCAATCGGCTGCGGCGTATCTACACCGACGGGCGCGCGCACCCCCCCGATCCGGATCCGACATTCCACGGTCACTCGATCGGACACTGGGCGGGCGACACCTTGGTGGTCGACACCGTCGGGATTCTGCCGCAGACCTTGATCGCGGTCAGTGAAGCGGTGGGATTGCCGAACAACGGCGACCTGCACGTCATCGAACACATTCATCTGGCGGGACCGGACAGGCTGCAGGACGATCTCGAAATCATTGCACCCCACATGCTGACCAAACCCTGGAAAACGACGCGCTACTTCTTTCGCCAACGGGCGCGCAAGTACGACATCGTCGAGGGCGTGTGCCTGCAAGGCAGCTTTTCGGAAGGCGTGGACGCGAACGGCAACGCCATCTATGTGCCGGCACCACAAACCGAAGGGGGCAACTTGCTGCCCCCGGTAAAATGAGCGAGACCTAAGGTGACTATGAGAATCGATTCGTCGAAACACAGGCTGCCGGGCGGCATCGCCGCCGTGCTTGCCATCGTTTTTTTTGCAGGAGCGCTGCCTGCCCTGGCCCATCATTCCTTTGCGATGTTCGATTTCGCGAACACGGTCACCCTCGAGGGTACGGTGAAGGAGTTCCGCTGGACCAACCCGCACGTGATTCTCCTGGCCGCCGCGGCGCCCAAAGCGGGCGAGCCGGAGGAAGTGTGGTCGATGGAACTCACCAGTCCCGGCAATCTCACGCGCCTCGGCTGGTCGCGGCTTTCATTCAAGCCGGGCGATCGCATCGAACTCGAATTCAACCCGTTGCGCGACGGCAAGCATGGCGGCGCGTTCAAGAAGGCGACCTTGCTCGACACCGGGCAGGTGCTGACATCGAACCTGCAGGAAGCCGAGAAGCCGGGGTTACGGTGAACCTCCCACTCTCGGGGAGGAAGATCATGCACGATCGGCGGCAGTTTTTGACCGCGGGCGGTTTACTCCTCGGCGGTCTGACGCTCGGCGCCGCGACGCTGGGCGGCGCCACCTCGGCGCGGGCGCAGGAGCTTTGCGCGGTATTCAACAAACTGACTCAGGCCGCGACCACGCCCGGCCAAGCCCTCGCGCGCCTGAAAGAAGGGAACGCCCGCTTTCTGTCCGGCCGCACCATCCACTGCGATCTGCTGGCGCAGGTCAGGGGCACCGCCAAGGGCCAAGCGCCCTTCGCCGCCGTTCTCGGCTGCATGGACAGCCGCGTCCCGCCGGAACTCGTCTTCGATCAGCGCATCGGCGACATCTTTTCGGTACGCATTGCCGGCAACTTCGTCGACACCGACATCCTGGGCAGCCTCGAATACGCCACCCAGGTGGCCGGCGCCAAGCTCATCGTGGTACTCGGCCACACCGACTGCGGCGCCGTCAAAGGCGCGGTGGACGACGTGAAGCTCGGCAACTTGACGGCGGCTCTGGCCAACATTCGAAATTCGGTACTCGAGATCGACGGCGCCGGCAGCGACCGCACCTCGAAGAACAAGACATTCGTGCAAAAAGTGGCCGATCGAAACGCGCAGGACGCGGCGGCCATGCTGACCGCCCGCAGCGAGGTAATGGCTCGATTGGTCAAGGCGCACAAGCTCAGCATCGTCGCGGCCATGCATGACGTGAGCACCGGCGCCATCGCCTGGCTCACCTGAGGGACTCGGGCTGGCGCCCAAGATTCAGCGGACCTGACGCTTGAGTTTCGTCGACGACATCAGTCGTCGGTTTCGTTCCAGCTCAACGCCGCCGCCGAGAAATCGCGCGTCGGTCCGAGCCGTTCGAGCGCCAGCGCCCAGCGTTGACTCAGCAGCGCCGATATCGGCGCGTCCACGCCGAGCGCCCTGCCCAAGTCGGCCGCCGTCTTGACATCCTTGGCCATCAGACCGAGCGCGAACCCCGTTGCGAACTTGCCGTCCAGCAAATGTTCCTTCATGACCACTTCTGTGTTGAAGTTGCGGCCGGTCGACAAATTGATGATCTCAAGCATGCGAGCCGGGTCGAGACCGAAACGGCTGCCGATGGCCAAGGCCTCCGCCGCTGCGGTATAGCCGGCCGCGGCGATGAAATTGTTGAGTGCCTTCATGGCGTGGCCGGTCCCGAGACCGCCGGTCTCGAACAGCCGATTGCCCATCAACGAAAGCACGAGCTTGGCCCATTCGGCCGCCGCAGAGTCGTCGCTTCCCACCATGATGGTGAGCGTCGCCGTCTCGGCGCGCGGTACCGCGCCCGATACGGGCGCATCGATCAATGCCACGCCGCGCGCCAGCAGTTCCTTGCCGAGTGCGCGGGTTCCCGAATCAACTTCATAGACATGTAAATCAATAGCTTACATAACCGCGCACGTCGCTTGCAATCTATCGCAGTGACCTGACGTGCCCGGCAAACCCACACGGGCCATCATCGCAGCTCATTAAGTCATTGCCGAAAGCACTCTGGGCGCTTAATGTTCAACCATGAAGCACATCGACCGCATCAGCATTGATCCCGAAATACGCTTCGGCAAGCCGTGCGTTCGTGGCACGCGCATCACCGTCGGCGAAGTATTGGGATTTCTGGCTGCCGGCGGCAGTGAGGCCGAGCTATTTACCGACTTCCCCCAGTTGACTCATGAAGACCTCCTGGCTTGCTTCGGTTTTGCGGCGGAGCGTGAGAGGCGGCTGTTTGCGCTTCCGGCAGCTTAGTGGGCATTCGGCTGCTTCTGGACGAGAATCTTTCTGAGCACCTGCTGCTTCAGCTGGTCGATTTGTTCCCAGGATCGGAACACGTTCGAGACCTCAATCGAGGCGGCGCGTCGGATCGAGCACTGTGGGAGCTCGCTCGCACCGGTGGCTTTATCCTCGCCACTCGAGACGAAGACTTTGTCGGGATGAGCGTGTTGCAAGGACCACCGCCAAAAGTCGTATGGCTCAACGTCGGAAATTCTCGAAATGCCGTTATTTCAGCGTTGCTCCGCACCCATGCGGGCGATATCGACAGCTTTGTCGCGCACGATGAATATACCTTTCTTGCGATCGGCTTCTACAAGGCCACATCCATCCGTTGATTCGACGAACATTCCTCCCAGCACCCTTGAGTTTCCACGCGTCTCGGCGATTTGCCTGCCTCACCCTGAATCTTCGAGCCGTTCAACTCGTGAGTCTTTCGTCCGCATGCGTCCTGGAGCAACTCGCAATCAGTCAGGAGAAGGCCCGGCGAGGGCGCGCAGCCGCGCTTCGCTGTCGCGCAATGCGATCTCGGCCCGCTTGCGCACAGTGATGTCCGAACCGGTGCCGTAATATCCCGCAAACGCACCCGCTTCATCGTACATGGGCTCGCCGCTAATCGAATAGTAGCCCCTCTGTCCGTCGGGTTGGGCGGCTGCGAACTCGAAGTCGCAGAAAGTCCACTGTGCGGCGAGGTGCGATTTGAGCTCCGTCCATTTCGCGTCGGTCAAAACGATGTTCGGCAGCTCCCAATGCGTCATGCCGAGGATGTCGGTGTTGCCAAAAGGACTTCCTGCGGCGATTTGCGTAAACCGAAAGTCGCGGTCCTGTTCCCAGTACCAATCGGATGCAAGGTTGTTCAGAGCGCGGAACCTGGTCTCGCTCCGGCGCAGCGCGTCTACCATCTGCTGCCGCTGTAGAAATCGCCCGAGTTGATTGCCGATGGCTCGAACCGTCTGCAGCATGCGGTCATCGGGTTCGCGAATGATAGGGTTCGAGAAAGCGAGCACGCCGACGACGGCGTCGTCCGACATGACCGGAAACACGAATGCGCCATCCTCGCCGGTTTCAGGTGCCAGAGCCGTCGGGGACACGCCCGCATCTCGCGTACCATCGAGGACCCACAGGGGCTGCCCCGACTGGCATACTCGACCTGCCAACCCAGCCCCGGGGCGGAACACGAGGCCGCGCGATTTTTCCATAAATTGCTCGACGGCAGCGACCGGCATGCCCCAAGACTCGTTAAAGCGCAGCACGCCGGCGGATTGATCCAGGTCGAAATACCGGCCGCACTTCCAGCCTTGCGTTTCGCATACGGCGCGGATCAATGATTTCAGGGCTGTAGTTGCATTGTCTGCATTGGCCAGACAGCGCAGCACCCGGTGCTCGAGACTCAACAGCAGCTCGCCGCGCTTGCGCTCGGTCACGTCCTCGAGCGAAACGGCGGCGCGCCCTGCGTCATTTCCCGCCATGCTCGAAACGCTCAGCGCCAACCAGCGCTGCCCGGCGCGCGAGTCGCAGGCGTAGTCATGGCGAAACAGCGCGCGCTCTCCGGCGATCACTTGTCGGATCCCCGCGGCGATCGCCATACCATCCAGCCGTTCATTGCCGCCGGCGCCATCGCATGCCGCCAGATAACTGTCACCCGGAGCGATCCCCGCGCCGACGCCCGGGCGAGTGGCCGCGAACGCACGCCATGCCTGGTTTGACGCGAGCACGACTCCGGCCTGATCGAGTACGGCGACAGGGGCGCCGAGCGCATCGAGGATGGTACGAGCGAAGCGATTCGACTCCCATATCAGCGCTTCGGACTGTTTACGCGCAGTGATATCCCGCGTGATCCCGCGGTAACCCTTGAATTGATCTCGATCGTCGAAGATCGGCTCGCCGCTGATGCTGAGGTACCGCATCTCCCCGCCGCGATCCATGACTCTGACTTCGAGATCGCGGAACGTGGCGCGCCACTCCAATTGCTGGCGGTGGGTCTGCCAATTGGTCGCGCTCTGACCGTCGATCGACAGGTCCCATAGCGCCTTGCCGATCATGCCTTCTTCCGCCAATCCGAAAGCATCATCCATAGCGCCCCTATGCGAAACGAAGCAGTACCGCTCGTCCTGCTCCCAGTACCAATCGAAGGCGAGTCCGATCAGACTGCGGAATCCGACTTTCCGTTCAATCAGTACCCGCTGTGCGTCCGGCAGCAGGATGGCATTGCCGCTCGTGGGGTCGATGATGGCATCGATCTGGCCCGCTTCGATCGCGAGACGTTCAGGGCCGCCCTTGACCAGCCGTAGGATCGCCTTCTTGAAGCCACGCTCGGCGTTCGTACCGGGTTGGGTCGGATCCCTGAAAGGCGAGGCGGGTTCCACCGGAACTAGCCCCTGATTCCAAGTGCGCGAAGCAGCTCGCTTTTGTCGCTGAGATTGCCGACGACCGTCGCGGTGGGCAATGGAGACACCTTGGCGAGGCTCGGCGTGACGACGATGCCATCGGCCAGCGCGCGCCGGGGGTATTCGAGAACGTCGACGATTTCCAGTCGGAAGTTGTCCTTCAAATGCTCCTCGCAGATCGCCTCGAGATTGGCGATGGCTCGAACCGAATTGGGTCCACTCTCCGTGATGTACAGCACCATCACCACAACGGTGGCGGCCGCGGCGTCAGGAGCCGCGCGGTTCGTCTTCTTACGTGCCATCGCGCGCCTCCGTCTTATTCTTCTTGCTGGATTTTCCGGAGCCGTTGGAGGGGTGATGCTTTTCCAAGGCGGCAACGGCGCCATTTCCCGCGTGTCCCGCCGGGTCCGCGCTGCGGATCCTGAGCAGCGTTTTCTCCCGGTCACTCGAGGAAACCATGCGCGCCTGATCGTCACTGGAGTACGTCGCCAGTTCCACCCGCTGCCGTTCCAGATCATGTTCCAAGACCTTGATCCGCGCGCGCGTGTCCGCTTCGGGGAGCTCCAGCGACATGCGCTTTTGATCGATCTCGGCGCGACGTTGCACCGTCTTGGCGCTCTCCGCGTTCTCCTTTTCCCAGCGCAGGGTGCCCATCAACACCTCGCCTCCCGCGGTGTAGACATCCGCCAGCATCGGGCCGGCATCGCTCAAGATCAATTCGCGCACCTGGTTCGAGTGCCAAGTGCCGCGCGATTTGATGATGGTCAGCGCTCGGTTGCGCTCGCCGCCACGGATCAGGTACGACAGGTGGATCCAGGTATCCGCGATGGTCGAAATCTGCAGGTCGGTCGACTCGGTCTCCGGCTCGTCGCCGTCGTTGATCGCGGTGACCACGACGGTGATTTTCTGATCCTTCGCCGTGTAGATGAAACGGTTGGCGACGGAGCGCGCGGCCGCGAGCCCTCCGGCCTTGGCGATGGCCGACAGGGGGTCGATGACCATGCAGCGCGGCTGATGTTCGCGAATCAGCGCCTTGAGCTTCGCCAAATGGTCCTCCGCGCCGACGGATTCCGTGCGGCCCGAATACATTCGTAATACGCCGCTCTTCAGATGGGCTTTGAGCTGGATTCCAACCGATGTGAGATTGCGCACAATCCGATCGGGGCCTTCGTCGAAGCTCACGAACAGGGTTCGCTCGCCCCGGCGGCAGGCAGCCTCCACGAACTTGCCCGACAAGGTCGTCTTGGACGTGCCGGGCACACCCGTGATGAGCGTGCTGCTGCCGCGGAATAAACCGCCGCCCAGCATCGTGTCGAGCCGTTCGAAGCCGGCGGAGACCCGCTCGCTCGAAGCGACCTGCTTGATTTCGGTCGGTTCCGGAGGAGCGATTTCCATCCCGCCGGGGCCAAAACTCACCGGATACTCGCCCTGGGAAAATGCCGAACCGCGATACTTCACGATCTGGATCCGGTGCAATGGGACCCCGTACTCCAGGCGCCGCTCGAACCCGATCACGCAGTCCACCATGAATTGCAGGAAGCCGTAGTTCACGATCTGCGAACCATCGCCATCGATCTTGGCCGTGATGATGGCCCCATCCACCTCGTTTTCCGCCAACCAAGCGCGGATGCGGTAGATTTCCCGGATTTCCGACTTCGGGTCGTGCAGCAGCGTCAGCAGCACATCGATGCCGTCAAACACGATCCATCGCGCGCCGATCTCCTCTTTCTTCGCCTTGAGCATCGCCAGCAGGCCGCGCAGGTCGAATTCTCCGGATTGGACGACATCGGGCGACAGATTCGCGTCCATGAATAAAGAGTTTGCTCTTTGTGAGGGCAGGCAGATCCCAATCGAAACCGGCGGCATTGTCGATGATTTGCCGCGGACTTTCCTCGAATGCAACGAAGATGCCGGGCTCACCCCGTGCGCGGGCCGCGTTAACCAAGGATTGCAGAGCGAACACCGTCTTGCCCGAGCCAGGGCCTCCCTTCAATAGACTGATACGGCTCCGGGGCAAGCCGCCCTGGCTCAATTCGTCAAATCCGTGGATACCCGTTGCGATCTTGGGCAGATGCTGAGAAGTGCCTTTTTTGGCCGTCATCAGTGTCTCTTCGCCATATCGAGATACCAACCGGTGCCACGACGTTCTCCGAACATCCCGGTAGCAGAGAAATCGGAAATGAATTTCTCCAGAAAATAACATTCCATCGTCGTCATGACAGGACTCCCGGCTCACGGAAATGGGCGCCGGCGAGGTTGAGGCGGCGCATACTTACTCGCACGGATGATCCGCTCTTCAGTCGAGGTAGTCCGTGCGCTGGCGTACATAGAACACCAGCGCCTGGAAATGACCCTCGCGGACATCCCGCTCTCGTTCCGCTCGAGCTGACCTCATCGAGGGGCTCGGCATCGCGGCGATGAACGCCAACGTTCAGTTGGCGGTCGCGTTCTCCGCAGGGTTGTCGGTCGCGCTGGTTCCTTTGATGCGCTCGCCGCCGGCTGGGTCGAGCTTCAACGCCTCGGCCACGCCGACCCCATAGGCGGGATCGCACTTTGCGAACAGCGCGACCTGTCTGCGCCTGATCTCGTCCGGCACGCCGTGCATGGCAGCGGCGATGTTCGCAAACAGGCGCTGCTTCTGCTCGGCGTTGAACAATCGAAACAGATTGCCGGGTTGCGTGAAGTCATCGTTACCGTCGCGGTGGTTGTAGCGGTCCGCGTCCCCGTGCAACGGCAGCGGCGGCTCCGCAAAGCGCTTGTCTTCCTTCGGACCGTCGAAGGAGTTGGGCTCGTAGTAGGCGTCCGGGTTCTTCGTGTTGTTGTCGAAGAAGCGCATCGCTCCGTCCTTGTGGTAGTGGTGCACCGCACTGCGCGGTGCGTTGACCGGCAACGCCTCGTAATGCGTACCAAGTCGGTAACGGTGCGCGTCGGCGTAGCTGAAAACCCGAGCCTGCAGCATCTTGTCCGGTGAAAAGCTGATGCCAGGCACGATGTTGGACGGTGCAAAGGCGACCTGCTCGATCTCGGCGAAGTAATTGTCCGGATTGCGGTTCAATTCCAGCATGCCGATGTCGATCACCGGAAAGTCGCTGTGCGGCCAGACCTTGGTCAGATCGAAGGGGTTCCAGCCGGTGCGCTCCGACCAGGCTTCTGCCTGCGCGTCGGTCATGATCTGCACCTGCATCTTCCACTTCGGGAAGTCGCCCTGCTCGATCGCGCCGAACAGATCCTCCTGCGTCGATTCGCGCGTGCGCCCCACCACTTCGGCAGCCTCCGTGTTGGTCCAGTGCCGGTGACCCTGCTGGGTTTTGAAGTGAAACTTCACCCATAGGCGCACACCGGCAGCATTGACTAGGCTGTAGGTGTGCGAGCCATAGCCGTTGACGTGGCGCACGCCGGTCGGCAGTCCGCGATCGGACATCAGGATGGTCACTTGATGCAAACTCTCCGGCGACAGCGACCAGAAATCCCACATCGCCGTGGGCGAGCGCAAATTTGTTTTCGGGTGGCGCTTTTGCGTATGGATGAAATCGGGGAACTTATACGGATCGCGCACGAAGAATACCGGCGTGTTGTTGCCGACCAAGTCCCAGTTGCCCTCCTCGGTATAGAACTTGATCGCGAAGCCACGTACGTCGCGCTCCGCATCGGCTGCCCCGAGTTCGCCGGCGACGGTCGAGAAACGCAGGATCAAGGGCGTCTTGGCGCCGGGCTGCAGTACCTTGGCCTTCGTGTACTTCGAGATGTCGCCGGTGATCGTCAGTGTGCCGTGAGCGCCCCAGCCCTTGGCATGCACCGGACGTTCCGGAATGCGCTCTCGGTTCTGATGCGCGAGCTTCTCAACCAATTGATAGTCCTGCATCAGCAATGGTCCGCGAGGGCCGGCACTCAGCGAATTCTGATTGTCGGAGATCGGGTTGCCGGCGCTGGTGGTCAGTTGGCCGGGGGTATCGGGGGCGTCGTCGGTTCGTTTGCTCATGGCAGGCTCCGGTGGTGATTGGCGTCCACGATAGATGTATGCTTTCATCGATGGAAATTGATTGATCAAATGCTGTCGATAGAGGAAGTCAATCTGGATCGCCCGTCCCGACATGTCCCCTTGCATCCCCCGGGGAGATTCAGTTTATCCAACGCAGGGTGACCCGTCACGGAAATCCAGTTTGGCAAGTACTTGCCGACTCGTGACTTTTCCTTATAGACCGACACTCGCATCGTCGTATGCTTGTTTTCGAATGCCCGGCTCTCCCCCGAGATTGTCGACAACGAAATTAAAGAGCGGCCGTCGCGCGACGAACACCATGGACACGAAACAGCACTTTTCCCTTTGGTACTTTGTCGGCGCCGCGCTCTTGATGCTTGCGATCCAAAGCTTTCTCAGCGGTCCGTCTCAGCAGCTGCTCGCCTACAGCGACTTCGAAACTTTGTTGCAGGCCGGCAAGGTGAAAGAAGTCACCATCACCGACGAGAAGCTCTCTGGGACGGCGGATCTCACCGGGTTGAAGGACTCGCTGAACCCAGCCTTGGGCCAAGCGCCTTCCGCCGCGGAACTCAAGAACCATGACTTCGTCGTCGCCCGCGTGCCAGATGCCAATCTCGTCGCCGAACTTCAGGCCGCCAAGGTGAAATTTTCGGGCCGTATTGAAAATCGCGGGCTCTCGACGCTGATATCGTGGATCGCCCCCGCGTTGATATTCGTTCTTATCTGGAGCCTGTTCATGCGTCGCATGGGGGGAGGTCAGATGGGTAGCGTGATGGATGTCGGCAAGAGCAGGGCCAAGGTCTACGTGCAGAAGAAGCTCGACGTGACGTTTGCCGACGTCGAAGGGATCGATGAAGCCAAGGAGGAGCTGATGGAAGTGGTCGACTTCCTCAAGAATCCCGACCGCTACCGCCGACTCGGCGGCCAGATTCCCAAGGGAGTCCTGATCGTCGGCGCTCCTGGGACCGGCAAGACATTGCTCGCCAAAGCGGTCGCCGGCGAGGCGAAGGTGCCGTTCTTGTCGCTGAGCGGCTCCGAATTCGTGGAGATGTTCGTGGGCGTAGGCGCCGCTCGAGTCCGCGATCTGTTCGCCCAGGCCGAGAAGCTTGCGCCATGCATCATTTTCATCGACGAATTGGACGCGCTCGGCAAGGCGCGCGGTGTGAGCGGCCCGACGGGCAACGAAGAACGCGAGCAAACTCTGAATCAGTTGCTGGTGCAGATGGATGGGTTCGATATGCGCAGCGGCATATTGATCATGGCGGCGACCAACCGGCCCGAGATCCTCGATCCGGCGCTCCTGCGACCGGGACGATTCGATCGACACGTCGCTATCGACCCGCCCGACATCAAGGGGCGCGAGAAGATCCTCAGGCTGCACGCCAAACGCCTCACAGTCGGCCCTGATGTGGATCTGGCCGCCGTCGCCGCGAAGACTGCCGGCTTCGTCGGCGCGGATCTCGCCAATATCGTGAACGAGGCCGCGCTGCGGGCAGCGCGAACCAACAAAGCTTCCGTCGAGATGAACGATTTCGACGAGGCGATCGATCGTGTGGTGGCGGGCCTCGAAAAGAAGAATCGCGTCATGAATGCGACCGAGAAGGATACCGTCGCGCACCACGAGGCGGGGCATGCCCTGGTCGCGGAATCGCGCCCCACGGCGGACAAAGTCACCAAGATCTCGATCATCCCGCGCGGCATCGGTGCGCTCGGATTCACGCGGCAGCTGCCGACCGAGGATCGCTACCTGCTCAAGTACGGCGAACTTCTCGACCGATTGGATGTCCTGCTCGGCGGAAGGGTGGCCGAACAACTGGTGTACGGCGAGGTGTCGACCGGCGCGCAGAACGATCTGCAGCGCGCGACCGATCTTGCACGGCATATGGTGACGCAATACGGCATGAGCGCCTTGCTGGGCCCTGCGACCTTGACCAACACGGGCGCGCAAGTGCTGCTGTCGGAGATGCCGGCGGCGATGCGCGGCGAATACAGCGAGCGCACGGCGCAGTCGATCGACGAGGAAGTGCGGCGGCTCTTTGGCGAGGCCGAGCAGCGGGTACGCACCACACTGACCGACAGACGAGCCGAGCTCGATGCCTTGGCGAATGCCCTGCTGCAGCATGAGACCATCGAGCGCGGCGCGCTGCTCGAGCTGCTGAGTCAGGTGCAAGGGGCAACGCGACCGTCGGCTCCTGGTACGTCGACGAATGCACCTCGACAAGTCACGGCCCCGATCCCGGCTTGAGACACTGCGGCCAGCCGCAATCGGTGAACCAGCGATTCGTCTCGATGCCATTCTAGGCCGAGGGGATGCTCGATGATGTCGACGAGGAGTCCTCGCGCGCGCGACGCTCGACTTTATCTCCGCTGCAAAGGCTCGCCGCCGCAACCGATACAAAAGGACTGATATGGAGAGCAACCGGCATGACCGCGGCGCGAGAGCGATGAAGCCACCTCCAGCGCCTGATCGGATACCGTTTCGAGTTCAGCCCATGCTTGCGACGCTGCTCGCGGAGCCGTTCGACAAGCCCGGGTGGGTGTTCGAGGAAAAATACGACGGCGACAGAATTCTTGCCTACAAGGAAGAAGACCGTGTCCGGCTGCTGTCGAGAAACGGCAAAGATCGCGTCGGCCGTTTTCCGCAGATTGCGTCGGCTCTTGCGGCGCTGCCTTCCCGAACGCTCCTGCTCGACGGGGAAGCCGTGGTATTCGACGGCAAGGGGGTTTCCCGATTTCAGCTCCTGCAGCGGCGCACGGGTGATGCCGTATACGCCGTCTTCGATTGCCTGTTTCGCGACGGCAAGGATCTGCGTCAGGAACCGCTTTCTGTGCGCCGTGCCGCGATGGAGGACGCGATCGGCTCACATCGCCTGCTCCTGCCTTCCCATCGACTCGCAGCCAACGGCCTCGAGGCGTTCCGAACGGCGCAACGCCGGGGATATGAAGGATTGGTGGCGAAAGATGATTCCGCGCCGTATGCCGAAACCCGCTCGCGCCGATGGTTGAAAGTGAAGGTCCACCAAGAGGACGAGTTCGTGATCTGCGGGTACACGAAACCCGCCGGTGCGCGGCAACATTTCGGCGCGCTTCTCTTGGGTGCCTATGAAGAGAACAGATTGCATTACGTCGGCAAGGTCGGGACCGGCTTCGATACGGCAACTCTCGCTGCGCTCAGCCGGCGATTCGAACCATTGGCAGGATCGCAGCCCGCGTTAGTCGACCCGCCGCGCGAGAAAGTCGTGGTGTTTGTCGCCCCCACGCTCATCGCCCAGATCTCGTTCCAGGAGTGGACCATGGACAGAAAGCTCCGGCAGCCCGTATTTCTCGGACTGCGCGATGACAAAAGCCCCAAAGAAGTGCTCATGCCGGAGCTCGCCCATCAGGCTCTTCCGTAACGCGCTACGTAGTGATGCGAATGCTCGGGACGCCCGCATCGCGCTAAGGTGCGCCTTGAATATCGCACCGGAGGATGCATGCGAATCGATCGACCCGTCACTTCGTCGCTCCCGCGATCGCTCAACGCGCAACTCGCTCACATGGCTCGTTCTGAGGAGGTACTCGCACAATTGGCTCGCTTGCATTGGGTCAAGTGGGACGTGCGACCGAAGGGCTTGGGCTCGACCGGCGCTCGTCGAATCAACGCAAGCGAGGAGGCGACTTAGTCGGGACGAACTACGTCCGGCGGCATCGAAAGTCTGATCCCGCCTTCGGCCCACCCATCGTATTTGTGCTTCTTTGCGCGGTACCGGCGACGGTACAATCTTTGGGTGACGCTACGGTCAGGGACGCTGGCGCAAGCGTAAAGGTTTCGCGGAAATCCGCCCCCCATCCGTCGAAATTGTACGGGCCGAGTTACACTGGTATGAGGCTACCGGCATCGGGAAGCGCGAAACGAAAATCAAGGCGTTTCTTTAGAGCGATACACCAATGGCAAAAGCAGCAAAACGTCTATTTATCTGCCTCGACAATGCGGGCTACGAGGTCTCGCTCGAGCGCCTGAAGATTTACGTCGCACTGCCTGACGCGAAAGCGCAGCGCGCCGGTTACCTTAGAATCATCGATGAGTCGGGCGATGACTTCTTCAAGCTGTCTGCCGAGACGGGAGGCTGCTGCCACTGACACTACCTGGTTGTTGGTGCGCCCGGACGAGTTGCTCGCGGCTGCGCCGCTCGTCCTACGCTTCGCTCCGGACCGCCGTCGCGCTGCGCGCGCCGACGTCCAAGTCGGCCTGCGGCCGACTTGTCGATCAGCCGACCCTCGGTTTCGCGGAAGACCGCGCAATTTCGCCAAGAATTCGCCGGCCAAAATCGTCAGAAATACCTTATAAATCAAATAGATGGTGCGCCCGGACGGATTATTCGGCCTTCGGCCTCACCCCTTCGGGGTCGCCGGCAGGGCCGGCGATCGCCATCGCCGCTGCGCGGCGCTGTCGTCGACCCGACTTTTTGTCTGTCGGCGGTTCGAATCTCGGCAACGCGAAACGACCTTTGCCCAACAAACGACGATTGAACCGCGGGGATATTGGTGCGCCCGGACGGATTCGAACCGCCGACACCCTGGTTCGAAGCCAGGTACTCTATCCAGCTGAGCTACGGGCGCCCGCGCGCAGTGTAGCCTCCATCGCGCATTTCGGGAATCCAATTGCGCCGTCGCCTTGGCTCCACTTCCCAGCCCTCCCAGCGCCACAGCCCTCCCAGCGAACGCCTTCCGCGCGCCTGCGGGCGATTGAAATCGCCCCAGCGCACCCGCAAATAGTGAACATAGGAACCCAACTCGGCTTGCCAGCATTGGAAATCATCTAAAATCATCCGCTTACGCGCGCTGCGGGAACGCTGGCGGCTTGTGGGCCTTGGCCGTAAGATCGTACCGGCCCATTAAACGTCCGCACCGATAACTAGAGGATTCCCGATGAAGGCTTGGATACCGCTTACGCTGGTTTTCGCACTTGGCTCGGCCGCCCACTCACAGGCGACCTGCACCTATCCATCCGCTCCCGAGGCACCGCCTGACGGCGCGACGGCTACCAAGGAGCAAATGATTGCCGCTAAGCACAATTTCGATCATTACAACAGCGAAATGAACGCTTATCTCGATTGCATCAAGCTCGAGATGGACTCGGCGGTTCCCAAGGACGTATCGAAACTCTCAACGGATGAGAAGAAGAGAGCCGAGGAGCATCAGAAGATGTTGACCCAGAAGAACAATGCGGCGGTCGACGAATTGCAGGCCAATGTCGGGCGGTTCAACGAGCAGCTGAAGATTTACAAGGCGAAGAACAAATAGCGAGTTCAAGGCGAGCGCGGCGAGGACATCGCCGCGCCCTTAGGTTAAGGATTATGCAGGCTAGTACGCTCATTACACCGCGTCTGGCCGAAGAGGCGATCAACTCTCGGCTGACATGTCTACCGATCGAATCACTGCCGTTGACGCAGTGTGTCGGCGGCACTCTGCGGGAGAACGTCTATGCCGAACGCGACCAGCCGCCATTCGATCGCGTCACCATGGACGGCGTCGCGGTGGACAGTGAACAGCTGCGCCGTGGGTTGCGTCGCTTTTACATCCAAGCGACTCAGGCGGCCGGCGCGCCGCCGCTCAAGCTCGCGCGCGGCGAGAACGCCATCGAAGTGATGACCGGCGCCATGCTGCCGCACGCCGCCGACTGCGTGATCCCCGTCGAGCAATACGATGTCGTCGACGGCATCCTCTCGTTGACGGCGACGGTGGCCTCCACGCCTTATCACAATGTCCATCGCCGCGGCAGCGACAGCCGCCAGGGAACTCTGCTGCTCGAGACCGGGACCCTGCTGCGGGCTCCCGAAATCGCCGTCGCCGCCTCGGCCGGCATGGCGCGCATGCGCGTCAGCAGCCAGCCCGCCGTCATGATCATTTCGACGGGCGACGAATTGATCGAACCCGGCGACCCCATCGCCGATTATCAAGTGCGACGCTCCAATGCCTATGCGGTGGCCGCCGCCCTGCGCAGGCGCGGGTTCGGCCGCATCGGCGACGACCACGTGCTCGACGACGAGGACATGCTGCGCGAACGGCTCACGCTGCACCTGACCACGCATGAGGTGTTGATACTCAGCGGCGGAGTCTCGATGGGCAAGTTCGATCTGGTGCCGAAGGTGCTCATGCAATTGGGCGTACAGGAAGTGTTCCACAACATTGCACAACGACCCGGCAGGCCCATGTGGTTCGGCATCGGCCCGCAGGGACAGGCGGTGTTTGGACTGCCGGGAAATCCGGTCTCCACGCTCGTCTGCCTGATCCGGTACGTGATTCCTGCCATCGCCGAAGCGATGGGAACGCGCCGCGTGCTGCCGGAACGATTGGCGCTCGCCGCGCCGGTGACCTTTCAACCGCCGCTCACCTACTTCCTGCCGGTCGCCATCGAGCACGACGATTGGGGCCGCCCCTGGGCGACTCCGCGCCCGCCCAACGGGTCGGGAGACTTCTTGAGCCTCGCCGGCACGGATGGATTCGTCGAACTGCCGCCGGGACCCAACACCTACCCGCGGGGCTTTGTCGCCAGCGTCTATCGCTGGTGAGCTCAAGACCCATGGAAGCCACCGTTCACGACATCCGCGGCACGACTCATCCGCTCGATCGGTTCGCGCGGCCGCTGCACGACTTGCGCATCTCCGTCATGGATCGGTGCAATTTTCGCTGCCCCTATTGCATGCCGAAGGACAAGTTTCATCCGAATTATCAATTCCTGCAGTCCCGGGAGCGCCTGTCGTTCGATGAAATCGTGCGCCTGTCCCGCGTGTTCGCCGGCCTCGGCGTGCGCAAGCTGCGGCTCACCGGGGGCGAACCGCTGTTGCGCGCCAATCTGGACGGCTTGATCGGCGACCTGACCGCCATACCCGGCATCGAGGACATCGCGCTGACGACCAACGGCGTCCTGCTGGGCCAGCATGCCGTGGAACTTTACGCCAATGGACTACGCCGCGTCACCGTGAGCTTGGACACGCTGGATGAGGAAATATTCACGCGCATGAGCGGCGGCTTCGCGGCGCTCGGCCAGGTTCTGCACGGCATCGACGCGGCCATCGCCGCCGGCCTTGCGCCGGTGAAGGTCAACGCCGTCATCGAACGCGGCGTCAACGATCACACGGCGCTCGATCTGGTCGACTATTTTCGCGGCAAACCCGTCATCGTGCGCTTCATCGAATTCATGGACGTGGGCAACCGCAACGCCTGGCGGCCGGACATGGTCGTGCCGTCGCGCGAACTCGCGGCCCGCATCGGCGAGCGCTGGCCCATGCATCCCATCTCGGAGAATTATCGCGGCGAGGTGGCGCAGCGCTGGCGATTCGACGACGGCGCGGGCGAGATCGGTTTCATTTCATCGGTGTCGCAGCCGTTCTGCGGCGCGTGCAGCCGCGCTCGACTGTCTTCCGAAGGCAAGTTCTACACGTGCCTGTTCGCAACCGAAGGGTTGGACCTGCGCGCGGCGCTGCGTGCCGGCGCCGGCGACGACGAGTTGTCGAATGTGATTCGCGGCCGATGGCTCGGCCGCACCGACCGCTACAGCGAATTGCGCGATGAATTGCGGCGTACCGAGCCGCAGCCCAAGAAGATCGAGATGTACTACATCGGCGGTTGACAGCATGGCATTTTCACACCTGGATAATGAGCAGCGTCCGACCATGGTCGATGTGAGCGAAAAAAGCGCGACCAAGCGCACGGCGGTGGCGGAGTCGCGCGTACGATTTCCGCCCGCCGTCGCCGCGGCGCTGCGCGAGAACGGCCTGCGGTCGCCGAAAGGGCCGGTGTTCGACACCGCCATCGTCGCCGGCGTCATGGGCGCGAAGCGGACCCACGAGCTCATCCCGTTCTGTCACCCCTTGGGACTCGAGAAGTGCAACCTCGCCATCGAGATGGACGGCGACTCGGCGGTCATTCGCTGCTCCGTGAGCGTGCACCACAAGACCGGCGTCGAGATGGAAGCGCTCACGGGCGCCAGCATCGCCGCCCTCACGATCTACGACATGTGCAAGGCGTTGTCGCACGACATCGTCATCGGCGATACGCGCCTGCTATCGAAGGATGGCGGCAAGAGCGGCTACTCGCTGGAGGAGGCCTCATGAATTCCGTGGCGCCGGTGTACGGCCTGATTCTCGCCGGCGGCGCGAGTACGCGCATGCGCACCGACAAGGCGGCGCTCAGGTATCAGGGCAAGACGCAGCTCGAGCGTGCGTTCGACCTGGCGGGCCGCCACGTGCTTGAGGTTTTCGTCTCGGTGCGCTCGAGTCAGATCACGGAGCCCACCCGCGCGGCACATCCCCTGATCGTCGATTCGGTGGAAGGCGAGGGACCCATCGTCGGCATTCGATCCGCCCTCGCGGCGTACCCGAAGGCGGCCTGGCTGGTGCTCGCCTGCGACCTGCCGTTCCTGTCGGACGCGGTGCTCGAGCAACTGCTGGCGGAGCGCGACCCCACCGCCTTGGCGACGGCGTTTCGCAGCGCCCATGACGGACTGCCCGAGCCCCTCTGTGCGGTCTGGGAACCCGCAGCGGGCGCCGCCCTCGCCGCCTATCAACGCGGCGGCGGACACTGTCCGCGGAAATTTCTGATCGGCCACGCCGCCCCGCTGCTCGAGCCACGGGATCCCCGGGCGCTCGACAATATCAACACCCCGGAGGAGTACGCGCAGGCCGAGGACGCACTCTCTCCCATTGCCCGGACGGACCCCATGCAACTCACCATCCAATACTTCGCGCTGATGCGCGAACAGGCAGGCCGCTCCGAAGAGACGCTGGAGACGGCGGCCGCGACCCCGGCCGATCTGTTCTCGGAACTCACGTTGCGGTACGGCTTCACGCTGTCGCGCGAACAGCTGAAGGTCGCCGTCAACAGCGAATTCTCCGACTGGTCGCGCCGGCTTTCCTCCGGCGATGCGGTGGTGTTCATTCCACCGGTGGCGGGCGGCTGATGCACTTTCGCTTTACGGATGCCGCCATCGACACCGCGTCCGCGCGGCGCGAACTGCTCGATCGCGGCGCCGGCGGTTATGTGAGCTTCGAGGGTTGGGTGCGCGACCATAACGAGGGCCAGGACGTGACGCGCCTCGAGTACGAAGCCTTCCAGGCGCTTGCCGTGAAAGAAGGCGACCGTATCCTGACCGAAGCGCTGCGGCGTTTCCCCATCAAGCACGCGCTCTGCATACATCGCTTAGGCTCGCTCGACCTCACCGACATGGCGGTGTGGGTGGGGGTGAGCGCCGCGCATCGCGGCGAGGCGTTCGACGCTTGCCGCTTCGTCATCGACGAAGTCAAACATCGCGTTCCCATCTGGAAGAAAGAGCACTATCGCGGCGGCAATTCCGGCTGGGTCAACTGCGAGCGCTGCGCGGTGGCGCCCCGCCATCCGCATGAGCATGGCCACGATCACGGCCACGATGCTGCCTGACTACTCGCGGCAGCAGCTTCTCAAGGAGATCGGCGCCGAGGGTCAGGCGACTCTGGCGCGCAGCCGGGTATTGATCGTCGGCGTCGGCGGACTCGGCAGTCCCGTGCTCCAGTACCTGGCCGGCGCGGGCGTCGGCCATCTGGGCCTGGTGGACGCCGATACCTTGGATGCCAGCAATCTGCACCGTCAGCCCATCTATGCGCTGGCCGACGCCGGCAAGGTCAAAGTGGAGTTGGCGCGCACGGCCGCACTCGCGATCAACCCCAGCGTCGAGGTGGAAACGCACGCCGTGCGATTCGACTCGGGAAACGCGCTCGACCTGGTGCGGGCGTACGACGTGACGGTCGATTGCAGCGATAATTTCGCCGCTAAATTCTTGCTGAACGACGCGGCGGTGCTCGCGCAGCGGCCCGCCGTATTCGCGAGCGTGTATCAATACGAAGGCCAGCTGCAGGTCTACAAACCCCAGGCCGACCACGCCTGTCTGCGCTGCCTGTGGCCGGACGCCACCGCCGACGGCGTTGTGGGCAATTGCGCCGAGGCGGGAGTACTGGGCCCGGTCCCCGGTATGCTGGGCTCGCTGCAGGCCTTGCTGACGTTGAAGATTCTTTTGGGCCTCTCCGGCCAACTCGGGGGAGAATTGCTGCTGCTCGACTTCATGAACTTCTCGACCGTCAAACTCAAGGCGCCGCGCCGCAGCGCCTGCGCCGCACCCGGCTGTGCCTTGATTCACGACATCCCGCGCGACGAGAAGGAGGTCGAGATCGACCTGCCGTCGCTCGCGGCGGCCTCGGACCGCCGTCTCGAAGTCATCGATATCCGCAGCGCCGAAGAGGTCGAGGCGACGCCGGCGCAGCTTCGGCACATTGCCATGTCCGCGCTGCTCGCCGATCCCGCATTGCTGTCCGCCACCGGACGTTACCTGCTGGTCTGCGCATCCGGCAAACGCAGCCTCGCCGCAGCGCGCGAGCTTCGGAAAAAAGGACTCGCGGTGCACTCGCTTGCCGGCGGCCTGCAGATGCTCGGCCGCTGACCATGCGCTTCGACAGCAAATTACCGGACGTCGGCACCACCATCTTTTCGGTGATGTCGCGCCGCGCGCTCGAGGAGGGCGCGCTCAACATCGGCCAGGGGTTCCCCGACTACCCGGTCGATCCGCGCCTGTCGCAGGCACTCATCGACGCCGTCGCCGAGGGCCACAACCAGTACGCGCCCATGGAAGGCGTCGTCGAATTGCGCGAACAGATTGCCCGCAAGCTGCATGGGAGCTACGCCCGCGACTTCGACCCGCAGACCGAGATCACCGTGACCTGCGGCGCTACCGAAGCGCTGTACGACTCCATTCAAGCCGTGGTGCACGCCGGCGACGAAGCGATCATTTTCGATCCCGCCTACGACGTGTATGAACCGGCCATACGCTTGGCGGGCGGACGCTGCGTGCGCATTCCCCTGACTCCGCCCGCGTTCCGTTTCGATTGGGATCGGGTGCGCGCCGCGCTCACCGACCGTACCCGCCTCATCGTCATCAACAGCCCCCAGAATCCGAGTTGCACGGTCGCGGAGGCGGGCGATCTGGATGCACTTGCCGCGGCGATCCGCGACCGGCCCATCAGCGTTCTTGCCGATGAGGTGTACGAACACGTGCTCTTCGACGGGCGGCGCCACGCCTCGGTGCTGGCGCATGCGGAATTACGCGAGCGCAGTTTCGCGGTTTTCTCCTTCGGCAAGACCTTGCATGCCACCGGCTGGCGTGTGGGCTACTGCGTCGCTCCCGCGTCCATGACCCGCGAGCTGCGCAAGATCCATCAGTTCAATACCTTCAGCATCGCAGCGCCGCTGCAACATGCGATCGCCCGCTATCTCGCACGATGCCCGGACGCGTGGAGCGGCCTCTCGGCATTTTTCCAGGCCAAGCGCGATCTGCTGGCGAACCGCCTGCGCGGGTCGGGTCTCGAGCCGGTACCGGCGGCGGGGACGTACTTTCAACTCGTGGACTATGGCGCTCTCAGCGCGGCCCTCGATGTCGACTTCGCCGATCGCCTGATTCGACAGGCGAAAGTCGCGACCATTCCGTTGTCGCCGTTCTATGCCGCGCCGCCGCCCATGACCTTGCTGCGTCTGTGCATCGCGAAACGCGACGAGACGCTGGAGTCGGCCGCCGACCGATTGTGCCGATTCGCGGCGGGCGCTTGAGGTCCGCGGCCCGCGATGGGCTGCATCAAATCCCGGCGCGCTGCTTGACCGACGGCAGGCTTTGCCGCTGACGAATCCGCGCCGCGTCCATCAGCATGCGGCCCGCCCAGCGGTAGACGTTGTTCTCCTTGACGGTCCGGCGCATCAGACTCATTCGATCGCGCCGCTCGTCGCGTCCCATGCGCATGGCGATTTCCATGGCATCCGCGGTCTCGTTCACGTCGAAGGGATTGATGAGCACGGCTTCCGCCAGCTCACGCGACGCGCCGGCAAAGGTGCTCAAGATCAGCACGCCATCCTCGTCGTCGCGCGAGGCCACGAATTCCTTGGCCACGAGGTTCATGCCGTCGTGCAGACTGTTGACCAGGCAGAAATCCGCCGCTCGGTACAATTCGAAAACCCGGGTCGGTTCCTGATGCTCGTCGATCAGAATGATGGGCCGCCAACCACCCTCGCCGAATTTCGAGTTGATGCGTTCCACTTCGCTGTAGGTTTGCTGCTGCAGCGATTGATAGGCCGGCAAGGTGCTGCGCGACGGTGCGGCGATCTGCAACAGGGTGATGCGGCCGCGGTGGCGCGGGTTCTTGTCGAGCAGAGCCTCCAACGCGTGGAAGCGCTCGATGATGCCCTTGGTGAAGTCCCAGCGTTCCACCCCCAGCCCGATGACGACATCGCCGCCCACGTGATAGCGCTCGCGGACCGCGGCGCGGCAGGCCGCGACGTCCGGCAGAAACTTCAGCCACCGCGGCGGCCACTCGATCGAGATCGGGTACGGTGCGACCCGGCACACGCGGCCCTGCAGCGTGACGGTCATGTGTTCATGGTCGATCTGGCACTCGACGAAGCGGTCCACGGTTTCGAGGAAATTCTGGCAATGGTATCGGGTGTGAAACCCCAAGATGTCGGCGGAGAGCATGTGCAGCAGTATTTCGCGTTTCCACGGACAGACGCCGAACGTCTCCGCATTCGGCCAGGGTATGTGCCAGAACAAGGCGATCGTGGCCTTCGGAATTTTCGCCCGGATGAGCTTCGGCAGCAGTGCGAAGTGAAAATCCTGGATCATCACCACCGGACTGTCGGTGTTCGCCTCGGCGGCCACCACGTCCGCGAATTTCGCGTTCACCTCCTCGTAGGAGCGCCAATCCGTCGGCCGGAAGGCGGGCCGCACGTACGCCAAGTGGCACAGCGGCCATAGTCCCTCGTTGGAAAATCCGTAGTAATAGCCCTGCTCCTGCGCGGGAGTGAGCCAGACGCGGCGCAAGGTATAGGCCGGATCGTCGGGCGGCACGCGGATCTGATCGAATCGGTCCACGGTCTCACGATCGGCCGGACCGGCGCCGTGGGCGATCCAGGTGCCGGCACACGCGCGCATGATGGGCTCGAGCGCGGTCACCATGCCGCTCGCCGGCACCTGCACCACGGGATGATGGTCGGCATCGTAATTGTGGATGTAGGGCTCGCGATTCGACACGATGATCACCTGCGACGAATTCAGGTGATCGTGCACGACTTGCTTGAGCGCCTGCGGCGTCCAGTTCTCCCGGAAGTCGATTTCCAGCCGCTGCTTCTGTTCCGCTTCGGCCAGCACCTTGCGCACCTGCGTCAAGATCGGCGCCGACGAGCGCGGCGATTTCGCATCGTCGAGGAAGCGCTTGCCGCGAATGTCGCCGATCAATACATTCACCCAGCGGCGCAGCTGCAGCCACGCGACCAGCACCACCAGCAACGCCAGCAGCAGCACCGAGATGCCGATGAACACCAGCAGGAAATCGCGCGCCGTCCGCTGCCGCCGGTCGACGAAACTCAGGTCGTGAAGCATCAACAAGCGAAACGGCGTGGGCTGCGCGGCGTCGAAATCGAAACGCGAGATCTGCACCGAGCCGGACGGCAGCTGCTCGACGCGCGGCGCCGCGGGAAGCGTCTTCGCATCCATTTCGCACGAGACCGCCGGCGGCGTGCGCTCGGTCTTGAAAATCGTCGTGCCGTCCGGACGACATACCAGGATCGCGAGCAGCCGCTCGTCGGCGGTGACCTTGGCCAGATACCTGTGCAGGCGCGGCTCGTTGCCCTGGCCGATGAGATCCGTGATGGGCTCTTCCGTCGTGTGCATCACCAGCTGCGAGCGCAATTCCACGTCCGAACGAAACCATTCGGCCAACAGCCGTTCGATATAGGGCAAGCCGAAATACGCCACGACGCAGGAGGCAAACGCCACGGGCAACACGAAGCGCAATATGATCGAGCGAAACATCTTGCCTCCGTGGGGGAGCGTGGGCGTCAAGGCGAGACCCGACAAAATACCTAAAATTGTCGTCACCGTCTTGATTTTAGCGTGGGGCGCGGGGTGTAAGAATTACATTCGAAATTAATCGAGACGAAAGGCTAGGCAGCGGCGCAGCAGTGAGCTATTTTGCTTTTGAATGATGCAAACATCGGCTCCCGTCCCCTCCCTCGATTGGTGTTTGTTCCTGGATGTCGACGGCACGTTGATCGACTTCACCGACACGCCGTTCGATTCTCATGTGAGCGAGGAACTCAAATCGAGGCTGCTGCGGGTCGCCGCGCGTTTGGACGGCGCGCTCGCACTGGTGAGCGGGCGCAGCATCTCACGCCTGGACCTCTTGTTCTCGCCGCTGCAGCTGCCGTCGGCGGGGCTGCACGGCGTAGAGCGGCGCAAGGCGACCGGTGCCTTGCATGGCGCGAGCTTCACCGATTCGCAGCTCGATCACGCGCGTACCGCGCTCACAGCCCTGGTGGCAGCCAACCCGGGCACGTTGCTGGAGGACAAAGGCAGAACCATTGCCGTCCATTACCGGCTGGCCCCGCACGCCGAGCCGCAAGTGCGCGACGCGGTGACGGCGATCGCCGCGGCCCTCGGCACCCAGTATCATGTGCAAGGCGGCAGTATGATGCTCGAGATCAAGCCCCAGGGTTTCACCAAGGGCGGCGCGATCGGGGCGTTCATGCAAGAGCCGCCCTTCTCCGGCAGAACGCCCGTCTTCGTCGGCGACGATCTCACCGATCTCGACGGCTTTCGCGTGGTCGAGGCGCTCGGCGGCGTCTCGATCGGCGTCGGCGACCGGGTTCAGGGCCAGTACCACTTCGACGATCCGGCCGCGGTGAATCGCTGGCTGGAAGGCATCGCCGCCCTCGATCCGCGCGGCGAGTGACGCACGGCGTGCGGCGCTAGGGACGAACCTGCCCGCTGCCGCGCACCAGGTATTTGTAACTGGTCAGTTGCTCCACGCCCACGGGGCCGCGCGCGTGGAACTTGTCCGTGCTGATGCCGATCTCCGCCCCCATGCCGAATTCGCCGCCGTCCGCGAACTGCGTGGACGCATTCACCAGCACGATCGCACTGTCGACCCGCATCAAAAAACGCTCGGCCGCCGCCGCATCGCCGGTCACGATGCAGTCGGTGTGCTGCGATCCGTACTTTTCGATGTGCGCGATGGCCGCATCGACACCCTCGACCACACGCACGGCAATGATGGCGTCGAGATATTCGGTGTACCAATCCTGTTCGGTGGCGGGCCGCACGCGTGCATCCACGCTCGCGGTGGCCTCATCGCCGCGCACTTCGCAGCCCGCGTCGAGCAAGAGAGTGACGAGCGGTCCCAGGTGGGTCGCAGCGCATGCGCGATCGACCAGCAGGGTTTCCGCCGAACCACACACGCCGGTGCGCCGCATCTTGGCGTTGAGCACGATATTCTTCGCCATGGTCAGATCGGCGGCACGGTCCACGTAGACATGGCAAACGCCGTCGAGATGGCTGATCACGGGCACGCGCGCGTCCTGCTGTACCCGCGCGATCAGGCTCTTGCCGCCGCGCGGCACGATCACGTCGATGTACTCGGCCATGTCGGCCAGCATGTAGCCGACGGCCGCTCGATCGGTGGTGGGAACCAGTTGAATGCAGCTGCTCGGCAGGCCCGCCACCTGCAGCCCCTGGTCCAAACAGGCGTGGATCGCCGCGCTGGAGTTCGCGCTCTCCGAACCGCAGCGCAGGATGACCGCGTTGCTCGATTTCAGGCACAGCGCACCCGCATCGGCCGTGACGTTGGGGCGGCTTTCGTAAATGATGCCGATGACCCCCAGCGGCACGCGCAACCGCTGAATGAGCATGCCGTTGGGCCGGGTCCATTGCGCGAGGACGGTTCCGATCGGATCCGCCAGCCGCTCGATGTCTTCGAGTCCCCACGCCATGGCATCGACGCGCTTTTCATCCAGCGCGAGCCGGTCGAGCAATGCGGGCGACAGGCCCTTCGCCGACGCCTCGGACATATCCCGCTGATTGGCCGCGAGGATCTTGTGGCGCCGCGCACGCAGCGCATCGGCGGCCGCCCGCAAGGCGCGATTCTTCTGCTCGGTCGNNGTCGAGGCGATGGCCAGAACATGCGCCGCGGCCCGGGCCGCACGGCCGATGGTCTGCATGACTTGCGCCACCGGCTGAGCAGGGCGGAGGGGAGATTGCGCAATCGATTCTTGATTCATGCGGAAAATCACACTGCTTTCAATAACACCAGGTCGTCCCGATGCACGATCTCATCGCGACCCCTGAACCCTAGCACCTTTTCGATCTCTCCGGACTTGCGGCCCATGATCCGGGCCGCGTCGCTGTCGGAGTAGGCGCTGATGCCGCGCGCCACCTCGGAACCGTCCGGACCCATGATGCTCACCGTGTCGCCCCGGTCGAAACGGCCCACGGCGCGCGTCACACCGGCCGGCAAGAGGCTCTTCCCGCCCATCAAAGCGCGCACGGCGCCTTCATCGACGGCGATCGCTCCGGCCGGTTTGAGCGTTCCCGCGATCCACTGCTTGCGCATCGCGACCGGAGTCGAACTCGGAACGAACCAGGTGCAGCGCGCGCCCTCTTCGATGCGCTTCAATGGATGCTGGAAGGCTCCTTTGGCAATGCACAAATGGCAGCCCGCTCCCATGGCAATTTTGGCGGCCGCGATCTTGGTTTGCATGCCGCCGGATCCCATGGCGCTGCTCACGCCGCCGGCCATCGCTTCGATCGCCGGCGAGATTTCGAGCACCCGGGAAATGAACTCCGCGTCGGGATTGTCGTGCGGGTTGGCCGTGTACAGTCCGTCGATATCCGACAAGAGAATCAGGCAATCGGCGCTCACCATCTGCGCGACGCGTGCCGCGAGGCGGNNCGTTGTCGCCGTAGCGGATCTCGGCCGTCGCGACCGTGTCGTTTTCGTTGATCACCGGCACCGACCCGAGTGCCAGCAGCGTATTCAACGTGCCGCGGGCGTTCAAATAGCGGCGCCGCAGCTCGGTATCCCCCAGGGTCAGCAGGATTTGCGCGACGGTGATGTCGTGCACCTCCAGCAATTCCTTGTAGGCGTGGGCGAGACGGATTTGACCGACGGCCGCCGCCGCCTGGCTCTCCTCCAGACGCAACTTGCCGCTGCTCAACCCGAGATGGCGGCGGCCCAGCGCAATGGCGCCCGAGGACACCAAAATGACCTCCTGGCCGCGCCCGCGCAGCCGCGCCACGTCCGCCGCGAAGCTTTCGAGCCAGCTGCGGTTCAGACGCCCCTTCTCGGCATCGACCAGCAACGCGGAGCCGACTTTCACGACGATGCGTTTGGCGTCGGTCAAGCGGCGGGCGGCGGTTTTACGGTCGGCTATCGTCATAAACCGATTTTGCCATTTACTTGGGTAAGCGGCCTCCCCTAATATCCGCGTTCATCATTCGAAGCGATCAAGAGGGCGACTTTACAGTGGGCAGAGAGTACGAACCGACCGTCGGGCAGTGGTANNAAACCGTTGAGATTCAACATCTAGACGGCGATGTCGAGGAACTCGATGTGGACGGCTGGGCGGAACTCGACCTCGAACTCACCGAAGAGCCCGAGGGCTGGTCCGGCTCCAAAGCGGAAAAGGACGACGAGGACGAAGAAGACGACGAGGATTGGGACGAAGATGAAGACGATGAGGACGACGACCTGGACGACGAGGATGACGAGGATCGCGAAGAGTACTGAGCGTACTCTAATGAGGACGAGGACCTAGACGACGATGACGATGACCTGGACGACGAGGATTCCGAGTCCAACGGCGAGGTGAGTCCCGGCGCCTCAATCGCGACCGAGGTTTTTGGACGACCGCGCCGGCGCGCCGCGGGCAGGCCGGCCGGACCACCACTGCAGGTAGACTGACCTGCAC
>PLAH01000065.1 GCA_003134045.1 Gammaproteobacteria bacterium
AACATCGGCATCGGCGGCTCCGACTTGGGGCCGCTCCTGGTGTGCGATGCGCTGCATCACGAGTGGAGCGGCGACATCACGCCGCACTTCGTCTCGAACGTCGATCGCACGCAATTGGAAGACTTGACGCGCACGCTCGACCCGGCCGAGACGCTGGTGATCGTGTGCTCGAAGACCTTCATCACCTTGGAGACCCAGTCGAACGCCAACGCAGCCCGCGCCTGGATCGTGGGTGCGTTGGGCGAGAAATCCCCCGCCAACCACTTCGCGGCGGTGTCGACCAATGCCTCCGCCATGGACGCCTTCGGCATCGCCAAGGATCATCGTTTCACCATGTGGGATTGGGTGGGCGGCCGCTACTCCGTGTGGTCGGCCATTGGCCTCGTGGCCGAACTCGTCATCGGCAGCGAGAAATTCGAAGAATTCCTGGGCGGCGCGAGCGACATCGACAAGCATTTCACGACCGCGCCGCTGGCGAAGAACCTGCCGGTGCTGATGGGCCTGATGGCCGCTTGGAACCGCAGCTTCTTGCACCTGCCCACCCTGGCCGTGCTGCCCTACGATCAGCGCCTCGCGCGCTTGCCGGCGTACATGCAGCAGCTCGAAATGGAGAGCAACGGCAAGTCCGTGTCGCTGGCGGGCGAGCGTGTCGACTTCGCCACCGCGCCCATCGTCTGGGGCGAGCCGGGATCGAACTCGCAGCACTCGTTCTTTCAGATGCTGCACCAGGGAACGCCGACGGCGGCGCTGGATTTCATCGCCCCCTTGCGAGGCTCCTGGGGCGGTACGGAAGGCCAGGACCTCGCGTTGCAGAATTGCCTCGCGCAGAGCCAGGCGTTCGCCTTCGGATACTTTCCGGAGGAGGTGGAGGCCGACCTGAAAAAGGCAGGCTCGAGCCCTGCCGACATCGACCGGCTTCGTCCCCACAAAGTGCACGAAGGCAACCGGCCGAGTTCCCTGCTCCTGTACCCGCGGACCACGGCGCGTTCGCTGGGCGGCCTGCTGGCACTGTACGAGCACAGCGTGTTCGTGCAGGGGACCTTGTGGGGCATCAATTCGTTCGATCAGTTCGGCGTGGAGCTGGGCAAGCGGCTGGCGCTGGGCATCGACATGACGGGCAAGACGCCGCCCACCGGGCAGGGCGCGGCGGGATTGGCGGCGCTGATCGGCTACGTTGCTGGCCATCGATGACCGATACCCTATAATCCCGCCCGACTCAATCAGCGGGGTAGACCTTGGCGAAACAACGGAAAGGAATCATCTTGGCGGGCGGCGCGGGCACCCGTCTGCATCCCATCACGCTCTCCCAGAGCAAACAGTTGTTGCCGGTTTATGACAAACCGATGATTTACTACCCGCTCGCGACGCTGATGGCGGCGGGGATCCGCGAATACCTCATCATCACCACGCCGCGCGATCAGACGGCATTTCGCGATCTGCTGGGCAGCGGCGAGAAGTGGGGGGTTTCATTCGAATATGCGATTCAGCCCGAACCCAATGGGATCGCGCAGGCGCTCATCATTGCGGAGCCGTTCCTCGACGGTGCGCCGTCGGCGCTGATTCTGGGCGACAACATATTCTACGGCGCAAATTTGTCGGATCTCTTGCAGAGTGCCTCGGCCCGCGCCGCCGGCGCGACAGTGTTCGGTTATTATGTGCACGATCCGGAGCGCTACGGCGTCGTGCAGTTCGGTCCCGACGGCAAAGTCGTGGACTTGCTGGAAAAGCCTCCTAAGCCACCCTCCAACTATGCAGTGACCGGAGTCTACTTTTACGATGAGCGCGCGCCCGAAATTACCCGCACCATCAAGCCCTCGCCGCGAGGCGAACTCGAGATCACCGATTTGAATCGCGCGTATCTTCGTGACGGGAGCCTTCGCGTCGAGCGCTTGGGGCGCGGCACAGCGTGGCTCGACACCGGCACTCACAATTCATTGCTCGATGCGGGCGTGTTCGTGCGCATCATCGAGGAGCGGCAGGGATTGAAGGTGGCGTGCGTCGAGGAAGTGGCGTGGCGCATGGGATTCATCGACGCGCACCAGCTCAAACAGCTCGCGGCGCCGCTGCAGAAAAGCGGCTACGGTGAGTATTTGCTGCGCATCATGCGCGATGACCAGCAACCATGAAATTCCATCCGACGCCCATCGCCGGCATGTTTCTGATCGAACCGCAGGTGTTCGGTGATACCCGCGGCTTCTTCATGGAAACCTGGCACGCCCCCAAGTTCAAAGCGGCCGGCATCGAGGGTAATTTCGTTCAGGACAACCAGAGCCGTTCGACCCAGTGGACGCTGCGCGGCATGCACATGCAAGTCGAGCATACCCAGGGCAAGCTCGTACGGGTGAGCGCCGGTTCCGTGTTCGATGCGGTGGTCGATCTGCGCCGCAGTTCCCCCTCGTATGGACAGTGGTGGGGCGCCGAATTGACCGACCAGAATCACCACATGCTGTGGGTGCCCCCGGGTCTGGCGCACGGCATGCTCGTGACCTCGGCGTCGGCCGACTTTCTCTACAAGTGCACCGACATTTACAGCCCGGGCCATGAACGGACGCTGGCGTGGGACGATCCCACCGCCGGCATCGAGTGGCCGCTTCCGGCTGGCGTGGCGCCCAAGCTGTCGGCGAAGGATCTCGTGGGAAAATCCTTCGCCGAGATCGAGAAATTCGCGTGAAAGTCCTCGTGCTCGGCGGCGGCGGCCAGGTGGCGCACGCGGTAGCCGCCGGCGCACCGGCCAATCACTCGCTGATCGTCAAGAGCCGGCAGGATCTCGATATCACCGATGAGGCGGCGCTCGCGTCCGCCGTGGCCGGCAGCGGCGCGGATTGGATCGTCAACGGCGCCGCCTATACCGCGGTGGACCGCGCGGAAACCGAACCTGACCTGGCCCGGCGGATCAACGACACGGCGGTGGGCGTCATGGCCCGTGCCGCGGCCCGCTCCGGCTGCCGGCTGCTGCATCTGTCGACCGATTTCGTGTTCGACGGCAAATCGAACCGGGCTTATCTGCCGGCCGATCAGACGAATCCTCTCAATATCTACGGAACCACTAAACTCGGCGGCGAGCAGCAGGTACTCAAGTCGGACGGCGACGCCATCATCTTGCGCACGGCCTGGGTGTACGCGTCGAGCGGGCGCAATTTTGCGTTGACGATGTTGCGTCTGTTGCGCGAGAAGGACGAAGTCCGGGTGGTCTGCGACCAGATCGGTACTCCCACCTGGGCAACGGGGATCGCCGGGGCGATCTGGGGCTTGATCGATGAGTCTGCCGCGGGCGGGATTTATCATTGGACGGATTTGGGCGTCGCGACTTGGTATGATTTCGCGACCGCCATTCAGGACGAGGCGCTGACGCTGGGTTTGTTGGCGCGCGCCGTCCCGGTGATACCGATATCGACCGCCGACTATCCCACCCCGGCGCGGCGCCCGGCGTTCAGCGTGCTCAATACGGAGGTTTCCCGCGCGCTGGTAAAAGCTCCCGCACGGCATTGGCGGCATAACTTGAGGATGATGTTGGATGAGCTTCGAGCCGAATAACGTTCTGATTACCGGTGGGGCCGGGTTCATCGGTGCCAATTTCGTCAGGCATTGGTTGGACACGACGCAGCAAGGAAAAGTCGTGGTCTTCGATGCCCTCACGTATGCCGGCAACATCGAGAATCTCGCCGGGCTCGACAAGAATCTTCGCTACGTGTTCGTGCGCGGCGACATCTGCGATGAAGCGGTGGTCCGCCAGCTCCTCGAGCAGCACCGGATCGACACCATCATCCATTTCGCGGCGGAATCTCACGTGGATCGGTCGATTTTAGGACCGGATGATTTCATCCGCACCAACGTGGTGGGGACGCATTCGCTGTTGAAAGCGGCGAAATCACTGTGGATCGATCAAAAGACCGTGGCGGCGCACCGCTTTCATCATGTATCGACCGACGAGGTCTACGGATCGCTGGGGCCGGAGGATGAGCCATTTCATGAGGCGACTCCCTATGCGCCCAATTCTCCGTATTCGGCGACCAAGGCGGGGGCGGATCACCTGGTCCGGGCGTATCACGAGACGTATGGCCTTGATACCACCGTCACGAATTGTTCGAATAACTATGGGCCGTATCAGTTTCCGGAGAAACTGATTCCGCTGATTATCATTAACATTCTTCATGGCAAGCCGTTGCCGGTGTACGGCGATGGGATGCAGGTGCGCGATTGGCTGCACGTGGCGGACCACTGTGAGGCGATAGCTCTCGTCTTGAGGCACGGCATGAGCGGCGAGGTCTATAACGTCGGCGGCAATTCCGAGACTACGAACATCGATCTCGTGCATGGTCTATGCGCTGTGGTGGACGACCTTGTGACGACGCGGGACGAGCTCTCCGTCGCCTTCCCCGGTGCTCCGGCGGCAGAGGGGAAGCAGGCCAAGAGTTTGGTCAGGCACGTGCGAGACCGCCCCGGGCATGATCGGCGTTATGCAATCAATTTCGCGAAGGCGAAGCGCGAATTGGGCTACTGCCCTCAGCGCGATTTGGCGGCCGGATTGCGCAGCACGGTCGAGTGGTATTTGGAAAACGCGCAATGGTGGCAGGCGCTTCTCGGCCGCGAGTACACCGAGTGGGTGAACAAGAATTATTAGCGGTGAGCGGCGTGTCGGTTAAACTTCGCCTGCCGCGGCGCGTAGGTGTAGTCGCCAGCGTGGCAATTCTATTGCTATGAGGATCCGATGCTGGTCGGGCGATCAATCATTACATTGAGTTAGAAACATGCGAAGTCGACTTTTAGCCGTGACGCTGGCATTGGTGTCGTTAGCCATCGGAGCATCGGCTCAAACGCCCACGGCCGATCAGCTCAATATGCTCAAAAACCTTCCTCAGGATCAGCAGGATGCGCTGCTCCAGCAAATGTCGGGGAAGACCGATAGCAGCGGCAAGAAGACCGATCCCAGGCTGAGTACGCCGCAGACCGTGCTCCCGAAGAACAGCCAGACCGACGAACTTCTGGATAAGGAAAATCGGGGCAAAACCAGGGATGGCCGCATACTCCGGGTTTCCGACGAACATCCCGAGCTGCGCCCCGATGACACGGTGTTGATTGATTTGACGCCGCTCGAAGTCGAGATCAAGGACGAGAATCGTCGCAGCAACAACGCCAACGCGGCCAATGGCGGCGTCAACGCTCCCATGAACACCAACGACCTTGCCGGAATCGGCGCTCTGGGAGCAAACGGGGCCAACGGATACAATGATTACGGCCGAATCAAATCGGAAGCAAAACCTCGGACCGATCAGGAAAAGCAAAAATCCGAAGATTTGCGGCAGCTGATCTTGAAGAACAACCCCTACCATTTAAACCGTTTCGGCGTTCTCGAGCTGCCGGGACTGCCGGCCATTCCGGTGGCGGGGTTGACGGCTGAGGAAGCCACCAATCGGATCAGCGCAGATCCCGATTTACGCGATTTCAGGGTGAAGGTGACATTGCTTCGCTTGCAGGCCTTCGATGAGGAGGCCTTGAAGCCATTCGGCTATGACTTGTTTGAGGGCGCCCCCAGTACGTTCGCCCCGGTATCGGATATCCAGGTGCCGATGGACTACCTCGTGGGCCCCGGGGATACGCTGAATGTGCAGCTCTATGGCAACGAGCCCGCCACCTACGAGCTGACGGTGGGCCGCGACGGGCGAATCAATTTTCCCAAGCTCGGGCCCATCATGGTCAGCGGTATGACTTTCGACAGGGCGCGTGCCACCATCGAGCAAAACGTCAACGAGAAACTCATCGGATCGCGCGTGAGCGTGACCATGGGCGACCTACGGTCCATCCGAGTCTTCGTTCTGGGCGAAGCCCAGAAGCCCGGCTCGTTCACCGTCAGCGGGTTGTCCACCATGACCAATGCACTCTTCGTGAGCGGGGGCGTGAAGAAGATCGGCTCCCTGCGCCACATCGAATTGAAGCGCAACGGGAAACTGATCACGGTGCTCGATCTCTATGATCTCCTGCTCCACGGCGATACCAGCCACGACCAGCAATTGATGCCCGGGGATGTGATTTTCATACCGCCCATCGGCAGTACGGTATCCGTCTACGGTGCGGTGCGCCGACCGGCCATCTATGAACTCAAGAGCGAGAAAAATGTCGACGACGTGGTCGATCTCGCGGGTGGACTCCTGCCCGACGCCGATGGGAAGCTCGTGCAAGTCGAGCGCATCTTGCCTTCCCGCTCGAGGCAAATGCACAACGTGGATCTGACCACGGATGCCGGGCGTTCGACCGCCATGGCGAATGGCGACAAGCTGAAAATCCCTGCGATCCGCCCAACACTCGAAAATTCGGTCGTTCTTCAAGGCTACGTGTTTCGCCCCGGCTCCTTCGAGTTCCACGCCGGCCTGCGCCTTAGTGACGTACTTCCGAGCTTCGACGAACTGCGTCCGAACGCCGATCGTCACTACATCATGATCCGCCGTGAAGTGCCTCCGGAAGAAAAAGTCGAGGTCATTTCGGCGGACCTCGAGAGTGCCCTGCGCGGCCGCGGCGGCGCGGCGGACCCCGAGCTCCGGCCGCGAGATCAGATATTCGTGTTCAATTTGTCGGCCAGCCGCGAGAGGGTCGTCGCTCCGGTGATCCGGGATTTGGAACTCCAAGGAACGCCAGATAAGCCGGCCCAGATCGTCAGCGTCGACGGCAGAGTGAAGGCGCCCGGCCGCTATCCGCTCGAGCCTGCCATGCGTGTCAGCGATCTGATCCGCGCCGGCGGCAGCCTCGAGGATTCTTCCTTCGGCAACGATGCCGAGCTCACTCGATATGAAATCGTCGACGGCCACGCACGCCAAACCGATTTGATTCCCGTGGACCTGGCGGCAATCCGCCACGGCGACGCGAGCGCCGACTTGCGGCTGCAGCCCTACGATGTTCTCGTCGTCAAAGTCACGCCGCAATGGGAGCAGCCCGGAAACATCGAGATTGCCGGTGAAGTACGATTCCCGGGAAAATATCCCATTCACCGCGGCGAGACATTGTCGTCGGCATTGCGCCGCGCCGGCGGATTCACCGACCTTGCGTTCGTCGAAGGCGCGGTGTTCATTCGTGAAGAACTCAAACAGCGAGAGCGCGAGCAGCTCGATACATTGGCGAATCGCCTGCAGAGCGACTTGACTTCGTCGTCGCTCGAGGCGATTACGAGCAGTGCAGTGTCGTCGAACGCAAATGGCGCCGCGGGCGCGGCCCAGATAATCACCATCGGTCAACAGTTGATTTCCCAATTGCGGGAATCAAAGCCGGTCGGGCGATTGGTGATTGATTTGAATCGCGTGGCGAAAGGTCGACCGGGTATGTACGGCGACGTTGCCGTCAGGGACGGCGATAAACTCCTCATTCCGAAGCAAACCCAAGAAATCACGATTTTAGGCGAGGTGCAAAGTCCCACCTCGCACGTGTACCAGGCCAGCCTGACACGGGATGACTATATTGCGAAGAGCGGGGGCGCCACGCAGAAGGCGGATCGTAAACGCATCTATGTGATCCGCGCCAACGGCGACGTGATATCGGGCGAGCGAACGGGGGGATGGTTCCGGCGGTCGCGAACCGTCGAAATTCATCCGGGCGACACGATCATCGTGCCTCTCGATACCGAACGAGTCAGATCGCTGCCGCTGTGGCAGGCGGTGACTTCGATCATCTACAACTTAGCGGTCGCGTTGCTGGCGGTTCGAAGCGTGAATTGAAAAGAAAGGAAAAGATAAGGAAAAGAATTTCTGAGGGTCAGCCGACGCTGATAGGCTCGATGTCTTCTCTTAGAACATTCGTCCGATAGCGGACGAATGTCGCCGGGTGCATGGAAGGAGCGAGTTCGAGATACGGATGTCGCCCATTTGTCGTTCGCTGTGCGAACGGTCTCTTTTTCGATTTGCTGTATGGGTGCCGGCATTGACCGATCCGACCATCGGAACTCCTCATTCAAAATCGTTTTTCGGCAGGCTCATGCGGCCGGTTCCCATCGAGCGCAGTCAGCGCATCTCGCCGTACGGCCTGCTCGGTCTTTCGATTCTGTATGCTTCCGCCTATTTTCTGCCCGTGACGGCATCGGGCGCTTATTTTTTGCCGTCCGGCGGCATCTGCCGCCTCATTTTATTGCCGACGCTTGTTGCCGTGGTTACGGTCGGAGCGACCCTGCTTATCCTTTCAGTGGCGGCGCAACGATGGTTTACCTCGCGTTGGCAGATGCTGGGAACCATACTCGCGCTATCCTTGCTCAGCTTGATCGCCCTTAAAGGCTTGCTCGGTGCGGCCGGATACGATTGGGAAGACCGCTTGCCGCGCGGATCCGATCTTCTAACCGCACAACGGCACTTCAAGGTCATGGCTTTCATCATCGTATTCGCCGCGGTGTGCCTCATGCGGGGTGCACTTCAGCAGCTCACCAGGCTTCTCGGAGGATTGGGCTTTGCGTTTGCCGCCCTGGCAGCGGCTCGACTGTTCGCTTTTGAGTGGCATCAGGCTCCGGAAACGCCCGTTTCGAGGACCTTGGACCCCGTACAAGCCGAGACATCGGCGCCTGAGTCCACGAAGACCCGGAATCGCTCGAAGCGGGTGGTTTGGGTGCTATTCGACGAGACCGACTTCGGGCGCCTATATGACTCTAGGGGCGTAGATGGCTTCGAACTCGAGAACTTCAACCGCCTCGCCCGAATGTCGGTTTTCGCCAGTAACGCCAATAGTCCGGCGAGCGCCACCCTCTTCTCGATACCCGCCTTGCTTACCGGCGTTCCGATCAGTGGCGATGGCATCAGAATCGACAAGGCGGGTCTGCTGTCTTTGCAAAGCTCGAGCGGAGGGGTTATTCCCTTCGAGAATGCCCAGAGTATCTTCGGGGCGATCGCCGCAGGCGGTAAGACGTCATCGATACTTGGCTTTCTTCATCCGTACTGCAGGCTGTTCAGCGCTCAAAAGTGCGATAGCTTTCATTGGCCGGAGATGGGAAGACTGGATTCCGCACTGTTGGCCAATATTCCGAGTACGGTCTCGTCCAAATTCGGTCACGCCGATGCATGGGATACCATCACACAAGAGAGTTTGCGTTTGCTGCCAGATTATCTGGCGCGGGATGATGCGCTGACGTTCGTGCATCTGAACGTACCGCATCCACCCGCGGCATACGGCGACAAAGCGCTGCATCTGCCGCCCAGCTCCGATCCATTGGTCGAATATCGGCATAATTTGCTGTTTGCCGACGGCATCCTGGGAGACATCATCCTGCAGGTCCAGCGGCAGAGCGAAACCCATGAGGTGCTGTTGGTCGTTTCCACGGATCACTGGCTGCGGAACATGTGGTATCAGGCGAGGGTGCCGGACGCGACCTGACCTATCCTTTTCATGGTGTGGAAAGTCGGCGACACCCAGGGATTCGTGTTGTCCCAGCCCCTCAGTACCGTTTACACCGCGTCGATGATCATCGACTTCTTGAATGGAAAGGTGGACACGCAGGCCGACATCGCGCGGTGGTGGAGCGACAAGCCGGTTTGGGCCTCCTACATCGTCCCTAACACATAAGAGACTAATGGCGGATCCCCACGTGAGCAAGGTATTGTCCTGGCGCGACCCGGATGGCTTCGTAGTCACTGTCGGCGGCCGGATTCTACGCGCAGTTCTCAAGGAAAAGGCGGAGCAGATCAGGTCGCTTCTCTCTGCGCCTTGGCTGAGCGGGCTCGTGGCCGAAGGTCTCGTCCCGCGGACGGTTGAATTAGCGAATCCGCCGCCGGTCATGGAGGGGATGGACCGCTGGATGTGGCTCGAGCACGACGTTTTGCCCTTTCCGTGCTACCCCCACGAGGTCAGCGCGCTGCAGCTCCATGATGCGGGCCAGCTGACGCTGCGCATCGCCGTCCTTGCTGCGCAGAACGGCTGGACACTCAAGGATGCGTCGGCGTGGAATATCCTTCATGGCAGCGGGCGCCCGGTTTTCGTCGATGTGCTCTCTTTCGAAAGACGGACCGGCGCTAACGCGTGGGTAGCCTACGGACAGTTCGTGCGACATTTCTTGCTGCCATTGATGGTCTACCGAAATCTCGGGATTACCCCGACCGAGATTTTCACACTCAACCGCGATGGCATCACCCCGGAACGGGCTTTCGAGTTGATTCGCGGGACGAGTTTGCTGTCGGCCACGGCGCTGGAGTTCGTAGTCCTGCCGAAATGGTTGGCGTCGGCCGGCGGCAGAAAGATTGCCGCGGAGACTGCCCGGCCTGCAGCGTCGGCAGCGGGCTCGCTTCGGGTCGACCTCATGCTGCAGACGCTGCGGCGGCTGCAGCGAAAACTAACCAAGTTGCGGCCGAATCAGGCGAGCGTAAAATCGGTTTGGAAGGAATATGAGGAAGATCGATCCCATTATTCCGACGCGGACATTACCGCGAAGCGAGGTTTCGTCCGAGAGCACCTGCAGGACGCTGTCTCGGTGCTCGATCTGGGCTGCAATGCGGGGGAATTCAGTCTGCTGGCGGCCGAATGCGGGAAAGCCGTCTTGGCAACGGATTTCGACCATGCCGCCTTGAGCCGGTTGTACGAACGCATTCGCGGAACGGATAGCACGGTAACCCCCTGCTGCTCAACATCGCGCGCCCGACACCTGCCGTGGGATGGCAAAACCGTGAGGTGGCTAGTTTCCTCGAGAGGGCGACAGGTCGGTTTGACTGCATCTTGGTGCTGGGGCTGATCCATCATCTGTTGGTCAGTGAACGAAGTACGCTGCCGATGCTCGCGGATCTGCTGGACGGGCTGAATCCCAAGCGCATCATAGTGGAGTGGGTGGATCCGTCGGACCAGAAGTTCAGACAGGTGGCCGGCTTGAACGGCGTGCTCTACAAGGATTTGAACG
>PLAH01000069.1 GCA_003134045.1 Gammaproteobacteria bacterium
AACAGCGGCGCCCGACGGGCTCAGATCATCTTTGAGTCCGCGCGGCAGTGAGTAACACACGGACCCTTCGGTACCGAGGGTAGACTTGAAACTCACTGCAGGCGGCCGCATGTTCTTCAGCTCTTGCTGTACATGCACAACATAAGGCTAGCTTAGTGAGCGACGAATCCATTATCGATGTTCCGACCGTAGCCCCCACGCAGGGAGGCATGCCCGTGCTGCCGCTGCGGGATGTGGTGGTCTATCCGCACATGGTCATCCCGCTGTTCGTCGGGCGGGNNGACGGCACCGTCAAGGTGCTGGTCGAGGGCGTGGACCGCGCCAGTATCGAGAAATTGATCGAGGGCGAGTTCTTCTCGGCCGAAGTCACGGCGCTGCCCGACCTCGAACGGTACGAAGAGCGCGAGATGGACGTGCTCACGCGTTCGGTCATCACGCAATTCGAGCAATACGTCAAGCTCAACAAGAAAGTGCCGCCGGAGATTCTCACGTCGCTGGCGGGCATCGAACAGGCGGGGCGCCTGGCCGATACCGTCGCCGCGCACATGTCGTTGAAGCTCTCCGAGAAGCAGAAGGTTCTCGAAATCCCCGACGTGCGCAAGCGCCTCGAGCACATGCTCGCCGTGATCGAAGGCGAGATGGACGTGCTGCAGATCGAAAAGCGCATTCGCGGCCGCGTCAAACAGCAGATGGAAAAGAGCCAGCGCGAGTACTACTTGAATGAGCAGATGAAGGCCATTCAGAAGG
Source organism: Gammaproteobacteria bacterium (assembly GCA_003134045.1). Lineage (GTDB taxonomy): Bacteria > Pseudomonadota > Gammaproteobacteria > Steroidobacterales > Steroidobacteraceae > Bog-1198. The sequence goes on from PLAH01000069.1 coordinate 748, forward strand.
AACTGGGCGAACTCGACGACGCGCCGAACGAGATCGGCGAACTCGAGAAGCGCATCAAGGCGGCGGGCATGCCGAAAGAGGCGCGCGAGAAGGCCAATTCCGAACTCGCCAAATTGAAGCTCATGTCGCCGATGTCGGCCGAAGCCACCGTGGTCCGCAACTACGTCGACTGGCTGGTGAAGGCGCCCTGGAAGAAGCGCAGCAAGGTGCACCTCGAGATCGCCGCGGCCGAGAAAGTTCTCGAGGCCGATCACTTCGGCCTGGACAAGGTCAAGGAGCGCATCGTCGAGTATCTGGCCGTGCAGCAGCGCGTCAAGAATTTGCGCGGGCCGATTCTCTGCCTGGTGGGTCCGCCCGGCGTGGGCAAGACCTCGCTCGGTCAGAGCGTGGCGCGCGCCACCAATCGCAAGTTCGTGCGCATGTCGTTGGGCGGCGTGCGCGACGAGGCCGAGATCCGCGGCCACCGCCGCACCTACATCGGCTCCATGCCCGGCAAGATCATCCAGAATCTCGCCAAGGCAGGCGTGCGCAACCCCTTGTTCCTGCTGGATGAGATCGACAAGATGTCGACCGATTTTCGCGGCGATCCGTCCTCGGCATTGCTCGAGGTGCTGGATCCGGAGCAGAACAGTACTTTCAACGATCACTACCTCGAGGTGGACTTCGATCTGTCCGAGGTGATGTTCGTGTGCACCGCGAACAGCTTGAACATTCCGGCGCCGTTGCTCGATCGCATGGAGGTCATTCGCATCCCCGGCTACACCGAGGACGAAAAGGCGAACATCGCGCGGCGCTATCTGCTGCCGAAACAAGTGAAGCAGAACGGCCTGAAAGTCGACGAGTTGGTGGTGGGCGATACCGCGATTCAGGACATGATCCGCTACTACACGCGCGAGGCCGGCGTGCGCAATCTCGAGCGCGAACTGTCGAAGATCGGCCGCAAGGCGGTGAAGCAGCTGTTGCTCGCGCCCGCGGAGAAAACCGTCACCGTCGATTCGGACAACCTCGACAAGTATCTGGGCGTGCGCCGCTTCCGCTACGGCAAGGCCGAGGAGAGCAACCGCGTCGGCCAGGTCACGGGACTCGCGTGGACCGAGGTGGGCGGCGAGTTGCTGACCATCGAAGCCGCCGTCGTGCCGGGCAAGGGCAAGCTCACCCACACGGGTCAGCTGGGCGAGGTGATGCAGGAGTCGATCCAGGCCGCCATGACCGTGGTGCGCAGCCGCTCGGCCATGCTCGGGCTCGACATCGATTTCTATCAGAAGTCCGATGTCCACATTCACGTGCCCGAGGGCGCGACGCCGAAAGACGGCCCGAGCGCGGGCGCCGGCATGTGCACGGCCTTGATCTCGGCGCTCACCAAGATCCCGGTGCGTTCCGATGTGGCCATGACGGGCGAAATCACCCTGCGCGGCGAAGTGCTGCCCATCGGCGGCTTGAAGGAGAAACTGCTGGCGGCGCATCGCGGCGGCATCACCACGGTGCTGATCCCGGACGAGAACACCAAGGACCTCGCCGAGATTCCCGACAACATCAAGGAGAAGCTCGACATTCGCCCGGTGAAATGGATCGACGAAGTGTTGCAAGTGGCGCTGACGCACATGCCCACGCCGTTGCCCGCACCGGATGCGAAGCCCGCGGAGGTCATCGCGGGCGAGAAGCGCCGGCGCAAGCCCGCCCGCGGCAAGGCTCAGGTCCGGGCGCACTAGCGCCCGGGCTGGTTGACTTGCGCTGACGGCCCATCGGAATGATTTGAAGTAGTCGCCCGGTTGAGGGACCTGCCGGTGCGCATCGTTCCATGATTTTTACCGCAGCACCGTTGTCTGGGGTGTACCTCATCGATGCGGCTCGCAGCGAGGACGAGCGTGGCTTTTTTGCGCGTTCATTTTGCAGCGAGGAATTCGCGGCGCACGGTTTAGTCGGTGAAATGAGCCAGAGCAGTGTCTCCTTCAACACGAAGCGCGGGACATTGCGCGGCCTGCATTTCCAAATCGAGCCGCACGCGGAAGCCAAGCTGGTCAGATGTACCGCGGGTGCGATTTTTGACGTGGTCGTAGACGTTCGCAACGACTCTGCGACTTGTCACGCCTGGTTTGGTGCGGAGCTGACCGCAAACAATCGTCGCGCGATGTATGTTCCGAAAGGGTTCGCCCACGGTTTCGTAACTCTGGTGGACGACACCGAGGTGCTTTACATGATCTCGGTGCCGTATGCGGCAGGGTTCGGCCGCGGTTTGCGTTGGAACGATCCGGCGCTGGGGATCGAGTGGCCGATCGAGCCTACGGTGATATCCCCGCGGGACGCTTCGTACCCGCTGCTCGATGCATCGGGCACCGCTTGATGGCGCAAAGGCGGGTGGTCGTGACCGGCGCCGGCGGATTTATCGGCCGTTGGAGCATACCGCCCCTGATCGCCGCCGGATATGAGGTCCATGCCGTGCTTTCGCGTCGAGGGTCACGCGACATGCCGGCACAACTTCGCGGTGCCGAAATACACGAGGCCGACCTGCTCGACCCGGCGGCCATCGAATCGCTGATGTCTCGCGTCGAACCGAGCCACTTGCTGCATTTCGCATGGATCGCGACGCCAGGGGTGTACTGGGACAGCCCTGACAACGGGCGATGGTTGGCGGCCGGCGAGATTCTTTTGAAGAATTTCCAGGCGCATGGCGGCCGCCGCGCGGTGATGGCGGGTACCTGCGCCGAATACGATTGGGCGCGCGGCGGTCTTTTCAACGAGTTTGAGAGCGCTCTTGCCGGCGCAGATCGCGAAACCGTCGATACAGCCTCGAACGCGGCCGTTACACCCTATGCGCAATGCAAACTCGCCATGCAACGCTGGTTGGCTGATTTCGGGCGGGCTCGGGACGTATCCACGGCATGGGGGCGCATCTTCTTTCAATATGGACCCGATGAGCACCCGAGGCGCTTGGTTGCATCGGTCATTCTCAACTTACTTCAGGAACGCGAAGCGCCGTGTTCCCATGGCCGTCAGGTTCGCAGCTTTCTGCATGTGGCCGACGTTGGCGCGGCATTCGCCGCACTTCTCGACAGCGGCGTGCAAGGGCCGGTGAATGTAGGATCGGGCGAGGCGGTGACCATCGGCGAGCTTCTGCAGCGTATCGCGCGGAGCATCGGCCGCCCGGATCTCATGCGCTATGGCGCACGCCTCGCTCCGCCGTCGGAGCCGGCCGTGCTGCTTCCCGACGTGAGCCGGTTGGTGCGGGAGGTGGGTTGGAGCCCGCGATTTGGGCTGGATGACGGTATTGCCGACACTGTTTCCTGGTGGCGTGCGCGGTTGAGTCGGCCCGATTCCCGCACTTAGCGGCCGGGGCTAGCCAAGCGGAAATATAGTTGTATTGCGTACCACAATAAACGCCTGGAAATTTGCAACCCGGCGTCAGAAAGGGCGAGGCGCAGGTCGAATAATCTCTCTGGGTGCATCCACGCGTAGACGATGGTGGCGGTTGCTAATCCTTCGACACGACTCTGGCAGCGGCCTTGCCGCGCCGCTCCACTGTACGCTTGAGCGCTTCATCAATACGAGTCTGCCAGCCTGGTCCGGTTGCCTTGTAGTGTTCCAGCACATTGGCCGACAGCCGAAGCGATACTAGCTTTTTGGTTGGCGCGATCTGAGGGCCACGTTGGCCCACTTTACGTAGTGCTGCTTGCAATCGCTTCGGCAGCCCGGAAAAAGGCTTGGCACGCGCGTAATCAGTCGCTGTGATTTCGCGGACTTCGCCGGCCACATCAGTCAATGGTTTTCGCTTTGCCATGTTTTCTTACCTCACGCGCATTTGCTTTGCGGAAACTGATTACCCTGATGCCTTCCGTCGTGGCAACGAAACACAATATGTGCAGACGTCGATCAAGGTAGCCGACCGCTACACGACGGACCTCGCCATATTCTTTACGGTCATCCTCGAAATACAAAGCCGTCTCGAAATCAAATTCCGAACATCGGTCAAAAGAAAGCCCGCGTTCACGGACGTTCCGCTTGCTCTTCGCCGGATCGTAAGTAACTTCCACGAGACGATAATACACGGATATTTTCTTATTGTAGCTACAATAAACCCAATGTCGAGCACGCTAAAACGACGGATTGTACGGCCGGTGAAGCCGTTCCGCTCCTCGGCCGCGACCGCAAAATCCACCGCCGCGGTGCCGTCCAAAAAGGCCTGCAATTGCGCCAGGGTCTGTATGCGCCAGGGTCTGTAATTCCCAGTCCAAGTTATGAGTCGGAGCAAGGGTGATTCGGGGGGGGCAGGCGGCTTCTTCCCCCAACAGGGCCTCCAACAGGGCGTGTCGCGGCGAGGAAAATGGATTGACCACCGTCACTCCGGCCCAGGTGATACTTACCGATCGTCCTCATAGAGCACATCGCGCGTCCATAGGAAGGGGAGGTGCGGGTCGAGATATTCCGCGGCGTGGACGTGCTCTCGCCGAACTATAGCAATGTTATGGTGGTTTATCAATGTATATGGAGTTTATTGTGATTTACAGTAAACTATCTATCAATGAACCCCATGCAAAATCCATTCTCTCCGGGGGCGGGATCGCCGCCTCCCGAACTTGCTGGCCGAGCACCACTGCTGGACCTGGCAAAACTCACTCTCGGTCGAGTCAAGGCCGGACGCCCCGAGCGTAGCTTTTTACTGGTCGGTCTGCGCGGCGTCGGTAAAACGGTTTTACTCAACAAGGTTCGGGAACTGGCGGAGGGCGCAGGTTACCGGGCCGTGCTTCTCGAAGCTCACGAGGGGAAGCCTCTCGCTGCGTTGTTGTTACCCGCGCTGCGTCAGATATTCGTATCGCTCGATCGCATGGCCCATCTCAGCGAAAAGGCAAAACGTGGTCTGCGCGTACTGAAGAGTTTCTTCAATGGAATCAAGCTCAAGTATCAGGACGTCGAGATAGGTATCGACGTCGACCCCGAACTTGGCATTGCCGATAGCGGCAATCTGGAAGCTGATTTGGCCGAAGTGTTTATCGCCGTGGGAGAGGCTGCGGCCGACCGAAAAACCGCAGTCGCACTGATAATCGACGAAATGCAGTACCTCAGTTCGGAGGAACTGAGCGCTCTGATCATGGCGATGCACCAAATTTCGCAACGCCAATTGCCCGTGGTATTAGTTGGTGCAGGCCTGCCCCAGTTGGTGGCGCTCGCGGGGCGTTCGAAATCCTACGCTGAGCGCCTGTTTCAATTTCCAGAGGTAGGTGCGCTATTGCCGGAAGACGCCAAAGAAGCCGTGCAGAATCCGGTGCAAGACCAGGGTGTTCAATTCACCGAGGACGCCTTGCAAGAAATTATTCGACAGACCAAGGGTTATCCGTACTTTCTGCAGGAATGGGGCTATCAAGCATGGAATCTTGCTTCTGGTTCCCCGATCGACATCGATGTGATCAAGGCGGCCACCCGAGAATCGATCAAGCGATTGGACGCTAATTTCTTTCGTGTACGCTTCGATCGCCTGACGCCTCGCGAGAAAGAATACCTTCGAGTGCTCGCGGATATGGGCGACACGACTCAACGCTCCGGGGATATCGCCGAACGTCTGCACGTCAAGGTGCAGAGCATCGCGCCGGTTCGTAATGGGCTCATCAAAAAGGGAATGATCTACAGTCCGGCGCACGGCGACACGGCCTTCACGGTGCCGCTGTTCTCGGACTTTATGCAAAGAATCATGCCGGCGGCGGCTGGTCACGGTCCGACGCGCCCACCTCAGCCCTAAAAAGCAATTTAAGCTCTAGCCAAGCGGAATCGCCTCGCGTAGACTTCCGCGCCTCTTGCCAGGGGGTGCTTAGCTCAGCTGGTAGAGCATCGCCTTTACACGGCGAGGGTCGGGGGTTCGATCCCCTCAGCACCCACCAGCATGCGGAGTGGTAGTTCAGCTGGTTAGAATACCGGCCTGTCACGCCGGGGGTCGCGGGTTCGAGTCCCGTCCACTCCGCCATTTCCTGACGAAGCGTCCCGCGCGTGCCATCTGGCCGCGCAGCGGGTAGCGATGGCCATCGAGGCCGGGCGTGTAGGCTGGCTGTGTAAGGGGGTAGGGATTCATGCTGCAGACGATTCACGATAAATTGAAGGGCTGGCTGGCTGGATTGGTGCTCGGCGCCGTCGGCCTGGTGTTCGTCTTTTGGGGCATCAATTGGACGTTGAGCGCGCCCGACTACGCCGCCAAGGTCAATGGCAGCGAAATCTCCAGCAACGAAGTTCGCCAGTCCTACCAGCAGCAGCTTGCGCAGTTCGAGCGCCAGGCGACCCGTCCCGTCGACGATGCGCAGCGCAATGAACTCAAGCGGCACGTGCTCGACGAGTACGTGAACAGCGAGGCCGTGGTCACGCGCGCCGACGAGCTGGGATACCGGGTGAGCGACGCCGATCTATTGAAGGCGATGAGCCAGGTGCCGGCCTTTCAGGTGGACGGCAAGTTCGATCAAGCCCACGCCATCGCGGTACTCAAGGCTCAGGGGCGTTCGATCTCCGAGATCGAAGATCTGTTCCGGCGCGACGTGAAGCTGCGTCAGCTCGACTCCGCGCTGGGGCTGTCGAGTTTCGCGACGGCGAGCGAATTGAGGCAGCTGCGCGCGCTCACCCGCCAGCAACGCGAGTTGTCGTGGTTCACGGTGCCCGCCGCGAAATACGCCGCGCAGGCGACGCCGGACGACGCCGCCATCAAGGCCTACTACGAAGCTCACAAGGCCGAGTACATGACCCCCGAGACGGTCAATCTGCGTTATGTCGAAATCAGCATGCCGCAGCTCGAATCGAAGGTGACCGTCGACGAGGCGCAGCTCAAGGCGTACTACGAGGAGCAGAAGACCAAGACCCCCGAACGTTTCACGCAGCCCGAGCAGCGCCGCGTGCGCCATATTCTGCTGCAGGTGTCGGACCCGAAGGAGGATGCCGCCACCAAGGCCAAAGCCGAAGTCATTCTGAAGCGAGCNNCGAAGGAGTTCTCGCAGGACACCGGCTCCGCGGCGCAGGGCGGCGATTTGGGCATGTCGGAACGCAAGGCATGGGTCGCGCCCTTCGCCGATGCGGCCTTCAGCATGAAAGAGGGCGAGATCCGCGGACCGGTCAAGACGCAGTTCGGCTATCACATCTTGAAACTCGACGCCATCCAGCCCGCCACAGTCAAGACCTTCGAGCAGAGCAAACCTGAGCTCGAGACCGAGTATCGGCGCAATGAGGCCGAGCGGCTGTTCAACAATGCCCAGGATCAGCTGGCCGACGCCACGCTGCAGAACACCACCGACATCGATGTGGTGGCACGCAAGGCGGGACTCACGGTCCACGACATTCCGAACTTCAGCCGTACCGACGGTGGCGGCGATCTGGGCAAGTCGGACAAGATCCTCGAAGCGGCGTTCAGCCAGGACGTGCTCGACGGCCGGTTGAGCCCTGCCGTGGAGGTCGACAAGGGCCGTGGGGTGGTGCTGCGCGCCACCGATCACCAGCTGCCGCAGCAGAAGCCGCTCGACGCCGTACGCACGGACATCGTCGCGGCCTGGAAGAAGCAGCGCGGTGCCGAGCTCGCGGCCGCGGCGGCCGCCGACGCGGTCAAGCGGCTGACCGCCGGCGAGGCGTGGGAATCCGTGGCCAAGAGCCTAGGAGAAGCTCCACCCCCGCCCAAGTTCATCGCGCGCACCGATCAGGCGGTGCCTTTGGAGATTCGGCGCGAGGCCTTTCAAGCGCCGACGCCGGCCGCCAAACCGGTGTACGACAAAGTGGTGCTGGTGGACGGCGATGTGGCCGTCGTTGCCGTGACCGCCGTGCGCGAAGATCCAACCGGCGATCCGCGCGAGCAGGAGTCGCAGCTGCGGCGTCAATTCGCGCAGCAGTCGGCGTCGGGCGAAGCGCAGGGCTATGCGGCCGCGGCGCGCGCCGATGCGAAGGTGACGGTCAACCCGCAGGCGTTGGATTAGTTGGCGGCCTGGCTGCACCAGTTCTCGGACTGGTATCTGTCCGTCCTGGCCCAAGGCGGCTACGCCCTCATCGCGGGATTGATGGCCTTGGAAAGCACGATCGTGCCGATTCCGAGCGAAGTCATCATTCCGCCGGCGGCCTATCTCGCCCACACCCAGGGGCAGTTCAGCATTCTCGGCGTGATCCTCGCCGGCACGGTGGGTTCCTGGGTGGGTGCCTCGATCATGTACTGGGGGTCGCGCTGGCTGGGGCGGCCGTTGCTCATGCGAGTGGGACCCTATGTGGGGCTCGCTGCCAGTAAGATCGCCCTGGCGGAGGCATGGTCCGCCCATTATGGCTGGGCCGGCGTCTTTTTCTCCCGGCTGCTGCCGGTGATCCGCCACCTCATCGGTATTCCGGCCGGCATATTGCGGATGGACTTTCGCTGGTACGCGCTCGCCACCCTCGGCGGCTCGTTCGTGTGGACATCGGTGCTGGCGTGGCTGGGGATGACCGTGGGGGCGCATCCTGAGCTCCTCAATGGCTCGCTACACCGATTTTTCCTGCTGGTCCTGGTGTTAGGCGCCGCCTTGGGCGCGCTGTACTACGCGTTTGTGCATAGGCCTGCGAAGCGGTTGTAGAGCGAACGCCTCAGGTGGTCGTTCGCCCACCTGCCGGCGTGGGCACGCCCGCCACCGGGAGCTTGGCGAAGATGGCGGCCGTCGCGGCGTTGATCTTCTCGACGGCGTTCGGCCCGGTCAGATCGGACACGCTCTGACTGACGCTGGCATGCCAGATGGGCACTCGAGCCTTGGCATCGAACAGATCGATGGAGATGCGGGTTTCGTCGCGAACGTATGGACCGTCGTAGCCGAAGCCGCCGCCCCAGCCGCCCCAGCCGCGCCGGCCCCAACCGCCGCCCCAACCCCAGCCCACGCCGAAGTCGCCGTAAAAGTCATCGAACACCTGGCGCGTGCCCATGGCGTAGCCCACGACACAGTCAGCGGATCTCCGGTCGGTTGCCTTCTGGATGCCCCTCATGGCCATGTTCGATTCGATGGCGACCTTCAGGCGTTCGGCATTCAATGGGTTGCCGAAGGCGGAGGGCTGATCCGTGTTGGCGACGTGTTCGTCGGCGAAGGCATAGGTATGGCAGTTGCTGACGGACATGTTGGGATTGATGTCGGTTTTGACGGGCAGGCTAGTGCAGGCTTCCAAGGCAACCAGAGCGCCGCCGACAGCCATCGCCTTTAGAAAATTTGCATTTAACATAATCACAACCCCTTTGAACTCAACGAACACACCGCCCATCCTGCGACGCACTTTACGTAATCAAGCACATTCTATGTGAATTAGTGCCGTAAGCCGCGCCGAAAGTTTCAGCTACAACGGGGTATGGCGCGAGCGGTTGACGGCGCACGGCAGATTTTGCGCAGCACGTGGCCCGGGGTAGGGGCTGGCTCAACCGGCCTCACCCTCCGGCGGGAAACTCATGCCCACGGAATTGAAGCCACCGTCCACGTACGTGACTTCGCCGGTGATGCCGGCGGCCAAGTCGGAGCACAGGAAAGCGGCCACGTTGCCGACGTCATCGATGGTGACATTGCGCTTGATGGGCGAGACGGCGGCCACATGCGCCAGCATTTTGCGCAGGCCCGGGATGCCGGCGGCGGACAATGTCTTGATCGGCCCCGCGGAGATGGCGTTCACCCGAATCCCTAAGGGCCCCAAGTCGGCGGCCAGAAACCGCACGTTGGCTTCCAGACTGGCCTTGGCGAGGCCCATGACGTTGTATCCGGGCAGCGAACGCATGGCACCTAAATAACTCAGCGCGACGATGGCGCCGGCGCGGCCTTTCATGAAGGGCAGCGACTCGCGCGCCAGGGCCGTCAAGCTGTAGCTGGATATGTCGTGCGCCACGCGAAAGCCGTCGCGGGTGGTCGCGTCGATGAAGCTGCCGGTGAGCGCTTCGCGCGGTGCGAACGCCACCGCGTGCACCAGGATGTCGAACGCGTCCCAGCGGGTCTTGAGATGGGCAAAGCCGCGCGCGATGTCCTCATCGGCGGCCACATCCATCTCGAAGGTGATGTCCGACCCCAGTTCCTTGGCCAGCGGCACGACGCGGTCGGCCATGCGCTCGATGTGTGAAAACGCGAGTTCCGCGCCCTCGCGGTGCATGGCCCGGGCAATGCCCCACGCAATCGAACGGTCGGTGGCGAGCCCGACGATCAACGCGCGCTTGCCGTTTAAAAACCCCATAAATTATCCTTAGTCAGGCGCGTCGCGCCGAATTCAACCGGGTCGAGGCGACCCAAATGCTATTTTCATGCGCTTGTATTCATGCGCTACTATTCATGCGCTTCGCGCAACATTCAACGGGGTCGAAGCGACCCCGTGTTCCCATGCGCTTCGCGCAACTACTATGGGGTCGAGGCGACCCCATCCGATATGTTTGGATTCTAGCCTTGCTGGCGATTCGCGTCGACGTACATGACCAGGCGTTGTCCGGCGCGGATCTGGTGGCGTTCGTTGATGCCGTTCCACGTCTTCAGCTGGGCGACGGATACCTGAAACTGATGCGAGATGCTGAACACCGTATCGCCGCGGCGCACGGTATAGAGCACGCGGCGTCCGCTCACCACACGCTCGTCGCGATACTGCCGTGAGCTCACCTTGATGAGCAGCCGTTGTCCCCTGATCAGCGAATCGCCGGAACCCATGTTGTTCAGGCGCGCCAGCGCACTGACCGGCATGTTGTTGCGGCGGGCGATGCTCGACAGCGTCTCGCCGGCACGTACGCGGTAGACGATCTGCTGCTGCTGCTTGTGACCGCCGGTATCGGTCTCGGGCCGGTCGACGCGCGATGCCGCCAGCAACACCTTGTCCGGCAGCTTGGTGCTGACTTCCGGAATCTTGAGCGATCGACCCACCGGCGCGCGGCCGCCGCTCAAGTCATTGATCTTTTCGATCACCGCCGCCGAGGTGCCGTACTGCCTGGCGATCATGGCCACGCTTTCGCGCCGACCCACTTCATGGACCACATACCTGACCCGTTCCTCGGGCGCCAGGGTCTTGAGCGCGGTCTCGTACGCGTCGGCGTTGTCGATGGGCACCAGCATGCGGTAGGGACCCGCGGGATCGGTGGCCCAGCGGTTGTAACCGGGGTTGAGCGCCACGAGTTCGTCGTAGCTCGTGCCGGCAAGCTGGGCGGCGATCTTCAGGTCGATCTGCGAGTCGGTGTCGATGACCGCAAAATAGGGCTCGTTGGGAATCGGCGCGAACTCGAGACCGTAGCGCTCGGGTTCGGCCATGAGGCGCTTCATCGCCAGCAACTTCGGCACGTAGGCGCGAGTTTCCGCGGGTAGATTCAAATGCCAGAAATCGGTGGGCCGCCCGACCGATTTGTTGTACGCAATGGCCCGTTCGATCGCCATTTCGCCGACATTGTAGGCGGCGATGGCGCACAGCCAGTCGCCGTTGAACTCATCGTGCAGCGCCTGCAGGTAATCGAGGGCGGCGCGCGTCGATTCGATGACATCGCGGCGCCCGTCGTACCACCAGTTCTGTCGCAGGCCGAAGCGCACGCCGGTGCCGGGAATGAATTGCCACAGCCCGGCGGCGCGGCTCACCGAATAAGCGAACGGCTCGTAGGCGCTTTCAACGACGGGAAGAAGTGCGAATTCGGTCGGCATGCCGCGCGCCTCGATCTCCGTGATGATGTGGTACATGTAGCGCCGGCCGCGCTGGAATACCCGTTCCAAATATTCCGGGTTGTGCTCAAACCACGCCAGCTGCTGGTCGATCGCCGGCTCCTGGACCTCGTCGAACGCAAACCCGGCGCGCATGCGATCGAACAGATCGTCGTAGTCCTCGCCGTTGTGGTGCTGCCACTCGCGCGGCATGGTGAGGGAGGGCGTCGCATCCGCGGCAGCGCTCGGGGGCGAGGTGCGCGTATCGGCGCCCGCAGGCGCCGCCGGGACGACGATGCGTTCGCGCGCCGGCGGGGCGGCGGATTGATGCGCGCACGCCGCCAGTGCCAGGGCGACCGCGGCGATGAGGAAGTGGCGAAGGCGGGTGAGCGTCATGACGGCACCTTGGGAAGTTCCGTTAACGGAACTGATCCTTCCAGGCGCGCAAGGCGCCGAAGACCGCCGATTCCTCGGGCAGGGACCGGCCGGCATGGGCTTCGGCGGCTGCGCGCACCGTGGGATTGTCGCACCGCAGAAACGGGTTGATGCGGATTTCCAGCGCCAGCGTCGAGGGCAGGCTGGGCAGATCGGCGGCCCGCAGCCGATCGACCTCGGCGCGGTGCGCGAGCGCGGCGGCGTTGGCGGGGTCGACCGCCAGCGCGAATTTCAAGTTGGCGGCCGTGTACTCGTGACCACAAAACATGCGGGTTTCGGGCGGCAAATCGCGAAGCCGATTGAGCGAAGAATTCATTTGTGCAGGCGTTCCCTCGAACATTCGACCGCAGCCGGCGCTGAACAGCGTGTCGCCGCAGAACAGCGCTCCATGCCCCCAAAACGCGACGTGGCTCAACGTATGCCCCGGCACGGCCAAAGTATCGAAGCTAAGTCCCAAGTCTGACATGTCGCAGCGGTCGCCGTCGCGCACCGTACGGGTGCGCAGCGGAATACGGTCGTCATCGGGTCCGATAACCGGGACTTTGCCCAATTCGAGGAGTGCGGCCACGCCGCCGATGTGATCGGCATGATGGTGAGTCAGCAAAATCGCGGCTAAGCTTGCGCCGCTGCGACGCAGTTCGGCCACCACCGGGGCGGCATCGCCGGGGTCGACGGCGACCACCCGGCCCGGGCCGTCAGGCGCCTCGATCAGCCAGATGTAGTTGTCCGAAAATGCGCGGACCGGCCGCACGGCAAGGGGCAGTGGTTGGTGTGACATTTTGCGGCGTATTTAACCTGTAACATCCGACATACGCTAGTGTTTTCAAGGAGTCCCGATTGCAATCAACGCGCGACAACGCAGCGAACGAATGGTTCGACGGCCCGCTGGGCGCCCGGGTGGTGCGCGAAGAGACGGCACTGGCCCAGGTAGCGCTCGACGATGTTTTCGGCTTCGAACTGCTGCAAGTCGGCTCCTGGGGACCCACTCGGCATCTGCTCGGCAGCGCGCGCACCCAGCACGCCACGCTGCTCGCGCCGCATCGCGGCCCCGGCGTGACCCTATGTGCGCCCATGACGTCCCTGCCGTTCGCCTCGGATTCCATCGACGCGATCCTGCTTCCGCACACCCTGGAACTGGTCCAGGACCCGTACGCGGTGCTGCGCGAGGCCGAGCGGGTGCTGGTGGCCGAAGGCTGCTTGATGATTTGCGGCTTCAACCCGTTCAGCGGGTGGGGCGCGCGGCGGCTGTTTGGACGAGCGTTCCGCCGTCCGGCCTTCCCGCCGCAGACGCGGCGCATGCTGTCCGAGATTCGCTTGCGTGACTGGATGGCGCTGCTCGACTTCGAAGTGGCCAATGTCTATGGCTACTTGGGGCCTCTGCCGGTGACGCGGCGTCCGCGAAAACTGTCGGATGGCAGTGTTCGGCAGCCTGAATACCGGGCGCGCCGCGCATTGACCGCGGGGGCGTACCTGCTGAAGGCGCGCAAGCGCGTGCAAACCCTCACCCTGGTGCGCCCAAAGCGGCGCACGCGGCAGTTGGTGCTGGTACCGGCGGCGGAACGGACCGCCAACGTGGGCTCCAACAAGCAGTGGCCCCCTGAAACCCGTTCATGACCCACGTCGAGATTTATACCGACGGTGCCTGCCGTGGCAATCCGGGACCGGGCGGATGGGGCGCCTTGCTCATCGCGGGCAAGGAGCGCAAGGAGGTGTCCGGTGCGGAGCGGCTGACCACGAACAACCGCATGGAACTCATGGGCGCGATCGGCGGCTTAAGCGCGTTGAAGCGGCGCTGCGCCGTGAAGCTCTACACGGACTCGAAGTATGTGATGCAAGGCTTCACGCTATGGCTGCCCGGCTGGAAAGCGCGCGGCTGGCGCACGGCGTCGCGCGAACCGGTCAAGAATCAGGACTTATGGGAACAACTCGAGGCCGTCGCGGCGGCCCAGGACATCGAATGGCATTGGGTCAAAGGCCATTCCGGACACGAACACAATGACTACGTGGACCAGCTGGCGAATGTGGCCATCGATCATCTATTGGCGGAACGGTAAACGCTGATGCGTCAGATCGTGCTCGACACGGAAACCACCGGCCTCGAGGTCGAACAGCAGCATCGCGTCATCGAGATCGGCTGCGTCGAGGTGTACAACCGCCGGCTCACGGGCCGTACGTTTCACCGCTATCTGAATCCCGAGCGGGACATCGATGAAGGCGCGCAGGCGGTGCACGGCCTGACGCGCGAACGGCTGTCGCGGGAGCCCAAATTCGCGCACATTCACGACGAACTGCTCGAGTTCGTGCGCGACGCGGAACTGGTGATTCACAATGCGCCGTTCGACATCGCCTTCTTGAATGCCGAGTTCGCGCGGGTCGGGGCGGCTGCGTCCGGCGGCGCGCGCACGGCTGCCAAAATCACCGATTATTGCCGGGTGCTCGACACGCTGGCGCTGGCGCGGCAGATGCATCCCGGCCAGCGCAACAGTTTGGATGCGCTGTGCAAGCGGTATTCGGTCGACAACTCGCATCGCGAGTATCACGGCGCATTGCTCGACTCGCGCATTCTCGCCGAGGTGTATCTGGCCATGACCGGCGGCCAGGCGAAGTTCACCTTGAGCGCCGAGTCCGACACGGCCCGCAGCCGGGCGCGCCAGGCCGCGCCGGCCCGCACCGGCGGGGTGCGCATCGCGGTGATCCGCGCGAACGAGGAGGAGCTGGCCGCCCACGAACACGCACTCGCGCTGCTCGACAAGGCCTCGCGCGGCAATACGGTGTGGCGCAAGTTGTGAAACCCCGGCAGTGGGGCGAGCGTAGTAACATAACGCCCAGGCCACGCATCCCCGAGTGTGAATCCGCTATGACTCATCTCAATTCTTCTCTCCCGGCATGGACTGCCGTTGTCGAGCACGCGCAGAGACTCAAAGGCACGCATCTTCGCGATCTGACCGCCGCGGATCCCAAACGCTGGCAGAATTTTCACGTCGAACACGACACCTGGCTGCTCGATATTTCGCGCCAGCGGGTGACCCAAGAGACGTTGGCGCTGCTTCTCGAGCTGGCGCGCGCCACCGATCTGCCCGCACGGATCGCCGCCATGTTTCGCGGCGATAAGATCAACACCACGGAAATGCGCGCGGTGCTGCACACGGCACTGCGCTCAGGCTTCGCCGGCGGCGCCGACATCCAAGCCGAGGTGCGCGAGTCGCGCCAGAAGCTCAAGGCGTACGTGGCCGCGGTGCGCGGCGGGGAGAAGCGCGGGATCACCGGCAAGAAATTCAAGCATGTGGTGAACATCGGCATCGGCGGCTCCG
>PLAH01000012.1 GCA_003134045.1 Gammaproteobacteria bacterium
CAGGATCCTTTCGGCGAGGAGCAGCTGATTGAGATCGAGCGCGTCTGGCTCCTGGCGCTGATCGACGTTTGCACGCGGGCGATTCTGGGTTACACGCTCTGCCTGCGGCGGGAGTACAGCCGCTACGATGTCATCCGTACCTTCGAGAAGGCCCTGGCGCCGGCATTGAAGCCCACACTGACTATTCCCGGGCTCGCGCCAATTGAAAACGGTGGCTTCGTCTCGGCCGCGCTTCCGGAAACGGCCTATGCCGTCTGGCGGGAGATCCGGTTTGATCACGCCCGGGCGCATCTCGCCGCGGACAGCCTGAACGTCGCCTGCGAGCTTCTGGGCTGCACCGTCGACGTAGGCCCCGCCTATTGGCCCGACGAGCGTCCGTTCATCGAGCGATTCTTCGGCACCGTGGCGACGCGCTTCAGCCATCGCCTGCCGGGCACGACGGGCTCTGACCCCGGCGACATCTTACGCAAACTGAAAGATCCCCGAGGTGATCTGCGATTGGTGGTGTCGCTCGAGGAATTGCGCGAACTCCTCGCCGTCTGGGTATGGAATTACAACGGGACGCCGCATGGCGGGTTGGGCAGCGCACACACGCCGCTCGAGGCCATGATCGCGGCCATCCGCGGACGTCACAGCTTGCTCCGTCATTTACCCTTGAGTCTGCGCGGCAATCTCTGCCTTCTGCAAAACGTTCACGCCGCTCGGGTCCGCGGTCACATCAATCGTGGGGAAAAGCCTCACGTCAGCTTCTACCATATCCGGTACACGAGTCACCGGCTCGCACGGTCGCCGGACCTCATTGGCAAGCCGCTGCGTATTTACTATGACGCTGACGATATTCGCGTCTTGCGGGCGTTTCTCGCGGACGGCACGGAGCTCGGAGAACTGAAGGCGGGCGGAATCTGGGCGAGGACCCCGCATTCGCTCGAATTACGCCAGCGAATATTCCGCGCCAAGCGGCTGCGTCAGCTGGAATTCGGTGACGCGGACGATCCCGTAGAGGCGTACCTGCAGTTCAAGCGCGGTCAGTCGAAGCGGTCACGCAAGGTGGCGAGCGAAATCGCGCAAATCAAGGACGCGATCAGCGAGGGCCGGCGCAATTCGCCCGACGAGGATGCTCGAGGCGGGGCTGCGCCATTACCACTCGCAGTCGGACCGGTCCAGGCGCGACGCCTGCGAATTCCGTCGGGATTTGCATGAACGCGCGCACATGTCAGATCTTGCAACCAAAGCGCGCTGGTCATTGAGGATTGCGCAACCGGGATTCGTCTCAACGTGGGGAGCACAGCCATGGCACAAGCAAAACTCGACCGAGAAGAACACCCGCTGTATATCCGCAATTATCGAGTAGCGACCGCGGCGATTGAGGCGTTCGCCGATCTCGTCGAGCGCTGTCTTCGACTGTTGATTCCGGGCGCCTTGATCTATTCCCGACCGCGGATGGGCAAGACTCACGCCATCGACTATTTGTGTCTGCATCTGGCGCGAATCCGTCCGACGGTGCTCACGGTGCGTATGTCCTGTGATTTTCACACGATCTCCTATGAGGGTCCATTTTTCAGCGCCTTACTCATCGCGACGGGCGCCAGTGGACGGGTGTCGAAGCTATCCAACACCGACAAACGCCTGGACCTAATTGGCCGCTTGCTCGCGCAGGTGAGAGCGAAGAAAGGGCATATCGTGGTGCTGTTTTGCGATGAAGCGCAAAAGCTCTCGCTGAATTCGTACGAGTGGCTCCGAGACGTGCACGATCAACTCGGTCATCATGGAATCCGGCTCATCACGTTTCTCGTCGGGCAGCCGCAACTGCTCGCGCAGAAGGCGGAATACCAAATGGAGCACAAGGAACAAATCGTCGCTCGTTTCATGATTGAGCAGCTGCAGTTCCACGGAATTCGCGATGCCGCGGAGGCTGCAACTTGTATGACCGGATACGACAAGACGCGATATCCGGAGGGAAGCGGGCCGAGTTTTACCGGTTTCTTTTTGCCCGAGAGCTTTGCCGCAGGATCACGCTTGGAGCATTGTGGTGCCGATTTGTGGAACGCGTTTGTCCGGGCGCATGCGAAGGCGCAATTGGGCGGGTCGCCCGAGATTCAGATGGATTACTTTACGCGCGCGATCGAGAGTGTGCTGTTGGAGGGCGCAAACTTCGACGACTCCTCATTGAAACTCGACGAATCGTATTGGGCACGCGCGGTCGATGAGTCCGGCTACGTCAGTGCGCAGCAATCCGTCGTTCCACCGAAGTATTGATACAAGCGTCCATGAGACCGATATTGATCATGCCGCGCCCGAAAGTCAGCGAGGCGGCAATTGCCGAGGCGCGGCGCTTGAACGAGCTCGATGCACAGCGTGAACCAATCCAATTGGACGAGGAGGGGCCCGTCATCGATGACCTGGAGGAGAGACGCAAGCGGTGGAGACGGTGGTGTGGCCTCTCGAAAGTTATCGTCATGCAAAGCGCAGAGCCGGCAGTCCTCGGACAAAGAACAATTGCGCCGTCGGCGAGTCTGCAGAATTGCGAAAACCTCATCGAGATGCTACTACGTCGAAGACGATTATCTTTATCGACCCGAGCTCGGGCAAATAGCAAGCGACTCCTGGAACTTGGGTATCCCGCAACCTTGCGCACGACCTCAGTCCACACCCACGCAGTAGCTTGGTTGCTGTGGGAAGCCAGCTGGCGAGGCATGAGTACCGGGTGGCAGGTGGGCCAACCACCCTTGCACGTTCAGACACTCACGATGAAGTGGTGGACCAGTGCGCCGGCGGCGTTGCGTTTTGGTCCGGCCGAATATCTGCTGCGCGCCCTGGGCGAGGGCGCGGCCAAACTCGACCAGTTTTGGCAGAGCGTGGTAGAGCGGATGAAGCGCTACGGATTCTATTTCTTGGACCCGCGGCTCGTTTCCTTCGAATTTCGGGGTGGTAGCAAGAATGGCCGCCGCCGATCTGCCGACAATTGACACTTTTATTCTCCGAAAACACCTACTATCAATGACTTATACGTTTCGGAAAGGCGAATCGCAGCGCAATCGAAGCCGGATTGACAGATTTCCTTCCCAGAATTGTCAACTTTGCTTCGCTCCACGGCGACGGAGCGTGTTTTGCTGTTCGCCTTTATTGAGGCCGACGTGGCTGCGGCGCCGCAGTTCCGGGTCCTGCAGCCAGTCCGGCGTGAACAGGGTTCGCTCGAGCTTGCCGAGCTCGCGAGTGCTTGAGCGAGTCCGTTTTGCCGCGGATAGGCGGCGAGCTTGCGCAGGATGACGGAGGCCGTGACGGTGCCGGTTTTGATTGACAGCTTTAAAGGACCAGAAACGGTGTGGTGACACCAATGAGAGGACAACTGACGGTCGCGACGGATGACAAGCTCAAATCGCAACCCTGTCAATCATGTGATGCACTATGTTTAGCGAATTGAGGATGGTACGGCGGATTGGTAGACGGGAACTGGGCCGCCGCTATTAAGGTTGAAAATGACAGGTTTAAAGGATGCCGACAGCGGGGTTTACGGGGGAAATCGGCTACATGCAGTGGCCCGGAGCAGTCAGGACAGCGTCCGGCCCGGGTCTCGGCGGCAAACTCGTGGTCGATCCGGGATAGAAATCGAAAAAACGTGGGGTCTTGTAGTAGGTCGTGGCACACTTTCGGAGTCTCTTGTCTTGGTAAACCAGAGACTCCCCTGACGGGATCTTCTAATCAAGATCCCTGATGGGGATCACCATCAAACCATCATGAAACTTGACCGCCAAGGGCGGAATCGCCATCAAGAATGTTGGTCATGCTCACCAATCTGGTCCGATCATTCTTCGATGCTCCGTCTGTCGCCTATATTCGTAACTGCTGAGTAATACCTTGTCACCGCTGAGGAACAGAATTCGGCACGCCTTTGACGTTTCCATGTAGACAAGTTTCGTAAGCCAACTACAGTTGCGGTGCCGGTAAAGATAATAAATGATAGTTGTTGTATGGTTGCGGCAGGACTGCCGTCTCCCTGAGCGCCCTCACATAGATCGCCCTCGCGGCAATTACTGTAATTCGCAACGGCTATCGGGGATAATCCCCAACCGGGCGACTATAGCCGGAGCATGGAAGCCGTATGAGAGAACACGTCGAAGTCAACTATATCCATCACGGAGACGCGCTGGGCTTGCTCACGGCTCGCCCATTTGAACAACAGCCCGCATCCTTGCGAAAAGTGGATTTCATTGAGCAGGCTCGTTCCTTGAACATCTACAGCCAGTATGTGAAATCCGTAATCTCAAATTATAGAGGCCCGCGTCTGAAGTCGTTCTCGACGACCTCCTTCAGAAGAGATATTGGCGCCACCGTCGCAGCGCAGCAGCTCTTCAAACGTCTCGGATGCCGCGGTTTTTCACACTCCTATGTCTCTGCGATAACGGGGTTTCCATATCGACTTAAGCGTGAAGTCAATCTACGCGTGGCGATAACATCGCAGGCTGATTTGTATTATCCTCCTCGAATCCGACGGTTCTTGCAGAGACATGACAAGAATCACATCTACGTCGACGGGTATCCAGCAATCGGATTTGCGCTCGGCCGCATTATTGGACGAAGTTGGTTTATCATCATTTTACAGTCGGACATTGCATATTCGGTTCCGGCGTACGTACGAGAGCATTTCAGGGGCTGGCGAAAGGTCTTGTTTGCGGCAATATTGCGCCACGCGAGAGGCCGTGCCGATTCTGTTTACCTGTGCCCCGCTTCTGCCACGATGGATGGAAGCTTTCCTCCTGGCTGGAAACCAAAGGAGATGCCATCCTCCTGGAGCAACATTTATGACAGAACGGCTGCAGAGTTTGCCATGAAGGTTTTCGACTTACCTAAGGCCGTCGATATTCAGATCTACAGCCGACACAGGCCTGTCTACTGTAAGCAGTTTCACAAACTTTCCCTGGATGATGCAGCAGCTGAATCCCTGGAGACCTTGTATTCGTCGCTTTGGCTTGAATGAAGGAGAATCAATCACATGTGTGCGACTCCACCCACCAATCTCTCGAACATCTCTGCGATTGCCGCGTCTGTCTCCGCATTTCTCGCATTTTTAGGCTTGATCTACAACGCATATCAGCTCAAGCAAAACAGCGCTAACACGCGAAAGCAGATGTACTTGCAAGCGCTGGCGCGATATTCCGAGCTTCGTAAGATGGTCGTCGATAGCCCCACGCTGGGAGCAATCTATGACCGTGGTTTCGACCCGGCTACGCTCACTGTTCAACAGAATTACTACGTTCACCTATTGATTGCTTTCTGCGAGGGGTTATACCTGACCGACCAAATTAATGCCTTTAAAGAATTTGACGGCGGTAGCTGGGAAAACTTTATCCGACATACGTTCGATAACACAGCAGTGGGCGCCATTTGGCGCCAAGAGACCCAAACTCCGGGTTCGTCGGATTATGCTATGAGCTTTATTGGCTATATCATGACTCTGTCGGCGCGGCGCTGACCTTAAAGGCGGTGAGTTTCAGGTAGCCCCGGCCAACCCCTTGCCTCGTATCCGCATACATCAGGAGATTATAAGCTGATGATGTCTGGAGACGAATATGGGTCACAAGAAGGTCGGGGTACCGAGCCGTCGGTACACGAGCGAATTCAAAATCGAAACGATACGGCTCGCCGAGAGCGTGGGTTGTACGGAAGCCAGCCGACGGCTAGGCATGCCGGAATCGAGTTTATTTAACTGGATCAAACTGGAACGCGCCGGGAAGCTCGGCACGACGAGAAGCGTGTCGGCGACGCCGCGGTCGGCGAAAGAGATCGAGGCGGAGGTAGATCGATTACGTCGAGAGTTGGCGTCGGCTAAAACGGATAACGCCATATTAAAAAAAGCGGCGGCGTACTTTGGAGACTACGACAAACCGGGGGCTGACGACCGAAACTGGCCACTCGCATCCGGCGCGTCGACCGATTACGCTCTGACATATGGAACCGCGGGTCGTCTATCAATTCCACATTGCACTGCGGAATATCAGTCCGAAGATCTGGCGCCGCCTCGAATTGTCATCTGGCCATTCCTTGGCCGACTTGCAACGGGTTATCCAGATCTCGTTTGGGTGGTCGGACGAGTATCAACATCGATTTTGCATTCGTCATCATCACATGGGCGCCTCTCGGCCGGGCGGGCTGTTGTTCTTCGGGAATCCGGAGGAAATGACCTTGGCCCAGTTTGCGTTCCGAAAGGACGAGCGTTTTACCTACGAGTACAACTTCTTCGATGGCTGGGTCGTCGATATTCGCTTCAAGGACGCGCACGTACTTAATCCGATAGCTCCCTGCCCGCGTTGCGTCGCCGGCGCACGCCGCGCACCGGCGGAGGACAGCGGCGGAGCTGAGAAATTCATGGAGCGCGACATGCCGGATTCCGCACCAGCGCGACAGGCTCGGCATCAGGGACGGCAGCTGCGCGAACTAGCCAGCCTTCTGAATGATCCCGCGCTTGACGACGTCACCGTGCGGACCCGCACCCGCACGATTCTCAATACTCGTCCCAAACCGGATTTTGATCGTCGGGCGCTGAATGATGTGTTGGGCGCTATTTTTGCCCGTCCGCGGCAAACCAAGGAGGCCGTCCATGGAAATACGGATTCAATTGATTGTTGATAATGACGAGCAGAGCCGCCGGGATATTGCTCATTGGGAACGAACTTCCCTGGCGTCCGATACCCTCGGACTCCAGATCGATGAGGCCAGGGGGCTTCTACAGATTAGCCAGGATGCCCTGGTGGGCGCTCAGGTGGAATCCTTTCTCTCGAGGCAGGCGGTGTGCTCCCACTGCGGTCGCGCGCACCGACTCAAGGGCCGACACACAATCGTTGTACGCAGCCTCTTCGGAACACTGCGACTGGGCAGTCCGCGCTACCGTCATTGCTCCTGTGAGGGATCCAGCTCCCAGGCCGCCGGGAAAAGCTTCAGTCCCTTGGCCAAAGCGCTTCCTGACCGGACGTTGCCGGAAAGGCTCTATCTGGAGAGCAAGTGGGCTTCCCTGGTGTCCTATGACGTGACTGCACAGATGCTCGAGGAGGTTCTACCCCTCGAGGAGCAGATCAATGCCAACAGTATTCGTCGACATACTCATCGGGTAGCCCGGCGGTGCGAAGCGGATTTGCTCGCCGAGTCCGATACCGAGCCACGCGCCGAAAAGTGGCCGACGGACAATATTCCGCCGCCGAAGCCGGCCATTACAGTCGGCCTTGATGGCGGATACGTTCGGTGGCGCGACGCACCGAGCCGCAACGAGGGCTGGTTCGAGGTCATTGCCGGTAAATCCATGGTCCAAGAGGGGCGTTCGGACTGTTTTGCCTTCGTGCAACGCACCGACAAACATGCGCGGGCCCGCATAGGCTCATTGCTCAAATCACAGGGCCTGGTCTACCATCAACCAGTCACCTTCGTCACCGATGGCGGCGACACCGTCAGGTCATGGCCCCAGAAACTGCATCCGCGGGCCGAGCACGTGATCGATTGGTTTCACATCGCCATGCGGTTCACGGTGCTGAAGCAGATGGCCAAGAGCATCGAGATTCGGGACGCTGATCCCGAAGATCCGGACGACAATCCTGGGCGCCTGTTGGATAGCGCCAAATGGTCTCTGTGGCACGGCAATGTGCATAAAAGCCTGGAGCGTCTCGACACGCTGATCGAACTCATCG
The DNA here is from genome assembly GCA_003134045.1 of Gammaproteobacteria bacterium. Lineage (GTDB taxonomy): Bacteria > Pseudomonadota > Gammaproteobacteria > Steroidobacterales > Steroidobacteraceae > Bog-1198. Next base: position 7,674 of record PLAH01000012.1, read on the forward strand.
AGCATGACCCAAGAGTTCAGGACGGGCCCGAACGGCAGAAGCTGGCCCGGACGCTCAACGAACTCACGGCCTATCTGGAATCCAATCGCCATCTCATTCCCAACTATGGAGACCGCCGCCGCCACGGCGAAGCGATTTCCTCCTCGATCGCTGAGTCCACCGTCAACCAAGTGATCAGTCGTCGGTTCGTCAAGAAGCAGCAAATGCGCTGGCAGCCCGACACCGCACACCTGCTCCTGCAAGTGCGTACCCGGACGCTCAATGGCACGCTCCGCGAGACATTTCAGCGATGGTGGCCGGCGATGGCGCCGAAATTAGCCCCCGCTTTGTCGTAGTCTCCAATATGCCGAGAAGATCAATGCGGCAAGGTCGGGAATGGCGAGAGCGG
>PLAH01000147.1 GCA_003134045.1 Gammaproteobacteria bacterium
AGCCGCCGGCGACCAAAGGGTATCCGCCGTCGGTGTTCGCACGGCTGCCGCAGCTGGTCGAGCGCGCCGGCAACAGCGACCGCGGCGTCGGCTCCATCACCGCGTTCTACACCGTACTGGCGGAGGGCGATGATCACAACGATCCCATCGCAGATGCCGCACGGGCCATTCTCGACGGCCACATCGTCCTGTCGCGGCGCCTGGCGGAAAGCGGCCTGTACCCGGCCATCGATATCGAAGCGTCCATCAGCCGTGCCATGCATTCGATCTCGACGCGCGAGCAGCTGGATCTCGCCACGCGCTTCAAGCAGGTGTACTCGACCTACCAGCAGAATCGCGATCTCATCACCGTCGGCGCGTACCGCCGCGGCTCGGATCCGCGGATCGACCTGGCGATGGATCAATGGCCGAAGATGCTCGAGTTTCTGCGGCAGGACATGTACCAGCCGGTGGGCATCGAAAGAAGTTACGCGGATCTGAAACAACTCGTGACGCAGTTCTCAGCACAGCCGTCCGCAACCGTCCGATAGTGAGCCACCCATGATGAGATCCAAACGCTTCGAGCCCATCCAGGAAATTGCCTCCGCTTCCGCCGCGGATTTGAGTCGGGCGATGGGCGAGGCGGGCCGGCGGGTCGGCGATCTGGAGCGCCAGCTCGAACAGCTGAAGACCTACCGCGACGAATATGTGCAGAACTCCACCCAGGCGAGCGGCCCCATCGACGCGGTCAGGCTGCAGAACTATCGCTCCTTTCTCGATCGTCTGGGCGAAGCATTGCGCCAACACCTCATCAATCTCGACATAGCGCGGGCCGAATACGAGAAGCGGCGCGCGTTGTGGAGCGAGAAGCGCGTCGAGGCCGAATCGCTGGGTCGCGTGATCGAGCGTTTCCGCAAAGAAGAACGGTACGTGGCCGAGCAGCGCGAACAGCGCGAGGGCGACGATGCTGCGATGCGAATCTCGCTGGCCGGGAACCACGGGTCGGATTTGCCTTAAGCGAGACGCCGGCGCAGGGAATCCTTCCGTCGACGATGGCGGAGCACCGTTCAGCGTGCTCGCAGTCTCCGCTGACATGAGACGCTGCAATGGGCGCCTACTGCGGACTGTATCATCGCATCATGGCTGCGCAAATCTGGGTCGATGCGGATGCTTGTCCCAACGTCATCAAGGAAATTCTGTTTCGCGCCGCGGAGCGCACCGGCGTGCCCGTGACCTTGGTGGCGAACCAGCCGCTGCGGATTCCTAGAATTGCGAGCCTCAGGACCCTGCACGTATCCTCAGGCTTCGATGTGGCCGATAATGAAATCGTCAGACGAGCCGTGGCAGGAGACCTCGTGATCACCGCCGATATTCCCCTCGCAGCGGAGGTCATCGCCAAGGGCGGGGCGGCGCTGAACCCGCGCGGCGAACTGTATTCTCCGGATACCATTCGCGCCGTGCTCACCTTGCGTGACTTCATGGATACGATGCGCTCGAGCGGCAACGTGGGCGGAGGCCCGCCGCCGCTGACCCAAGCCGATCGCAATGCGTTTGCCGGACATCTGGATGGCTGGCTCGCGCGCCGGAGTGCATCCTAGATGGAGCACGAGCCTGCGGAACCTGCGCCTGCCGAGCCTGCCGAGCCGGTAGTCGTACCTCACACGGAGCTGGCCGCGGACTTGCTGCGCGCGGTGATCGAGTCGTTCGTCCTGCGCGAGGGGACCGATTACGGCGAGCAGGAGTTCTCGCTCGATCAGAAAGTCGCCAAGGTGATGCGCCAGCTGGAACGCCGCGAGGCGCAAATCGTCTTCGATCCGGACACCGAGAGCGTGGCCATCCTGGTGGTGCCGGCGTCCGCGAGACGTTCGCGTTGAGCGACGTGCATGCGGCGGCGGCGCGGGGATTCGCCGAAGGCGCCGACGTCCAGGGTCGGTTGCCATGAGTCTCGCTCCACGTCGCGCCTTCCTCAGCGGAGTGACCGTGGCCCTCTGCGGGGCGCTGGGAACTCTGCTGATGAGCGCGCTCGGACTTTTCGCCGCACTGCAATTTCCGTCCCAACGGTTTGTGGCTGGGCCATATGTTGAGCAGGGTCTGGCCGGAGACGACCGGACCCGCCGACGCCCCCGGGATGGCTCTCCTCCTCGCCCTCTATTCGCTGGGGATTCCCTGGCTATTTGGCCGTCTCATCCGGCGTTGGGGCCCTGTAGATGAATCGAAAGGTTGTTCCCCTGGAGCGCGCGGCCCGTGAACGCCCCGTTCCGTATTCATCAGACTGCCCCGAATTTCATCGACTTGGACGCGCTTGAATTTGATGTAAATGCCCATTTTGGGTATCATCGACCCCAATATGGGAATAAAGTCCCGGTCAAGTCCTCCGAAGCATGCGACAGCCCCAGGCTTAGCCGATGCGCTGTTTACGAGAGTCCAGCGGCGTGTGCTGGGCGTTCTATTCGGCAATCCGGATCGCAGTTTTTATGGAAACGAAATCATCGGCCTCGCCGCGTCGGGCACCGGAGCGGTGCAGCGAGAGCTGGCTAAACTCACTGCGGTAGGTTTGGTCACCATGCGGCGGCAAGGGAATCAAAAGCATTACCAGGCCAATATTCTATCGCCCGTTTTCAACGAGCTACGCGGGCTCGTGCTCAAAACATTCGGCCTTGCTGACACGCTGCGTATCGCTTTGTCGCCGTTGGCCCCACAAATTCGTGCTGCATTTGTCTATGGTTCGATAGCAAAATCTCAAGATACGGCAACCAGTGACGTTGATTTGATGATCGTCAGCGATGGCCTAACTTACGCGGATATTTTCTCCGCCCTCGAGCAAGCCTCAATCGATCTTGGTCGTACCGTGAATCCTACCGTGTATACCGGGCTGGATTTCGATCGACGAGTCCGTGAAGGTCAGTCCTTCGTCACGCGGTTGATGAAACAACCCAAGCTTTGGTTGATTGGAGACGAGCGTGACCTCACCGCTTGAAAATCTGAGCGGGCCCGGCAAGGCACTTGCGGCGGAGCCGGCGGATGCGAAGGAGTTTGCCGGCCTGAAACGATCCGGCTTAGTGAGGCTAAAGGACGCGGAAAATCCGGCGAACTCGTTGGATAGCCGCTTCGACCTCGCCTATAACGCGGCGCACGCGCTATCGCTGGCCGCGCTGCGCTGGCACGGCTACCGCCCGAGCAAGCGTTACATCGTGTTTCAAGCGTTGCCCCACACGCTTGGAGTTGCATCCGAGGTATGGCGCGTGCTCTCGAAGTGCCACGATCTTCGCAATCTCGGTGAGTACGAAGGGGATCTCGACATCGACGATCGGATCCTCACTGACCTGATCGTCGCCTGCAAAGTCGTAGCGGCTAAGCTTGGCGACTTAGGGCCGGGCGTGTAGTGCTTGGCGTTGGCACATAGCTTGCAGTTTCACCTTCTATGAATGCAGCATCCCTCGTGCTCCCACCATCCGGCCACGCCGACGTGAGTCCGTCCACATCCGCCAGCCAGACGTCGAATGCCGCTAATGCCCCGGCCGACGGATCGACCTTCGCGGGCGCAATGCAGGCGGCGAGCCCGAAACCGGTGCGCAAGTCGACGCCCGCGAGGACCCCCCACGACACTCGAGCCGGCGGGAACTTGCCGGCCGCTGGCAACCAGTCGCCGCCTGCAGCAACGGCCGGGGCGCAGACCGCGGCTCAGGCGGCTGCGGCGCAGCAGGCCGCGGCGGCAAATTCAGTGACGGGTGCGGATGGCGCATCGTCCAAGGGGACGAATGCCAACGATGCGGCGGCGGGCGCGGCCTCTGGCGTTTCATCGGCAGCGGCGGCAGCCGCAGCCGCGACGCCGGTGGCGTCCGCTGCGTCCCACGCCAATGACGTCGCCGCCTCCGACGCAGCGGAGGGGCCGGCTACGCCCGCGGCTGCCGCTGGGCAGGCGGGATCATCGACCTCGGCAGCGACATTCAAGAACCTGGTCGGAGCGTTCCCGACCGGCGATGATGGTGACGCCGGTGCAACTGCGACCGACGTGGGCTCGGGCGCCGCAGGTGCGGTGCCGGTCGCGGCCGCCCCCACTCGCCCAGCGGCAGCATCCGACGCAGCGGCCTCCACCTCACTGCCGGCGGTTGCCACGGCATCGACCGCCGCAGCGGCGGGGAAACCCGCCGCGAAGGCACCCGTCCCCGTGCGGGCAGCAGCGACCTCTGCAGCCCGCGATTCGCGGGTTGCGGCCGACACGGATTCCGCAATCGCCGGTAGCGATGCCGCTGCAGGGGACTCGGTCGGGACAGCAACGTCAGATGCCGCGGCTCAGGCAACCGGCGCGGTCAGCGCTGCGGCATCGGCCGCGGCGTCGGCAGATGGTTCCGTTGCAACGGCCGCCGCCACGGTGGCTGCGCAGAGTGCCGTGGCGAATTCCGGCGATGCCGAAGAGTCCGATGCCGTGTCGGGCCTCGGCGCAGCGGGTGCAGCCGGCGCATCCGCAGCGCCGGCCGCAGCAGCCAAAGCCGTCGCGTTGGCGCGTGCCGCGGCTACCGCCGAGAGCGTGTCGACGCTCTCGGCAACGGCGGACGACAAGCATTCGCAGGGTGACGCCGCTGCTGCCGTTGCGGGCGGCAGCGCCGACGCCGTCGCCGCCTCGTCGCAGATGGCGTCGAATTCTGCCGTCGCAGCCACGCCGGCCGCGCCCACCCCCTCGGTGACCATCCACGCCAGCGTCGACAGCTCGGAATTCGCGCAAAGCTTGTCCGATCGCGTCTCCTGGATGGTAGGCAACGGCTTGAACGGCGCCAAGCTCCAGGTGAATCCACCCCAATTGGGCCCGATCGAACTGCGCATCTCAGTAAACGGAGATCACGCTCAGGTGTCGATGGTCACGCATAGCGCGGTCACGCGCGATGCGTTGGAATCGAGTATGCCGAAGCTTCGCGAAATGTTGGGCGCCCAGGGCTTCGGCCAGGTGAGCGTGGATATCTCGCAGCGCTCCTTTCAAGATCGGTCCGCGTATTCGCAGCCTTATGCAAAGACGACCTCGGGTGCGGGCGCCGCCGCGGCGGCGCCGGTCTCGGCTGTCGCGAGTGCGACGCCGCGCTCGTCCCTCGGCGTGGTGGATGCCTACGCCTGAATGATGATCACAACGAGATGACGGCCGCAACGAGATGACGATCGCAGCGAACGCACGCACGCGGCGCCGTGGATTGACGAGATCTTTAGGCCTGATCCAGATCGACTACGTCACACTTTGGGCGTCAATTTGGCTTTGACTTCCTCCGCCGGCACGCCGGAGATTTCCAGGACCTTGCGCCGGCTGGTGCCTCCCGAAACGACTCTGACATAGCGCTTCGCGACTCCCAGGATTTCGGCAACGAAATCGATCAACGCGGCATTGGCCGCATTCTCCACCGCCGGCGCGGCGATACGGATCTTGATCATTCCGTCATGCATGCCGGCCATCTCGGTCTTGGAAGCGCGGGGCTGAACGTAGACATCGATGCGAATGGGCAGCGCTCGCGTCAGATCATTCCGCCGTTGATGGAGATGACCTGGCCGGTGATGTAGCCGGCTTCCTGCGAGGCGAGAAACCCCACCAGACTCGCCACCTCGGCCGCGGTGCCGGCGCGCTTCATCGGCACCAGATTGGCGATCGTGGCGGCATCGAAGGCCGGCGCGTGTACCCCGCGGGTGCCCGGGCCGGCGGCCGCCGCGCCGACCGTATCGGTTGCGGCTGCGCTCATAGGGGCCGTGCGAATACCCGCCGTGCCGATGCCGGCTGTGCCAATACCGGCCGTCCCAGTACCCGCTGTCCCCATGCCCGCGTCGATGATTCCCGGCGCGACGGCGTTGACGGTGATCCCGCGGCTGGCGACTTCCAGGCTCAATGCCTTCGTGGCCGCGTTGAGCGCGCCTTTGGCGGCGGCATAGTTGACCTGGCCCCGATTGCCGGCCAGCGCGGTAACCGAGGAGATATTGACGATGCGGCCCCAGCGGGTCCGGATCATCGGCATTATCAAGGGCTGCGTCACGTTGTAGAAGCCGTCGAGCGCGACGTCGATGACGCGGTGCCATTGATCCGGGCGCATGCCGGGAAACGCGGCGTCATCGTGAATGCCCGCGTTGTTCACGAGAATCTGGATCGGTGCGTGCTCGATCAGTGCCTCGAGCGTGGTCCGGGTCGTCGCCGCGTCGGTCACGTCGAAACCGATCGCCTGGGCTTGGCCGCCGGCGGCGATGATCTCGCTCGCGACCGTTTCGGCGGCGTCCCGGCCGCGGTTCGCATGCACGTACACGAAATGACCAGCGGCGCCCAGCTGTTTGCAGATGGCCGCGCCGATGCCGCCGCTGCCGCCGGTTACCAACGCCCGAAGGGACCTTCCGTTCACAGGGGCAACCGTCCGGTGGCATCGAGCACGACAGTGGCGCGGCCGCGCAGCAGGCATTGCTCCTCGGACCGCAACTCGAATTCATACAGTGCCGTTTCCCGGTCGCCTGCCAGCCGCGTGGCCCCACAGATCAGATCGCCCGGCACGTCGTCGAGGCGCAGCACGTAGGGCTGCACGCTGCGTACGCTGGCAAGGAAACCTGCGAGCGGCGTGCCCGTAGCCGGGAGGTAAGGTTTGATGTCGACCACGAATGAATCCGCGCAGAGCGCGACGCAGGAGGCGGCCGGCGCGGCGGCGCCGGCCGGTTCGCGGCCCGCGAGCGCGCCGCCGCTCAGCACCCCATGCACGGCCATGGCTTGCGCGGCGTATTCGATGCCGCAGGCAATCCCCAGCCGGCCGTGAGCGCGCAGCGGATGATGGGCGTCGCGATGAGTTGCGCTGCGGCAGCGGATCTGTTCCGTGCTCCACTCGAGGACTTCATCCAACAGGCACATGCGGCCCTGATGCGGAATGTGGCGTTCGATCCAGGCGCGATCTAGACGCATGGTTCCACCTGCACGGCGATGCGCGATACGTCCAGATACTCGAGCACGACACGCGCGGCTCGTCCCAGCGCCAGCCGCTCGAGCAGCGGCAGGCAGCGCGCCGCGGGAATCGTTCGACGCAACCATTCGAGCGACGGGTCCGCCATCGTATCCATGGGTTCCTCCTCGAGTGTCGCGCTGATGCGCGCGATCGACGTAGGGCTTCTCTGCGGCGTCAGCACCAGGGCGGCACCGAACGCGTCGGGCACCGGGCGCACGGAGTGGATGGGTTCCGGATATTCCGTGTCGTAGGCGACGAGCAACACGGATTCGCCGTCGACGGCCACCTGGGTCAGCGCTTCGAGCAATCCGGCACCGAAGCTGGCGTCGTAGGCGCACAGTACATTCGATTCCAACTTGGCTCCCGTGGCGATGCTCCAGTATCCGGCCGCCGCATTGTGCACGGAGTTCGCGAATCGCGTCGGCGAAATCTCGCGGCCGGCCAGAGCGAGGGCCTGGCACAATTCGTGGCAGTTCTGACCGTCGCCGCCGGAGGATGAGAATACGCTGGCGAGCCGCGCAGGGTCGGTTGCCGCGCGCCCGGTCGCTTCGAGCGCGACGGCGAGCGCCAATTTAACCACCCTCCCGGTGCGGCGTCGTTCGGCCGGGGGCAGCAGCGCCGGCGTATGCAGCAGCGTTCGCGCCTGCACATAGTCTCGCGCTCCCGACAAGGCGGCGGCGGCCGACTCCCAATTGGCGAGGCCGGGACCCAGCACCCCGACGCCGCTGACGTAAGCCGCGAGCATCATCCCGCCCGGCCGAAGATCAAGCTGCAATTGGTTCCGCCGAAGCCGAAGGAATTGCTCAGTACATGCGAAAGCGGTCCGCGCCGATTCTCCCGTATATAGAACGTCGTGAGGGCAGGGTCGATCTGCGTGGTATGGACGCCGCCGGGCATCAGGCTATTCTGGAGCGCGAGCGCGCTGATGACCGCCTCGAGCGCGCCGGCGGCACCGAGCGTATGGCCGGTGGCGCCTTTGGTGGAGCTGCTGGGCGTGGTGGGCCCGAAGACGCTGGTCACCGCGCAGCTCTCGGAGCGGTCGTTGCTGGGCGTGCCGGTGCCGTGCAGATTGATATAGTCGATGGCGCCGGCGTCGAGTTCCGCGGCGGCCAGGGCCGCCTGCATCGCGCGGCGCGCGCCGTGGCCTTCGGGATGCGGCGCCGACATATGATAGGCGTCGCTCGATTCGCCGACGCCGAGCAGCAGAACATCGTCGTCGTCGAGATCGTCTCCCGGGCGTTCGAGCAGCGCGAAAGCCGCCGCTTCACCGATGGAGATGCCATCGCGCGCGACGTCGAATGGCCGGCAGGGCGCGGGCGAGGACAGCTGCAGGGATTGAAATCCGTAGAGCGTGGTCAGGCATAGCGAGTCGACGCCGCCCACCAGCGCGGCATCGATCAGACCGGCTTCGATCATGCGCCGTGCCGAACCGAACACCTTGGCGCTGGATGCGCAGGCGCAGGACACCGCCGTCGCGGGCCCCTCGAGATGCAGACGCCGGCGCAAGTAGTCCGCGACCGAGAACGAATTGTGGGTTCCGCTGTATTCGAAGCTGGGCGGCAGCGCACCGGTGACGAGGTCGCGGTCGCGGTACGCGAGTTCGGTCTGCAGAATGCCGGCGGTGCTGGTTCCGATGAACACGCCGATGCGTCGGGGGCCCCAACGCAGGACGGCCTGCCGCAAGGCGTCCTCGATGTGGTCCTGGCGCAGCGCGAGTTCCGCCAAACGATTGTTGCGGCAGTCGAAGCGCGAGAGCGCCGCGGGCAGCCGTACCGCGTCGACACCGCGGACCTCGCCGATATGGGTATCGATGGCCACGGTCTCGAACGCACAGATTTTCAGGCCGCTGCGTCGTGCCAGCAGGGATTCCAGCGTTTCATCGTTGCCCAGCCCGATGCAGCTGGATGCCGTGAAGCTTTTGAGGAGAAGACGTATCATCGATCGATACCCACTTTGTTGCGCCGATCAGCGTATGCAATGCAGCGGCGCACGTCGAGGCTGCGTACGCGCTCGCCGCTGCCAACATCCGCTCCGTGCACCTGCGGGTTGAAATTCAAGACAGCGCCGCACGCAGCGTCACGGGCGTGAGGCCCCGTGCCCGCACGGTCTCGAGCAGACGCGGCAACACGTCGAGTATCACCGGGCGGCCGGAAGGAGCCAACGCGGCGTTGCTGTCGTGCAGCAGCAGGATATCACCGCCCCGCAGCGAAGCCGTCAGACGCCGATGAATGGTGTCGGCATTGCCATTGACGGTGTCGAAACCGCGCCGCGTCCAGCTTGCCAACGTCAAATCCAGGCTGTTCAGTACCGGGTCCAGAAACGGGTTGCGCAATCCTGCGGGGGCGCGGAAGAAACGCGGTGCGCTGCCGGTGATCCTCGAGATGCCCTCCTGGGCTCGGGCTATTTCCGCTTTCATGGCCGCCGGCCCGAGCAACGAGAAATTATGACGGTGCCTCTGGCTGTGATTCTCGAGGGTATGGCCCCGACGGACCATGTCCCGCGCGAGCTCGGGATGGCGCTCGACGCGTTGTCCCACGCAGAAGAAACTCGCGCGCGCGCCGTGCGCCTCGAGTTGCGCCAGCACCTGCGGCGTGACCACAGGATCGGGGCCGTCATCGATGGTGATGGCGACATGGCCGCGCGCACCGCTGGCCGCCGGCAGGCGGGTCCAATTCGGACCGAGCAATCGACTTCTGGGCCACAGGCCCGCGGCGGTGAGCACCGCATGATTCGCGGCCACGGCGCCGAGCGCCCAAGGCCAATACGGTGGCTGCAGCAACACGCTGGCCGCAGCGCCCACGTGCACGGCTGCGGAGCCGGCCAGAATCGGCGACGCCCACAACCGCGTTTTTTTGGCATCTCGGGAATTCATGTAAAATTCGCGTCCAAAAAGTTCTCCCATAGCATCGTCCAGGTGCGCCAGTCGTGGCCGCCGGGCACCGCATCGACCGCCCGCGCCGGCAGCGCTTGCGCCAGCAGCCGATGCGCGGCGGCGAATCGGTCGTCGCTGCCGAACCCCAAATGCAGCCGCGGCGATGCGATCGCAGCGCGTCGCGCCAACTGCTCCGCCGGCGCGAGCAGTCCTTGCAGGAAACACCATACTCGGCGCTCTTCGTCGACTTGCGCAAGTTCGCCCGCCGTCCACGCCGCGACGGCCGGGGCTCGCGCAATGTCGGCGATGAGCATGCGGCTGCCCAGGTAGGGCGCCAGTAGGCAAAGCCCGTCCAAGTCGGCGGGATTCGAAGCCGCGTAGTCCAGCGCGATGAATCCGCCGAGCGATATGCCGGCGAACCAGATCGAGCGGCAGCCGAGCGCGCGGGCCGGCGCCACGATCTCGTGTTTCAGCTGTTGCAGCACGCTGCGGTCGCCCAGGTGCCGCAGTTCGACATCGACGAACAGCAGGTCGATGGCGAGGCCGCGCCGGCGCATGCTGCGGTCGAAACCGGCGGTCAGAAAATCCTCCGGAGTGTGATAGGCCCCGGGCAGGCACACGATGCGGGTGGCCGCCGCGGTCCCTGGCGCGGCGGCGTTCAGCACGCTACGCACGGATGCGGGCACGCGAGGTAATCAAGGCGGAGAACACGAGCGCCAGCAGGGCGCCCGGCGCCACCGTCGTGCCCAAGGCCTCCAACACCGGCACCTGCGAGAACGACAGCAAGCCAAAGCCGATGACGGTGCTCAGGTTCGCGATCCCCAAGGATGCCAGCGTGAGCGGCGAGCTCGCATGCGTCGCGTGAGTTCCTTCCTCATCGAAGAAGAGCGCGTAATTCGAGCCGACGGCCACGATGAGCAGCATTCCCACCAGGTGCAAGAGGGTGAGCCGCACCCCGCAGATCACGAGGGCGGACGCCACCACGAGCACGGCCAGGGCCAGGGGAGCGAGCACCCGCGCCGTGCGCAGCGGCGAGCGCAGCGTGCCCAACAGCAGCAGCACGATGAGCGCGAAACCGCCCAGCGACAACCGCATGACCTCATGCAGATAGTCGGCGTAGAGCGCATCGGTCTGGGCTTTCATATCGAGCACGGACGTGCCCTCGAGCCGCGCCGCGGTCAACGCACGGCCGACGCGCGCGATATCGATGGCCTCCGCCGCGCGTCCCTTGGGCGCATGCAGCGGCAGCAACGCGCTCCAACGATCGGACTGATGCAGGATCAACGATGCAAAGCCCGTGGCAAGCGATGTGCCGCGCAAGTCCTCGGCCGTCACCGGCGAGGCCCTGCGAGCCGCGTCGACATCGTCCACGAACGGTGCCAGCTGATCCTCTTGCAGGTTCAGATCCCGCGTGGCGAGCCGCAGGTTGCCCTGCAGGACGCGCCTCTCCGGCAATGCGTCGCGTCGGGCTCGTTGGGTCTTCAGGCTCGGCAGGTAGTTCGCCGGATTGTCCACATCGCCGACGACATTGGCGTCGAGCAAGGGCCGCAGCGTGTCGCCGACCCGTTCCGCGCCTTGCAGCACGGTTTCCAGGTCGGTACCGGAAACGATGATGAGATCCAAGACATCGGCTGCCCCCAGATCGGCGCGCAGTGTCGCATCGTAGCGCTGTTCCTCGAGCGAGATGGGGCTGAGGGACGAGAGCTCGCGATTCCACAGGGTCTGGTGATGGCGATAAAGCACCAGCAACGCGGCGCCGGCGATCACGTACGATCCGATCGCGATCGCGCGGCGGTGTCCGCGCACGGAATCCCGGAGTCGGCCGATGCGCATTCCCAGCGGCGTCACATCGCGTATCTTGAACCCGCGCGGCAGCAATTCGGGCAGAACGAAGCGCGTCACCAACGCCGCCGCGATCAGCCCGCTGATCGAATACAGTCCGAGCTGCGCAAGTCCGGGAAAGCCGGATGGCAGCAGGGAAGCGAACCCGCAGACGGAGGTCAACATGCCGAGGCGGATGGTGGGCCAGAGCGTTCGCTGCCGGTTCGCGGATTCCGAGCCGGCCGCACTCGCCTGCAGCGATTGAATGAAAAAGTAGATCGAATAATCCACGGATTCACCGATCAGCGTGATGCCAAAACCCAAGGTGATGCCGTGAATGACGCCGAACCCTAAGGCGACGGCGGCGATTCCCACCAACGCTCCCGACGCCACGGGCAGCAGCCCCAACACCAGCGCGGGAATCGATCGATACACCGTGAGCAGAACGGCGACGACCAGGACGCTGCTGACGATGGAAAGGCGCGTCGCCGCGCGCTTGATCTTCGCGCGTGCGGCGACGGCGAACACGCCGGGGCCGCTCAGCCTCAGCCTGATGTCGGACGGCGGCGGGGGGGTTGCCGTGGACGCAGTAGACACGGTGGCAACTCGCGTAGGGGGAACGGCAACGGGCGGCGTGGCGGTGGCGGCTGGCCTGGCGGGAACTGCGGGCGGTGCGGGGGCGATGGGCGTTGCGGGAACGGTGGGTCGTGCGGCTACTGCCGCTGCGGCCGTGAAAGCCTGGCGAATGGCATCGAGCGCGTGCTCCTGCGCGTCGGTATCGGAGCCCGCGGCTGCGGTCTCGGTGACCAACAGGGTGCGCGCGCCGTCCGCGGATATCCAGACTCCGTCCTGGGTTTGGGGGCCTTGGCCGTGCGCCATCCGGTCGAGAATGCGCAGCGTCTCTCCCGTCGGGTCGTGCGGCACCAGCGACTTCAACATGAGGCCCGCCGAGGAGGACAGCTCGTCGATGGTGTCGGCGATGGCTGCTTGCAGTCCCGCGGGGGAGAAGTGCTGTGCGGTGATCTGGTCGCTCAGCAGATAGCGATGATCGAAGAGAAAGGCGCGATCGCGTTCGGCGTCGAGGGGTTCGCCATTCTCGACGTTCGAGAACGTCGGATCTTGCCGCAGGCGTTGCGCCATCGCGGCGGAGAGTGCCGCGCGCGTCTTGCCGTCGCCGTGTTCGAGCGCGATGAGTATCAGGCGCGACGCGGGTCCGTCGCGCAGCTGATCGACCAGCAGCTTCTGCATGGGCGTCGGTCTCGCCGGAAGGAAAGCGGACAGGTCGGTGATGTAGCGAGCGTGAACGACGACCCAGAGAGCCGCCAAGATGCCGACCGACCACAGCGCGACGATTCGCGCGCGGCGCGAAATCATGGCGCTACATGCGCCCGCAAGATCATCAGCGAGCGGTCGCCGTCGGTTTGCCGGATTTCCACTCGCTGCAGATCGTTGCCGGCGCCGTCGATCTGCACTCGAGCGACATTCTTGGCCACCTGCGCGTCCGTGGGTACGAGAATCAATGTCCAGCGCGCGGCGCTGCCGGAGAAATCAAGACGGAACGCCCGCTCCAGGGCGCCGCGATCGCCGGCGAGCGTCGCCCGGATGCTCTCGATGAAGGGCCATACCTGCGGATAGGACTTCAAGTCGAGGACGCGGCTGTGATTGCCGCGCTCCACCGTCAGCACATCACCCACCAGCACCAAGCTCTCCGGGCGCGGTTCGAGCGTGCGCTTCTCCAGGCGGTTCGGGGCGTCGTAGATCAATTCGCCGGAGGATTCCGCCGGCCGTTTCAGCAGGGACAAAAAGTGCTGCTCGACGAAGCTCACCTGGCCGTGATGCCGCGCCGCCAGCAGGTGCATGACCTCGTCGAGGTCGTCGGTCGCGGCCCGCGCCGCGCCGCCCGAGAGCGCGGCGACAGATCCTAGAATCGCCAGGGAAATGCGCGCGACGCGTCGCTTCATGGCGTGGATTCCCGAGTGGGTTTGCGCCAGAAATCGAAAAAATTGAACCAGTTGTAGGGATCGCTGCGGCAGTACCGATCGAGCAATGCCGCATAGCGCTCGACGGCTTCGCGCACCGCCGCGTCGCGCGATTTGGCCGTTGTCTCGGTGAAATCTGCGATGGGTGCGAACTCCACGTGATAGTGATTGCCGCCGCGATACAGGCCCACCATGAAAACCACGGAGCAGCGCAGCAGCGCCGCGGCGCGCATCGGGCCCGTGGGCAAATAGGCTTTCTCGCCCAAGATGGTCACTTCATGCACGGGTTCGTCGCCCAACGTCCGGTCGCCCAACATGCCGACGAAGGCGCCGTGGTCCAGGCGCTCCGCGATGCGCAACATGGCATCGATGTGGCCCAGGGAAATGATGTCCGGCTTGGCGTTGGGGTTGATCGCCGCGAGGATGGCGTTGATCTTGCGCGCGTTGTCCTCGTACATGGCCATCGACACTTGCAGTCCGGCCTGGCGCCGGCCGATGCTGCCGATGACCTCGAAGCTGCCCATGTGGGCGCCCATCAAGAAGGCGCCGTGACCCAATGCCACCTGCGTCTGCATGAGGGACTCACCTTCGATGGTGATCTTGAACGCGTCGTATTGTTCGTTGATGAGATATACGCGATCGTGAATCGTGGACGCGAAATTCAGGACATGGCGAAACCGATCGCATGCGCGCGGCTCCCGGCCCAAGGCTCGGCGCAGGTAACGGCGCGACTGACGCCGCGCGCCCGGCGCGAACAGAAAGAAATAGAGGGCAATGCCGTAGAGCGGAACGCGGCTCAAGGGTCTTCCCAGGCGCAGCGACAGGAAGGCCATGAAACGCAGCAGACCGGCGCTGCCGCGCTCGCGGTGGCCGATCCATTCGGCCGCCTTCGGCGACGCCCGAACGACATCTTGCCGCTCAAGCGCCATGCGGCTCGTCCGGCTTGCCGCCCGCCGCCGACAGGGTGCCGGAAGCCACCAGACTGCCATCGGCGTTGCGGATGAGGAAACGGATGCGGGCGTCGAGCCGCGAATGTTCGAGGCCAAGCGTGTCGCCGGGGCGCACCGCCTTAAGAAATTTCACCGTGGCGAATTGCCAGTGGGTCAAGTCGAGAGCGTAGCTGCGGGCCATTTCGTACAATGCCTGATCGAGCAGCGCGGCACCCGGAAGAATCGGATATCCGGGGAAATGGCCCGCGAAGGCCGGATGATCGGCGGCGATCTTCAGTTCCGCCATCATGCCTGCGCGCCGTTTGCCTTGAGGTGGCGCTCGGCGAACGCGAGCAGCGCCTGCTGCGGTAGCTTGCCGGTGGCGTTGCGCGGCAATCGATCGACCAGCAACAGAGGCCGCGGCAGGAAAACCGGATCGATGCGCCGGCGGAGCTGCTCGGTCAGCTGTGCCGCGCTCAAGCTCGGGGCGACGACCACGGCAGCCAGCCGGGCGACGCCGGTACGGCCGGCGCTGGCGGCGTCGCGCAGAAAGAACGCGCCATCGATGACGCCGGGAATGGCGTTCAGCTGCGTGTTCAAATAGGCGAACGAACTGCGTTTGCCGGCCACGTTCACGAGGTCGGCGGTGCGCCCGTGCAGCAGGAACTCCTCGTCGTTGAGGATTTCGAGCACGTCGCACATCGCGGTCCGCTGCTCGACATGGCCGCCGTGGGCAAAGACGGCGCCATCGCTCGCATCGAGACGCACGGCGGGCCATAGATGCCAGCTCAGCGACTCCGCGGTCCGGCGGGTGGCGATCTGCCCGGTTTCCGTCGACCCATAGATCTCGAGCAGTGGGGCGCGAAACGTCGCCTCCACCTCGTGCGCAAGCTCGAGTGCCAGCGGTGCGGTTGCAGACACGATCAAATCGACCGGCGGCAGCTCGATTCCGTCCGCCAGCAAGGTGCGCAAATGGATGGGCGTGGAGATCAACGCCCGCGGCTGCGGCACCGCACCCACGGCCGCGCCGATATCGGCGGGATAGAACGGCCGCTCGGCGCTGAAGGCGTTGCCGCTCAGCAGCGCCAGCAGCACGGTCGATTCGAAGCCATACATGTGCTGGGGCGGCACGGTGCCGATGAGCGTGTGGGATCGGCCGTCGAGCAGGCCCAGCCGCGGAGCACCGTCGCGAACGCAGCGCGCCAAACGTCCCCAGGTTTTCCTGTAGGGCAATGGGGTTCCGGTCGAGCCGGAGGTGAAAACGATGGCGGCGAGCTGCGCCGACGGGATGCGGGGGACTCGCCACGGAACGATGCCGCCGTGCAGGTCCGGCGGATACAGGAATCGCGGCAGCTCGATCGCGCAGGCGGGCTCGTCGGTCAAACAAAAGACATCCGGAGCGAACTCGAGCAGCTGCCGAATCACTTCCGGGGTGTGAGTCGAGGGCAGCAAGCTCACGCGCCCGGTCATGAGACAGGCGGCGAGGCCGATGGTGAAACGATAGCGGTCGAGACACACGTTCAGGACATGCTCGCCGGGCGGCAGGCTCTGCGCAACGCGCGTTGCATCGGCCAGGAAGCGCTGCGCTGTGACCGGTACGCCCCGGCGATACGCAATGACCGCGTCCGGCGATTCGTGCGAAAACAGGGCGCTGGTGTCCGTCATGCCGCTATTGGGGGTCCGCAAAGTAAACGCGCACCGACGTGAGCAGGCCGGCGCGCGCCCCCTGCGGCACTACCCGCCGCCGCACCAGATATTCCGCCACGAACATGGCGGCGACCAACGGCAGCACGCAGAAATTGATGTAGATCGACCAGATGCGCAGGGGTGCGGACACATACAAGAGCACCGAAACCGCGGCGACCAGGAAGAAGAACACCGCCCAGGCCAGCGTCACGCGCCGTGTGTAGCGCACCTCGCGCGGGCCTAAGGGCCCGTGGATCTTGTCGGCCAATTGCGTACAGAGCGCGACATGGCCGGGAAGCAGGGAGCGGCCGAAGGTCAAACCCAGGAGGCAGTAAATGCTGCTTTCCTGCACGAGATAGAACAGAGAAAAGTTCTTCTCCAGCAGCGGCCACACGGTGTAGAGGAGGCCGGCAAGGGCGGCCGACAATAGCGACGCAACCGCGGGCGGCGTCCCGCGCCAGGCCAATATCAGCCCGATCAGGCTCACGGGGGTCAGCGCCAGCATGGCCCCCAGAACGTGCTCACCGGTGGAATTGCAATAGTGGGACAGGCCCGCGTAAGCGACGAAGAGCAGGCAGGCCGCAGCGGACTGCAGCCTACGCACCCAGCGCGCGCTCACTTGGTTCTCTGTACCGCGATGTACTCTGCAAGATGTCTCAACGAGCGAAAGATCTGCTGATTTTCCTGGCTGTCGGCACGCAGTTGGATGCCGTACTGCTTCGATACGATCAGTGCCACTTCCAGGATATCGATCGAGTCCAGTCCCAGACCCTCGCCGTACAGCGGCGCTTCGGGGTCGATATCCTGCGGAGCGACTTCCAGATTCAACGCCTGCACGAACAGCGTGGCTATCTCGCGTTCCAGACCCACATCGGCCGAAGGCGCCGGCTTTGGCATGAGCGACCCGTTCTTGAACATAGGCTTAGGGTCGGACATAGGCTTAAGCTTCGATAAGAGTTTCGAGAGTACGTCGGGCATCAGTATGCCTCTTCGTCGGCATTATATAGGTGTGGGCCCGAGCAGCAACCGGCTACTGGACGGGGTATGCTCCCTGCCATGCCGGCGCCGCACCCACCGCTCAAGGACTATTATGCCCACGAAGCGGACAAAGATGGCTGGGTCCGGCGTCTGTTCGACCAAACCGCCGGCGATTACGATCGGGTGGAGCGCGCCATGGCGTTCGGGTCGGGTTCCTGGTATCGCCGCCGGGCCTTGACGCGCGCCGGGCTGCGCAGCGGCATGCGCGTCCTGGACGTGGGGGTGGGGACCGGGCTCACGGCGCGCGAGGCGGCCGGACTGGTCGGGGAATCGGGGCAGGTCACGGGAATCGACCCCAGTAGCGGCATGATGGAAAGCGCCATCGTGCCGGCCGGGGTTAAATTATTGTTAGGGAGCGCGGATGCGGTCCCCATGGCGTCCGACGCAGTCGATTTCGTCTCGATGGGCTATGCGCTGCGCCATGTCACCGACCTCTCCCAGGCGTTTCGCGAGTTCAGGCGGGTGTTGGTCCCCGGCGGCAGGATCTGCGTGCTCGAAATCACCTCGCCCACCGGCCGCGCAGCGCGCGCGCTGTTGAAGGCTTACCTGCGCGGCGTGGTGCCTTTCATGGCTCAGTACATCGCGCGGCATCGCGACGTGCCGAAGCTGATGCGCTACTACTGGGACACGATCGAAGCGTGCGTGAGCCCGGACGTCATCATGGCGGCAATGCGCGACGCGGGGCTGATCGACGTCGAAAGAGTCGTGTCGCTGGGCGTATTCTCGGCGTACCACGCACGCCGGCCGCCGGATTAGCGGAAAACGGGCACGTGCACGTGCCGGCCACCGCACCGTCCCCATCCGGTGCGTGGCGCTCATGCGTCACGGGTGAGCGCGCCGCAGGCGCCGGGTGAGCAGCACCGGCAGACGAATCAAAAAGCCCAGAAACAGCCGGAAATGCATCCACGTGAGCAGGGCATTGTCGCGCCAGTAATTGAAGTGCGAGACGCCGCCCTCGTCCGGGCGGAAATAGCGCACGGGCGCGGGGAGATTCATCGGCCGCACGCCGCGCCAGCACAGGCGCACGACGGCTTCGACGTCGAAGTCGAAGCGCCGCATCCAGAATTGACGGCGCATGACCCGCTCGAGCGCCGCCATGGGGTAGACGCGGAAACCGTATAGCGAGTCCCCGATTCCGCACCACAGGGTTTCCAGGTTCGCCCACCAATTGGAAACCTTTCGCCCCTGGACGCGTAAATTCGGCGCGCTGGAATCGAAGACCGGGCAGCCGAGCACCATGGCGGCAGGCTGTCGGAGCGAGGCCTGCATGAATTCCGGTATCTTTTCCGGCGGGTGTTGGCCGTCGGAGTCCATGGTCAGTGCGTGGGTGAAACCGGCCAGCATGGCCGCGCGGATGCCGTGCAACACGGCCGCGCCCTTGCCCTGGTTCTGCGGCAACAACAAGACATGCAGGCCCGGCGCCCCGGCCGCCATGGCGGAAATCTGTTCGCCGGAGCCATCCGTACTGCCGTCGACGACCACCCAGACCGGCGACCACTGCTCGAGCGCCGCGCGCACGGTCGCGCATCCCCTAGGCCCCGGGTTGTAACTGGGGATCAGCACCAGGTGAGTCGCCGAAGGAACTGCCACGGATCAGCCGCTCTTCAACCAGCGCGCCTGCAGCGCACCGGCGAGTTCTCGTCGATAGTAAGCATCGAGTGCCGCGGTGAAGGCGGGCACGTCGTCGGGCGGTGCGAAGCGCTCGCCCAAGCGTACCCGATAGACGATGGGCAGGGTGGGCCGGCGAAACAGCGGCCATCCCTTGCTCAGATAGGGCGAATCCGTTTCGATGATGAGCGTCTGCACGGGTACGCCGGCGTGTTTGGCGATGAGACCGACGCTCGCGACCAATTTATTGATGGGAGCCCGCGTGGTGCGCGTGCCTTCGGGAAACAGCAGCAGCACGCCGCCGCGCTTCAAGTGCGCCACCGATTCCTTGACCATCTGGCGCGACGATTCATTTCTCACGTAGCGGGCGAGCCGCGACCCCGCGCCCAAGAACACGTTCCTCATCAGCTCCGCCTTCATCACGCACACGATGTTCGGGTGCCGGGTCAGGATGAGCAAGGCATCGATCAAGCAGGGATGGTTGGGCGCCAGGATCAAGGGCGGCCCGCCCTTGAGCGTATCGATCGCAGTCAAGTCCAGACGATAGGAACCCGTGATGGACAGCGACCAGGCATAGAGCCGAAAGCCGGTACTGATGCCGCGGCGTCCGACGGCGGTGCCGAGCTCGCGCGGCAGGATGAAATACAAGGGCAACGCGAACACCGACCACGTCAGGCATATCAGCGCGAGCAGCGTCAGCGACGAATAGAGCGCGAAGTATTCATACAGAATTCGGAAAGGGCGCGGCATGGCTCAAATCAATCGGGAACTTCGACCATTTGCGTTGACCTGTGGATCATCCACGAAATCCCGAAGCCGGCGGACCAGTAGCTCTTGCGCTGCACCAGCGGGCTGTCTGCGAAAGCGGCACCCGACAACGTATCGTAGCGCATGTAGGCGCCGACCCAGAAACGCGGGAAGCGCTTCGACACCGCCGTGATGGTCTGGGTGCCGGCATAGCCGCCGGTGGCTCGATACGCGGGCCGGTCCGCCGTCGCATACTGGGGTGCGACCGAATAAAAATAATCGTGGTAGCGGCGCTCCGCAAACAACGGCCCCGCCAGCACCCCCGCGTTCCAGCCCGCATAGCCAAAGGGATCGATGAAATCCAGCGCGAATCGCGGCGTCAACGTCCAGCCGATGTATTTCGGCGATGCTTGCACCGTGAGCGCCGCGCGCAGCGGCAATCGAAAGTCGAATTTGACGTGTTTGTCGTCGCTGTGCAGCAGATGAAAGTCCAACGACGGCCCGATTTCGAGCGTCGACTTGAGGTCCGGCATGCCGCCGCGCTCGCGGTCGTTCTTCACCGGCGTCGTGGCATTGCCGCTCAAATTGAGCTCAACCCAGTCTTGATCGAACAACGTGCCGCGGACTCCCTCGCGGTCGGCTTTGAGGAATTTGCCGTTGTAGACCAGGTAGGGAATGGGCAACGGGTACGCATGCGTGGTATTCGAACCGCGGTAATCCTCGAAGGCGATCGCGCCGATGCCGAGGCCGTACTCGAGCAGCGGCTCCTCCTTGGCCGACACCGGCGCCGCGAGATAGGCAGCCGTGAGCCCCGCCGCGGCAAGCTGTGTCGAGCGGCGGTGGGCCGGGCGCGCCTCGCGCATCAGCCGCGGGTCATGCGCGATGACTCGCCCCGATGGGAGCGCGCGGACGCCGGGCCTCCTGCGGGACGACGCGCCGGCGGCCCAGCAGCCACAGCATGGGCGCAGTGGCGGCGTCGGGCGATCCGGCGCCGACGATCAATATGTCGTATTTGCCCGGCCCCGGGCGACTGCGGGTTGGCGGATCGATGAGCGAGTCGGTATGGGGCGTCATAATTCGTCTTCAGTCTAACGTGCCGACAAACACCGGTCCAACGCCTGTAAGATACGCGGTCATGCACATCTTGATTGTCGAAGACGATGAAGTGGCGCGCGACACGCTGGCCAAGGCGCTGCGCGAGGTGGGGCACACCGTGGATGTCGCGACCAACGGCCTCGACGGCCTGCACATGGCGTCATCGATCGCGGTCGATCTGGCCATCGTGGATCGCATGCTGCCGAAGCTCGATGGGCTCGCCCTGGTGCAATCGCTGCGGGCAACCGGGCGCAAGATGCCGGTCTTGATCCTGAGCGCTCTCGGCGATGTCGACGACCGTATCACGGGACTGCGCGCCGGCGGCGATGACTATCTCACCAAGCCCTACCACATGTCGGAGCTGCTGGCTCGCATCGATGCGCTCGCCCGGCGTGGCGACTCGGGGAATGCCGAAACCGCCACCAAACTGAAGCTGGCGGATCTCGAGCTCGATCGCATGACGCGCCGCGTGGTGCGCAACGGCAAGAAGATCGAACTCACGGCGCGCGAGTTTCAGCTGCTCGAATTCATGATGCGCCATAGCGGCCAGGTGGTGACCCGGACCATGCTGCTCGAGGGCGTGTGGGACTATCACTTCGATCCGCAGACCAACGTCATCGACGTGCACATCAGCCGCCTGCGCCAGGCGATCGACAAGGATTTCGACAAGCCCTTGCTGCATACGGTGCGCGGCGCGGGATACAGTCTGCGCGAAGACGAATAGTGGACATCGCATTACGGCGCAGCGTCAGTCCCGATCAGCGGTTCTTAGGCGTGCTCGATACATCGCCGTTTCGTATCGCGATCGTGTATTCGATCGTGTTCGCGTGCGGCGCGGCGGCGCTGCTCGGCGCCGTGGATTTTGCCGTATCGCGCGTCGTCGACGGGAGCACGGACAATCTCATCGAGGCCGAGGTTCAGGGCCTGCGCGAGCAGGTGCTGGTGCTGTCGCGCGGCGACTTCATCGAACTCATCGAACAGCGCTCGCAGGATCAAGACGTACGCGGCGCCGTGTACCTGATGGTGGATCCGCAGCTGCGGCCGGTGGCGGGCAACGTTCCGGCATGGCCCAAGATCGCGGCGAACGAAGGCAAATGGATCCAGTTCAAGGTCTCCGTGCCGTTCGGCGACGAGACTCGCGAGCACGAAATGCGCGCGCAGCGTTTTCCGCTGCCCGGCGGCTATCGCATGCTGGTGGGCCACGACGTGCAGGAACGCCAGGACGTGAAGAACCTGATGATGCGCGGCTTGATTGCCGCGGTGGTGCTCACCTTGCTCCTGGGCCTCGGCGGGGGATTTTGGATGGGCCGCCGGATTTTGGCGCAGGCCGGCGCCATCTCCGCGGTGGCGACCCAGATCATGCGCGGCGATTTGTCGCAGCGGCTGCCGGTTCGCGAGGCGGACGACGAGATCAACACGCTGGCGCGGGAAATCAACGGCATGTTGGACAAGATCGAACAGCTCACGCTGGGCATGCGCACCGTCCTCGACAGCGCCGCCCACGACTTGCGCACGCCGCTCAACCGGCTGCAGGCCACCGCGGAGGGCGCCATGAGCCAGCTCGTGCCCGGGTCGGTCGAGCGGCGCGTGCTGGAACGCGTCTCGACGGAAGTCGACCACATGCGCAGCACCTTGGATGCTCTGCTGCGCATTGCCCTCGCCGAAACCGGCACCGTGGCGCGCGAACCCGTGGACCTGTCGGAACTGGTGGGCAGCATGGTCGAACTGTATGCTCCGGTGGGTGAGGAGCGCGGCATTGCGCTGCAGAGCTCGGTGGCGCCGGGCGCGCATGTGCAGGGCAGCCGCCAGTTGCTGGCCCAGGCGCTCGCCAATCTGCTCGACAATGCGATCAAATTCACGCCCGACGGCGGTCATATTCGCGTGCTGCTGCGCGGATCGAGTACCGAGCCGGAGGTGGTGGTGGAGGACGACGGGCCGGGCATTCCCGCCGACAAACGCGAGATCGTACTGGGCCGGCGTGTGCGCCTGGATGAGGCGCGGAAATTTCCGGGATCGGGTCTGGGGTTGTCTTTGGTGGCGGCCGTCACCAAGTTGCACGGGGCGCGGTTGGTACTCGACGATGCCAGGCCGGGTCTGCGGGTGTCACTGAAATTCTGAGGAGATTACATGCCGAGATTCGTTGCATGCGCTGCAGGAGCGCTGGCCGTGGCCGCTTGTTCCGCCGGTAGTCCCGTGACGCCCGAGCACACGCACCCCACGCCGCCCCTGTCGGGCGTAGAGACGCGCTACATCGATGCGAGCGTACGGCCGCAGGACGATCTGTACCGGCACATCAACGGCAAGTGGCTCGATACCTTTGAACTGCCCGCCGACAAGGGCTCCTACGGCGCATTCACCCACATCGACGATGAGACCCAGGAGCAGCTGCGCAGCATCGTCGAGAGCCTGGGCGGTCCGGACCGAGGAGCTGCCCCGAGCGCCGCCGCTGCGGGGCCCGTCTCGGGCGCCGGCGCGCCGGATGCTGCCTCGACCAGCGCCGACGCGCGCAAGCTCGCCGATTTGTATGCGAGCTTCATGGACGAGGCGCGGCTCGAGACGTTGGGGCTGGCGCCGCTGCGCGCCGATTTCGCGGCCATCGATGCGCTGGCGAGCAAGCGCGACATTCCCGCGCTGATCGCGCGCTTCAATCAGACGGACGTAGGCGCGCCGTACGACATCGGCATCGATCCGGATCCGAAGGATTCGACGCGCTACGCGGTCACGGTCACGCAAGCTGGGCTCGGCTTGCCGGATCGCGATTATTACTTGAAGGACGACGCCAAGCTCAAGGATGCGCGCGCCAAATATCTCGCGCACGTCGAGAAGATGCTCGGCATGGCCGGCGAGTCGACACCGGCCCGCAGCGCCGCCGATATCGTGAAGCTCGAGACCGCGATGGCGCAGCTGCAGTGGACGCGGGTGGCCAACCGCGATCCGGACAAGACCTATAACAAGACCGCGATCGCGGATCTGAACCGCCTGATGCCGGGCTTTGCATGGCCGAGCTACCTGCAAGCCAGCGGCATCGCGGGCAAGGTCGATTACGTCATCGTCCGCCAGCCAAGCTATTTCACCGGTTTGGATGAGTTGATCGCCGATACGCCGCTCGGCGTGTGGAGGAGCTATTTCAAGTGGCGCCAGTTGTCGGCGGCCGCGCCGTTTCTGTCGAAGGCGTTCGTCGACGAGCGCTTCGCGTTCAGCGGCACGGCATTGCGCGGCATTCCGCAGAACCGGCCCCGCTGGAAGCGCGGCATGGCGGTGCTGGACGGCGCCATGGGCGAGGCGATCGGCAAGCTGTACGTCGAGAAATACTTCCCGCCGCAGAGCAAGGCTCGCATGCAGCAGCTGGTGGGCAATCTGCTCGAGGCGTATCGACGCGACCTCGTGACGCTCGATTGGATGAGCCCGCAAACCCAGAAGGGGGCACAGGAGAAGCTCACGAAGCTGGTGACCAAGATCGGCTATCCCGACCATTGGCGGGACTATGGCGCATTGGTCATCACGCGCGACGATCTGTGGGGCAATGTGGTGCGCGCTGCGGAATTCGAATCGCGTCGCGGCGTCGCGAAGCTGGGGCATCCCATCGATCGCAGTGAATGGTTCATGACGCCGCAGACGGTCAATGCGTACTACAACCCGGTCATGAACGAGATCGTCTTCCCGGCCGCCATCCTGCAGCCGCCGTTCTTCGACGCCCAGGCCGACGATGCCGTCAACTATGGCGGGATCGTGGCCGTCATCGGCCACGAGGTGAGCCACGGTTTCGACGACAAGGGCAGCCAGTACGATGCCGATGGGAATCTGCGCGACTGGTTCACACCCGAGGACCACGCCAAGTTCGCGGCGCGCACCAAGGCGCTGGTGGCGCAATACGATGCCTATGAGCCGGTACCGGGCTACCACGTCAACGGCGAACTCACCCTCGGCGAGAACATTGCCGACAACTCGGGGCTGACGATCGCCTACAAGGCGTACCAGCTGTCCTTGGCGGGCAAGACGCCTGCGATCATCGGCGGCTTCACGGGAGAGCAACGATTCTATCTCGGCTGGGCGCAGGTCTGGCGCGGCAAGGTGCGCGCGGACGAAGCGATCGAACGGACCAAAACGGATCCGCATTCGCCCCCCGCGGTGCGCGGCACGGCGCCGCTGGTCAACCAGCCGGACTTCTATGCGGCGTTCGACGTGAAGCCGGCAGACAAGATGTACTTGCCGCCGGAGCAGCGCGTTACCATCTGGTAGCAGTAGCGGGCGGCAGTGGCGGTGGCGCCGTAGGTGGCGGCCACCGTCAATTTTTCGGCGGATTGCGCGGCGCGGCGCGGTGCTTCCGCCGCGTGCCGTTTTCACAACTCCTTGAATAGATGCGATAAAAGGCGCTGAGCGGCGTTTGGCATAAAACTTGCTCGATACTGGAAGCGGCAGTGGCGCCGCGCCAGGAATCGACAACATGGCCGACGCAGCCGATCAAGCTCCTCCCCCTCCCGACAAAAAGTCGGGCGGCTTCATGGGCAAGCTGACGAACGGGATCGGCATTTTCGTGCTGACGCTGGGCGCCGTCGTCGTAGGCGGCTCCATCAACGCCAAGCTGCACCCCATGCCCGATTTCAAATTGGACAAGGACGGCAAGATCACCGCGGTCGCTGAGGCGGCCTCGTCCGCAGAGCACGGCGCAGAGGGCGCCGCCAAATCGTCCGCGTACTACGCCATCGACCCCCCGTTGGTGGTCAACTTCGAAGACGGCTCGGTGGTGCGCTTTCTGCAGATCAGCATGGAAGTCATGTGCGCCAGCCAAAAGGGCGTCGACAGCGTTCAGAAGAACATCCCGCTGATCCGCAACAATTTGCTGTTGCTCATGAGCAATCGCGACTACCAATCGATGATGTCGCGCGAGGGCAAGGAGAAGCTCCGGCAGGAAGCGCTTGCCGAGATCCGCGCGGTGCAAAAGAAGCAGGGCGGCGAGGATGTCGAGGATCTTCTGTTCACCAGCTTCGTGGTGCAGTGATGGGCGCATCGGAGTCCGCGACGGCCGCCGAAGCCGCAGCGCCGCAGGCCAACGCGATTTCCGAAGAGGAAGTGTCGGCGCTCCTGGAAAAGAGCGAGACCAGCGCCGTACGACCCTACGATTTCACGGCGCAACGCATCAACCGCACGCAGCTGCCCATGCTCGAGATCGTGGCCAAGAGCTTCGCGGACCGTATGGGTTCGTCGCTCTCCACCTTGCTCGGGCGCGACGCGGCGGTGCAGTTCACGGCGCTCGATTCGGCCAAGGCCGGGGAGCTGCAGGCGGCGCTGCCGGTGCCGTCGAGCCTCGCCGTCCTGCGGCTCAAGCCGCTGCCGGGCACCGCCTTCGTCAGCATCGAGCCCGCGCTGCTGCTGACGCTCTTGGACGGCTTCTTCGGCGGCTCGGGGCGGCCGACCGCCGACAATCAGGCGGCCATCGCGCCGGCGGCGCAGCGCTTTCTCGCACTACTTCTGCGCAGCGTGGCGGCGGACTGGACGGCGGCGTGGACGCCGGTGACGCCCCTCGAATTGGAACTGGTCAAGCAGGAAACGAACCCACGCTTGATGCAGTTGGGTGTTGCACAGGACCCGATGCTGGTACTGAAATTCACCGTGGAATTCGGCGCACGCAGCGGCCGCATCGACTGGCTGCTGCCGGAGAACTTGCTCGCGCCCATCCGTGAAGCGCTGGCATTGGACGGCGGCGCCGCACCGGTACGCAAACAGGACCCCTGGGGGCCCATGCTCGGCAACGCATTGCGCGATGCGGAGCTCGAGACGCGCGCCGTCCTGGCCGAAGCGCAAATCAGCTTGCGGGAACTGGTGCGGCTGATCCCGGGGGACGTGATCCCCATCGAGGCGCCGCAGTACGTCACTTTATTGGCGGGCGAGATTCCGCTGTATCGCGGCCGCTTCGGCGTCTCGCAAGGGCGCAACGCGCTCAAAATCACTCCTGGAGGCCCCGCATGAGCGTTCCCGATCCCAAGACCGCCGCAGTCTCGCGCGCGCAATTCAACGATCTGGGCCCCGGCGCCGTCACCGGCGGCGGCGGCGAGATGAATCTGAACTTGATTCTCGACGTCGCGGTCACGCTCGCGCTCGAAGTGGGCCGCGCGCGCATGCCGGTACGCGATCTGCTGCAGCTTGCGCCGGGCGCCATCGTGGAGCTCGACCGCTTGGCCGGCGAACCTCTCGACGTGCTGGTCAACGGCGTGCGCGTTGCCCGCGGCGAGGTGGTGGTGGTCAACGACAAGTTCGGCATCCGTCTGACCGACGTGGTGAGCGCGACGATGCGGATGGAACACGCGCGATGAGCGGGATGGCGCAACCCGCCTCGCCTCTGTCGGTGAGCAGCCTGGCGCAGCTCACGTTGAGCCTCATCGCGATCGTCGGGCTGATCTTCGCCATCAGCTGGGCCTTGAAGCGCTTCCGGCTGGCGGGACCGCGCGGCCGCGGTGCAATTGCCGTGCTCGACGAGCTGACCTTGAGTCCGCGCGAACGCATCCTGCTGATCCGGGTCGGCGAAGCGCAGGTTCTG
Organism: Gammaproteobacteria bacterium; assembly: GCA_003134045.1. GTDB lineage: Bacteria > Pseudomonadota > Gammaproteobacteria > Steroidobacterales > Steroidobacteraceae > Bog-1198. The sequence goes on from PLAH01000147.1 coordinate 27,237, forward strand.
GTCGGGATCGCGCCCGGCGGCATGGTGGGCCTGACGCCGTTGGCCACGCCCATTGTCATCGACGAGTCCTCTGCCAGGCCGGTGTTCGCCGAGCGCCTGCGCGATTTCATGAAGCGGCCGGGAGCGCCGCAATGAGCGCCCCGGGCGCGGACACCGCCGGCAATGCCTTCGCGGTGAGCGCCACCGGCACGTACGCCGCCGGCATGAGGGCTGCCGGTACGAGCGCCCGCGGCCGGGGGTGCCGCGCGAGGCTGCTGGCCGTGGGTCCGCTGACGGCGTTGGTGCTCGCGCTGCTGCCCGTGGGCCTGGCGACGGCGCAGGTCTCGCTGCCCGCGGTGGCCATCAAGACGGCCGCCGACGGCGCCCAGTCGTATTCCTTGACGTTCCAGATCCTGATCTTGATGACGGTGCTGACCCTGTTGCCGGCCATCTTGCTGGCGATGACGGCGTTCACCCGGATCATCATCGTGTTGTCGATATTGCGCCAGGCGCTGGGCATGGCGACCACGCCGTCCAACCAGGTGCTCACCGGACTCGCCCTGTTCCTGACGTTCTTCGTCATGAGCACGACGCTCGATCAGTCGTACGCCAACGGCATCAAGCCGTACATGGACGGGCAGATCGCCGGCGAAGTCGCGCTCGATCGCACGCTGGGCCCGCTCAAGAAATTCATGCTCGCGCAGACGCGCGAGAACGATCTGCAGATGTTCACCAAACTGTCGGGCAAGTCGCAATTCGCGAGCGCCGACGATGTGCCGCTCACCGTGCTCCTGCCGACTTTCATCACCAGCGAATTGAAGACGGCGTTCCAGATCGGCTTCATGGTGTTCATCCCCTTCCTGGTCATCGACCTGGTGGTCGCGAGCGTGCTGATGTCGATGGGCATGATGATGCTGTCGCCGGTGCTGGTGTCGCTGCCGTTCAAGATCATGTTGTTCGTGGTGGTCGACGGCTGGACGCTCTTGATAGGTACGTTGGCCTCGAGCTTTCACCAATGACGCCGGAGAACGTCATGGACCTGGCGCACAGCACCTTGCTCGTCACGTCGATGATCGCCGCGCCGCTGCTGCTGGTCGCGCTCATCACCGGCCTGGTGATCGGCATGCTGCAGGCGGCGACGCAGATCAACGAGTCCACGTTGAGTTTCATCCCGAAGCTGCTGTTCTTGGTGCTGACGCTGTTCGCCGCCGGACCGTGGATATTGCGCGTGCTGGTGGACTTTACGCACGATCTGTACGCCAACATCCCCAACGTGGTCGGCTGACACCATGCAACCCGTCGTCATCAACGCGGTCGATGTGTCGCATTGGATCGGCAAAATGTGGTGGCCGTCGCTGCGCATCGGCGGCTTCGTCGCCACCGCGCCGATCGCGAGCGAGAAGACCATTCCCAATCATGTGAAAGTCGTGCTGACGCTGGCACTCGCCGTGCTGATCGCGCCGCTCGCGCAGGTGCCCGACTCGCTGTCGATATTCTCGGGGGCCGGCGCGTTGACGGCCGTCCAGGAAATCCTGATCGGCGTCTCCATCGGCATGGTCATGGAGCTGGCGTTCGAGGCCCTGAACTTCGCCGGCCAGACCATCTCCATGACCATGGGGCTGGGCTTCGCGACGCTGGTGGATCCGCAGCGCGGCGCGAACGTGCCCGTGCTCGGCCAGATGTTCATGATCATGGGAACGCTGACGTACCTCGCGATCAACGGCCACCTGGTGCTGCTGGGCGCGCTGGCGAACAGCTTTCAGACGCTGCCCATCGGCGCGGCGAACATCGATCGGGATTTCCTGATCGCGGTGGCCACCTGGGGCACGCGCATTTTCGAGACCGGTTTGCTGGTGGCGCTGCCTGCGGTGATCGCGCTGGTCATCGTCAACCTGGCGCTGGGCGTGGTGACTCGCGCCGCGCCGCAGCTCAATCTCTTCGGCATCGGCTTCACCATCACGTTGATGTGCGGCTTCGTCGTGCTGATCGTGGGACTCGACGGCATCATGGTCGGCATCTCGAGCTTGATCGATACGGCGCTGGGCGCCGTGGTCGAGCTGGTCGCCACGCCCGCGGCGCGAGCGCACTGATGGCCGAGTCCGAGCAGGGTGGCGAAAAGACCGAAGCACCTTCGGCGAGGCGCCTGCAGCAAGCGCGCGAGCGCGGCCAAGTTCCCCGCTCGAGGGAACTGGTCAACTTCGCCACCATGATCGGCGGCAGCGCGACGTTGATCGCCATCGGCGGAACGCTGACGGGGCGCATGTCGCAGATCATGCGCCGCTCCTTGTCGGTGGATCCCGAGCGCCTGCGCGACACGCAGTCCATGACGGCCGCGCTCGGCGAAGCCGCGGCCAGCGCCCTCATCGCGCTGCTGCCGATTTTCGGCACCTTGATCGGCCTGGTATTGCTCGCCTCGGTGGTGCTCGGCGGCTGGAACTTCAGCCCGGTCGCCATGACGCCGGACTTCTCGCGCATGAGTCCGCTCGAGGGTCTGAAGCGCCTGTTCGGCCTGCGCGGCGTGACCGAACTGGGCAAGGCGCTGCTCAAGTGCGTCGTGGTCGGTGGCGTGTGCGCGGCCATCGTGTCCTGGCTGTTCAAGGATGTGATGTCGTTGGGACATATGGCGCCGCGCGCGGCGATCGGCCGCGGCGCCGATCTGCTGGGCTGGGCTTTCGTGTGGCTGTGCGCATCGCTCGGCATCGTCGCCCTGGTCGACGTGCCGCTGCAGCTGTTCCAATTCCACCGCGCGTTGCGCATGACGCGCCAGGAGCTGCGCGACGAGGCCAAGGAATCGGACGGCCGGCCGGAAACCAAGCAGCGCATCCGGCAGATGCAGCAGCAGCTGGCGCGGCGGCGCATGATGCACAAGGTGCCCACGGCCGATGTGGTGCTGGTGAATCCGACGCACTTCGCGGTGGCCCTCAAGTACGATCCGAAGAACATGCGCGCGCCGCGCGTGCTGGCGAAGGGCGTGGATCTGGTCGCCGCCAACATCCGGCGCATCGCCGAGGAGCACCGCGTGCCGGTGTTCGAGTCGCCGAAACTGGCGCGTGCGCTGTATAAATCCACCGACTTGAATCATGAGATTCCGGCGGGTTTGTACGTGGCGGTGGCGCAGGTGCTCTCGTACATCTTCAGGATCCGCACGCTGAATCCCACCGTCGCGGCGCGCGTGGCGCGCCCGAATCCGACGGTCGGCGATGAGTATGCGGACGTATGAACGCACGCGCCGCGCTCGCCACTTTCGGTGAATTCGTCCGCAACGGCTTGGGCGTGCCCATCCTGGTGATGGCCGTCATCGCCATGATGGTGCTGCCGCTGCCGGCGTTCCTGCTCGATATTTTCTTCACGTTCAATATTTCGCTGTCGCTCATCATTCTGCTCGCCGTCATCTACGTGCGGCGCGCTCTCGAGTTCGCGACGTTCCCGACGGTGCTGCTGGGCGCCACGCTGCTGCGCCTGGGGTTGAACGTCGCCTCGACGCGAATCGTACTGATGAACGGCCACACGGGCGGGCACGCGGCCGGCCATGTGATCGCGGCGTTCGGGCAATTCGTGGTCGGCGGCAACTACGCGGTGGGCATGGTGGTGTTCGTGGTGCTGGTCATCATCAACTTCGTGGTCATCACCAAGGGTGCCGGCCGCATCTCGGAAGTCAGTGCGCGCTTCACCTTGGACGCCATGCCCGGCCGGCAGATGGCCATCGACGCCGACCTGAACGCCGGCATCATCACCCAGGCAGAGGCCATCGTGCGGCGGCAGGAAGTGCGCGAGGAGGCGGACTTCTACGGCGCGATGGACGGCGCCAGCAAGTTCGTGCGCGGCGATGCGGTTGCCGGCATTCTCGTCGTGTTCATTAATCTGTTCGGCGGCACCATCATCGGCGCCGCGCAGCATGGCATGTCGTTGGGCGACGCCGGCAAGACCTACGCGCTGCTCACCATCGGCGACGGCCTGGTGGCGCAGATCCCGGCATTGTTGCTGTCGGTGGCGGTGGCCATCCTGGTCACCCGCGTCTCGCGCTCGCACGACATGAGCCAGCAGATCATGTCGCAGGTGCTGGGGCAGCCGCGGGCGCTCGGCGTCACCGGCGGCATCCTGGCGCTGCTCGGCATCATCCCCGGCATGCCGAACCTGGTGTTCCTGTGCATGGCCGCGGGCTGCGGCTTGGGCGCTTACTTCCTCGGCAAGCAGCGCACCTTGGAGAGGAACGCCGCCGCGGCGCCGGCCAAGGTGGCGCCGGTCACCCCCTTGGAGCAGCGCGAGCTGTCCTGGGACGATGTGGAGCAGGTCGACTTGATCGGCCTCGAAGTCGGCTATCGCCTGATCCCGCTGGTGGATCGCAATCAGGGCGGCGAGTTGATGGGACGCATCAAGGGGGTGCGCAAGAAGTTGTCCGAGGAATTGGGCTTCCTGGTGCAGGCGGTCCACATCCGCGACAACCTCGAACTCGGGCCGAATTCCTACCGCATCACCATTCTGGGCGCGCCGGTGGGCGAGTCCGAAGTGTTCCCCGATCGCGAACTGGCCATCAATCCCGGCCAGGTTTCCGGAACGCTGCCGGGCTCGGTCACCAAGGACCCGGCTTTCGGCCTGGATGCCATCTGGATCGAGAAGTCGCGCCGCGAACAGGCGCAGGCCCAGGGCTACACCGTCGTCGATGCCAGCAGCGTGATCGCAACGCACTTGAGCCACCTCTTGCAGTCGCACGCGCACGAATTGCTGGGCCACGAGGAAGTGCAGCAATTGCTGAATCGCCTGGGGAAGACCGCGACGAAACTGATCGAGGATCTGGTGCCGAAGCTCTTGCCGATGAGCGCGGTCGTGAAGGTGCTGCAATATCTGTTGCTGGAGCGGGTGCCGATTCGCAACTTGCGCACGGTGTGCGAGGCGCTCGCCGAACTCGCGCCGAAGACCCAGGATCCGCAGGCATTGGTGGCGGGCGTGCGCGTCGCTCTCGGCCGCAGCATCGTGCAGAGCATCGGCGGCCTGCGCGAGGAGTTGCCGGTGATCACGCTGGATCCCGCGCTCGAACAGCTGCTGCAGGATTCGATGGGCGGCGGCGGCGAAACATCGCCCGGCTTCGAACCGGGCTTGGCCGACCGGGTGCAAACCGCGCTCGGCGACAGCACTCGCCGTCAAGAGGCTGCGGGCGAGCCCGCGGTGTTGCTGGTCGCGCCGAAAATTCGGCCCTGGGTTGCGCGCTTGATGCGTTATTCAACGCCGACGCTGTCCGTGCTGGCTTACAACGAAATTCCCGAGAACCGCCGCATTCGCGTGATCGCCGCGGTGGGACGCTGATGATTTGCTCGATCAGGAGACTCTAGATGAAGATCAAACGGTACATGGCCGTCAGCATGCGCGCCGCGCTTGCCCAAGTTCGCGCCGAACAAGGACCCGATGCGGTCATCCTCTCGAGCCGCCGGGTGGAGGAGGGCGTCGAAGTCATCGCCGCGGTGGACTACGACGAGGCATTGTTCGCCGATGCCACCGTGAAACGGGCTCCCATTGCGCCGCCCGAGCCGCCGGAGGTGCCGCTATTGATGCCGGAACCGCTGCCGGCGAGACCCCATACGGCGGTGCCAGCAGTGGCGCCCGCCCTGGCGGCGCGCGGCGCGCCGCGAGCACTGGCCGCAGCGTCGGGCGGCACTGTGCGGGGGAATCCTGCGCCCGCCGCGCCCGTTGCGCCTCTGTCTGCCGCAGCTGTGACAGCCGCCACCGCGCCCACCGTCGCGCAGGCCCGCAGAGCCGCGCTGCCGCCGGGCCCTGACGCGCAATCCACTGGCGCGCCTCGCTCGGCGTCGAGCCGGGCGCCGGACGGCGGTTACCTGGCGATGCAGCAGGAGGTGAAGCAGCTGCGCGAAATGCTGCAGGGCGAACTCGCGCACATGTCGTGGAACGACAAACGCCGGCGCGAACCGCTGCAGGCACGCGTACTGGAGGAACTCACGGCGCTCGACATCGCTCCCGACATCGCGCTGTCGCTGGCGCAGCTCACCCCACGGCGGACCAGCCTCGAGAACCCGTCGCACATTCCGCTTGCGTTGCTGGTGCGGCATTTGCCGGTGCTCGATGATTTGAGCACGGTGAATGGCGGCGTCATCGCCCTGGTCGGCCCCACGGGCGCGGGCAAGACCACGACCATCGCCAAGCTCGCGGCGCGTTGGAGCATGCAGCACGGAGCCACGGACCTCGCGCTGGTGAGTACCGATGGGTATCGAATCGGCGCGCGCGAACAACTCATGACGTACGCGCGAATTCTGGGCGCTCCCATGCATGTCGCGAACAGCGGCAAGGAGCTGGCGCGGGTGCTCGAGCGTCTCAAATCGAAAAAGCTGGTATTGATCGACACCGCGGGCATGGGTCCGCGGGACGTGCGGCTGTCGGAGCAACTGGCGGCGCTGCAGCTGGGCGCCGCGCGCGCCCGCGTCCTCCTGGCGCTGCCGGCGCACGGCGAGGGCCAAGCGCTGGAGGACATCGTACACTCGTTCGCGCGGGTCTCACCCGCCGCCTGCATCCTGACCAAGGTCGATGAAGCGGCGAGTTTGGGCGCCGTGATTTCCACGACGCTGCGCCACAAGCTCAAAATCGCCTATCTGTGCACCGGACAACGCGTTCCGGAGGATCTGCACGCAGCGCACCAGCGCCGCCTATGGCTGATCCGGGTCGCTCTCAAACTGAAGGAGCGTGCCAAGCCGCCGCGCCTGGCCGAGGCCTACTACGCGCGTCACTTCGGCCGAGCCCCCGCCCATGCGTGATACGCGACTTTCACGCAGCCAGGCGGAGAGGTTCGAGGAGCTCAACTCCTCGCGCCCGGTCAAGGTCATCGCCGTCACCGGCGGCAAGGGCGGCGTCGGGAAAACGACGGTATCGGCCAACCTCGCCGTGTCCATCGCCGCCCAGGGCCGGGACGTGATGCTGGTCGACGCCGATCTGGGCATGGCCAACGTCGACGTCATGCTGGGGCTGCACACCCGCTTTCATTTGGGTCATGTGGTAAAGGGCGAATGCACGTTGGAAGAGGCGATCGTCACCGGTCCGCATGGCTTGCAGATCGTCCCTGCCGCGTCGGGCATCAAACGCATGGCGAATCTGACCGAGGCGGAACAGGCGGGAATCATTCGCGCGTTCAGCGATCTCTATCATCGTGTGGAAGTTCTGGTGGTCGACACCGCCGCGGGTCTGCACGACAGCGTGCTCACCTTCAGCCAGGCGGCGCATCACGTCGTGGTGGTGGTGTGCGACGAACCGGCATCCATCACCGACGCATATGCGCTCATCAAGGTGTTGAGCCGGGAACACGGCGTGCAGCGCTTCCAGGTTCTGGCCAATCAGACGCGGCGCTCGGGCGAGGGCCCGGATTTATTTCAGAAAATTTCCCGAGTTTGTGACCGGTTTCTCAATGTCACGCTGGAGTTTGCCGGTTCGATACCGTTTGACGATTACCTACGGCGCGCCGTGCAGCGGCAGTCCGCCGTCGTCGAAGCGTACCCCGCCTCAATTTCATCCGTNNTAGAACGAATGGTGGGGGCCCGGATCGGTCCTTCGACGGTATTGCAATGAGAGCAAGCACACAATATTCAAACACGCAGAAGCGTAATCCCAAGCCGATCGTGGGCGGAGACGTTCCGGTCGGCGAGATTCCGCAACAAGAATTGGTCATCAAGCATGCCGATTTGGTCAAACGTATTGCCTACCATCTGGTCAGCCGCATGCCGCCCAACGTGGAAGTCGACGATTTGATTCAATCCGGAATGATCGGTTTGTTGGATGCGGCCAAACATTACTCCGCCACGAAAGGCGCCAACTTCGAGACCTACGCGGGCATCCGCATCCGCGGCGCCATGCTCGACGAGGTTCGCAAATCCGATTGGACGCCGCGCTCGGTGCACCGAAACATGCGCGAAATGGCGGACGTCATTCGCAAGATCGAGAACGCGAAAGGGCAGGATGCGCATCCGACGGATATCGCGCAGGGTCTTGGAGTATCCATCGAGGAATATCACAAGCTGGTGCAAGACGCGGCGAGCTGCCGCTTGTTCAGCTTCGATCAAATGGGTTCGGGGGACGATGAATCGAGTCCGGCGGATCATGCGCGCGACGAGGGTCCGGGTCCGTTCGATCACATCGAGGATGCGGGGTTTCGCGATGCCCTCGCGGGCGCCATCAACGTGCTGCCCGACCGCGAAAAGCTCGTGCTCTCGCTCTACTACGATGAGGATATGAATTTGCGCGAGATCGGCGCGGTTCTCGAGGTCTCCGAGTCGCGCGTGTGTCAAATTCATGGTCAGGCGCTGGTTCGCCTGCGCGCCCGCCTCGCGGAGTGGCTGACGCCGAACTGAACGTATGGATATTCTGAGCATCATTGGCATCATCCTCGCGCTGATCGCGATCATCGGCGGCGCGATCTTGAAGGGCAGCAGCGCCGGCGCGCTGGTCGGCAGCGCGGCTTTCGTCATCGTCATCGTCGGCACCCTGGCGGCCAGCCTCGTGCAGACGCCGATGGCGACGTTCCTGCGCGCGTGGAAAATCGTCGTGTGGGTGTTCATGCCGCCGGTCAACAATCCGAGTGCGATGATCGAGAAGATCGTCGAGTGGAGCAACATCGCCCGCAAGCAGGGACTCCTGGGGTTGGAATCGGCGGTGGAAGGCGAGAAGGACGATTTCCTGAAGAAGGGCCTGCAGTCGCTGGTCGACGGCGGCGAACCGGAAGCTATCCGCGCCAGCATGGAAATCGAACTCGACACCATGGAGCATTTCGACAGCCAGGCAGCCAAGGTCTTCGAGGCCATGGGCATCTATTCGCCGACTCTCGGCATCATCGGTGCGGTCATGGGTCTCATGGCCGTCATGCAGAACCTCGCGGATCCGTCGAAGCTGGGCCACGGCATCGCGGCGGCCTTCATCGCCACCATCTACGGCATCGCTTTCGCCAACCTGCTGTTCCTGCCCATGGGCAACAAGCTCAAGGCGGTGATTCACGGCCAGACGCAGGTTCGAACCATGGTGATCGAGGGCATCATCGCGATCGCGCAGGGCGAGAATCCGCGCAACATCGAATCGAAACTGCAGGGCTATTTTCATCATTGACACGTCCCCTTAGGGCGGCGTCGGAGGGCGGGCGTGGCTCGGAAGAAGAAGCACGAAGATCATGTGAACCACGAAGCCTGGGCGATTCCCTACGGCGACCTGGTGACGCTGCTGTTCGCGCTATTCACCGTGATGTATGCCATGTCGTCGGTTAACGAAGGCAAATTCCGCGTGCTGTCGGACTCCATGATCGCCGCGTTCAACGGCGCACCCAAGAGCCTGCAGCCCGTCAACATCGGCCAGAAGCAGCTCGGCAAGGGCGGCGACAAGCCCTTGGTCGGCGTATCGCCCACCGCTCTGCTGAAGATCAAGCAGGGCAAGAGTACTCCCGGCGATGAGCTGACTCCCCGGGATCCGGCGGTGGAGAGACGCCCATCGCACGAGGACATGCCGGGGGCGCTGATCCGCATGGAGCGCCAGGTGCAAAACGCCATGCAGGCATTGATCGACGCGAAGATGGTCACGGTGCGCCGCGAGAACATGTGGCTGGAGATCGAGATCAATACCGATATCTTGTTCCCCAGCGGCGCCGGCGATTTCACCCCGGCGGCCGAGCCCGTTCTCGACAAATTGGCGGAAGTTTTGAAGCCCTTCCCCAATCCGATTCGCGTGGAGGGTCACACCGACAATCGGCCGATCCGCACCGCGGCGTTTCTGTCGAATTGGGAATTGTCGGCGGCGCGCGCCGCGAGCGTGGTGCATGAGTTCACCAAGACGGGCATCGATCCGCTGCGGCTCGAGATCGTGGGGTTCGGCGAATTTCATCCGCGGCAGTCGAACGATTCGCCCGAGGGGCGCAACGCCAATCGGCGGGTCGCGATCCTGGTATTGGAGGAAGTCGCGCCGGGGGCCACCGTGACCGCCCGAGCGGGCGACCAGACGCCGCCGACCGCCGCACCGGGCGTGCGAACCGCGGATTCGAGCAGCGCCGCAAATCGGTTACTATGGCGTGTACCGCCTGACGACATCGCGAAGACGGTACTGGTCAAGGATCAAGCAACACCTGTAGAGAAGCCGCCGCCACAGCCAGATTGATCGAGGTGCCACATGAGCGAAGTCGACCGCTTGAGTCACTCCGGGCTCTATCCCGCGCTACCCATCGCAGACCAGCGCCGCGACCAAGACGGATCGGCGCGTAAACCACCACCGCAGCCGCGCGCCGGCGAGCCGGAAGCGCCGGCCGACCCCTCCCATCCCGGTCCCCAGCGCCCGCCCAAATCTCTCATCGACGAGTATGCGTAAATGACCTTGATCGTTTTGTTGAGCGTTGCCGCCGGGTGCGTGGCGGTTGGCGCATTGGCGACGGCCCTGATGGCCATGCAGGCCGTGCGCACCTTGAGGGCGCGCTACGCCTCGCTCGAGACGAGTTTCGCCGCGTTGCGCCGAGAACTCGAGATGGTGGCCTCGATCAGCGCCCGTACCGGCCGGCGCGTGCAGCGGGTGGAGCATGAATACTCCGACGTGGCGGACCGCGTCGAGGTGGTGGAGTCGCGGGCACCGGCGGCATCCGGGTCGGGCGCGCTCGATCAGGCCATCGAATGGGCGCGCCGCGGTGCCGACTCGGACAAGCTCACCGAGCAGTTCGGCTTGAGCAGCGGCGAGGCGGAGCTGGTGGCTCGCCTGCACGGCCAGGGGCGCAAGAAGAGCGCCTGAGCCCGAGCACGGCGCCGCCCGGCCCCGAACTCGCGCGTTGAGGCGATTACGCGTTCGGCTCACACTGACCGCAGGGCCCCCTGGGGCATTGGCGATTACTCGGGTCGCTATTACGCGGGCCGGCCTCGGGTTAGGCGACTGGTGCGCCCGCCATCACATCCGTAGCAGCACCGCGCTGAGTTCCTCGCTGCGGCTGAAGAACGGCGAATGATCGGCGTCAAGTATGTAGCGCTCTCGACACGGCAATGACTGCTGCATGCGCCGCTGCGCGGAGTGCGTGATGGCTTTATCCCCGGTACATTCGACATAGACGCGAGGAACGCGCCCGAAACGCGCGGCGGTGATTTTGATCGGCGTCGCGAGCGGCGCGAGCGGTTCGGGCACCAATAACGATCGAGCGAGCGCCACATCGGCATCGGTGCATTGGCCGTAGAACGTGTCGCGCACGGCATCCTCGCGTATGTAGGCGGACTGATGGTCTTTTGCCAGTACCATGGCCGCAGGTACTCGCGACTCGGGATCCGCGGCGGCGGCATCCTGCAGCGACCGGCCGTTCTCGAGCAGAAAGGCGGTCACGTACACCAGGGTTCGAATTCGCTCCGGCATTCGTTCGGCCACTTCGGACAATACGAGACCGCCGCGGCTATGACCGACCAGGACCACGGGATCTGCCTGGGCTTGGATGAGTGCGGCAATTTGCCCGGTCCACGTGTCGAGGGTCACGCTGCCGGGCGGCGTCCGGTCGACACCGAGGGATTTGAGGTCGGGCGCGAAGACCTGGTGTGCCGCCTGCTGCAGGTTGGCGACGATGCGGTGCCAGCACCAGCCGCCGTGCCAGGCGCCATGGACGAGGACGAATGTGGTCATTGGGGTCTCCGCTGAGTGGGGCGCGCCGGCGGCGGCCGGGACGGCGCGAATCCGGTGCGCCCGTTTATTTGACGATGACCTCCAGCAGCATGGGCACCTGCGCGCCAAAGATTTCGCGCAGCGCGCCGTCCAGGTCCTCGCAGCGCTCGACACGCATGCTCTTCACGCCCTGCGCCGCGGCGAGCCCGCAGAAATCGATATGCGGGAGTTTGACGCCGGGTAGAACGCCGATGTCGAAGTGCCGCCCGAATTCCTCCAGCGCCCGGTAGCTCGAGTTGTTGACGACGACGAAGGCGACGGGCAGCTTGAGTTCGGCGGCGGACCATAGGCCCTGAATCGCATACATGGCCGAACCGTCGCCGAGCAGCCCGATGACCTTACGGCCGGGCCGTGCCAGCGCCACGCCCACCGCCGCGGGCAGGCCATGTCCCAGGCCGCCGCTCGCGCAGGTGTAAAACGTCTCGCGCTCGAGCAGGGGCAGATGGTCGTGCATCGCCCCGCGGCTGCTCGGGGCCTCCTCGACGATGATGCTGTCCGCCGGGCGCAGTGCGGCTATCTGCTGCAGCAGATAGCCGTCGCTCAGGCGGTCGGCCGGCAGCGGCTGGGCTCGCGGCGGGATGGCGGGCGCCGAACGGTGGGCGGCGGGTGCATTGGCCAGCAGCGCGGCGACGCCGAGCTTCAGATGGGTGACGATGGACATGCCCACCGGACACCAGGCCGCCGCCGCCGGATCGTCGGTGAGCTGCACCAGCGCGGCTCCGTCGGGAATGTGCGGCCCCTGCCCCTCGACATGGTAGGTGAACACCGGCGCACCCAATGCCAGGATCAAGTCGGCGCCCTGCAGACACGCGACGATGCCCGCCCGATTGGCCGGCAGAAAGCCGGCGAACAAGGGATGACGCTCGGGAAAACTGTTGCGCGCCGACATGGGGCTGACCCACACCGCGGCCTGGTGGCGTTCGGCGAGGGCGATGGTTTCATCCCAGGCGTCGTCGCGCGCGACCGAGGCGCCGACCACGATCACCGGGCGCCGCGCGTCGCGGAGCAATCGAGCCGCACGCTCGAGGAGTGCCGGATCGCCGGCCATCGAGCGGCTGACGACGCGCGCCCTGACCGGCAGACAGAGGCGCTCCCAATCGTCCACCGGAATCGAGACGAAGGTGGGGCCGCGCGGCGGCTGCATGGCGACGTAGTACGCACGCGCAATCGCGGCGGGGACATCGGCGGCACGGGCGGGCTCGACGCCCCATTTGACGTAGGGTTTCGGCAGCTGCGTTGGCTGGTCCGAATGCAGGAACGGCTCGAACGGTAGTATCGAGCGTGCTTGCTGGCCCGCGGTGATGACCAATGGCGTCTGGTTCTTGTAGGCCGTGAAAATACTGCCGAGCGCATGGCCGACACCGACCGCCGAGTGCAGATTGACGAACGCCGCCGCGTTGCTCGCCTGTGCGAATCCGTCCGCCATGGCGACGACCACCGACTCCTGCAGGCCGAGCACGTAGCGGAAATCGCCGGGAAAGTCGCGGAACATCGGCAGCTCGGTGGAACCGGGGTTGCCGAAAACCGTCGTCAGTCCGAACTCTCGCAACAGCGAGAGTACCGCCTGGCGAACCGTCACTTCGCCGTTCACCGGCGCACCCCGGAGCGGCGTGCCGCCGCGGCGATTGCCGGAACGCGCATGGCCGCGCTCCCGTAGATAATCGTTACATTGAAGCTCAAGAACGTACCTCGCGATCGACTATGGCCGAAGCAGCCGTAAGTACACGCTTGAAGGGTGCCTTATTGTGAAAGGATACTACGCGGCAGATACTGAACCAATGACAATGCAACATTGGACCATCGCCGGACATCCGGCCGTGTTCGATGCCCTCGGCAATTTGCTCCCCTGGACCTCGTGGAACGCCGCGCTCGAACGCGAGATGCAGTTCTATCAGCAATGTCCCGTGGATCACGGGTACCCGCGCTTCGTGTACGCCACCTTCCTGGACGGCGAGTGGAATCTCGATGCCCATCGCACGGACACGATTCCGGCCACGCAAAACGGCACCGGGATTTTCTCGTACCTCAAGTATTATGAGTTGCGCGGTGGACGCGATCCGCGGTATCTGAATACCGCCTGCACCATGGGTGACTATCTGACCCGGGAGACGCTCACGCCGCCCGTCGGTTCCTATGCGTCATTCACGCGGTCGACCGGCCGGCGCGATCAGCTGCCGCTGTCCGCGGACTCGGGCTCGCAGAGCGATCGTCCTTACGAGATCCAGCCGGACAAGGGCGGCATCGCGGGATATGCCTTGTGGCTGCTGTCCGAAGCCACGGGCGAGCGCCGTTATTTGACCCAGGCGCTGCACAACGCGCGCGTGCTCGCCGCCAATCAGCGCGAGGGCGATGAGTCGCGGTCACCCTGGCCGTTCCGCGTGGACTATCGCAATGCCGAGGGTCGCGGTCCGGTATCCGGCAACATGACGTACATCTTGCGGCTTTACGATGCCTTGCTGTCGAGCGGCTACGATGAGTTCGCGCCGGCGCGCGCGGCGTTGTGGCGGTGGATCAAGCGGTGCCAGATCCCGAGCGCCTCGGCCGAGGGACGGCTGTTCGCACAATTCTTCGAGGATCACGACACGCCGACCAATCGAACGGCGTGGGCGCCGCTGAACCTCGCACGCTACCTGCTCGAGAAACGCGACCTGATCGATCCCGAATGGCGCGCCGATTGCGGCGCGCTGATCGAATTCGTGCGGCGCAATTTCACCCACGAGGAATTCGGGGTCACCGTTTGCCACGAACAGGACGAAGATGGGCAAGCCTGGGGCGGCGTCAATTCGACCTATGGCGCCGTGCTGGCGCTGTTCGCCCGAGCGACGGACGCCGAAGCCCTGGCGCTCCAGGCGCGTCGCGCGCTCGACTTCACGCTCTATTGCATCGACGAGCAGGGCCGGCCGCGCGACTTCTCGAAGAATGCGGCGCCCGGCGGCTGGCAGGAGGATGCTCATACGGATGTCATCCACAACTATGTGGACGCCCTGACGGCGTTCCCGGAGTGGGGCGAGGCCCGGTAGACGGTGCCCGGCGTGGGCCGCACGCATCGTCCGAGTGCCGGATGCGGGTCGCCTTGTCCCTGTCATCTCGACGCGGCACAATGGGCGTGTCGCCGCGCTGGATCCGCGTGTTGGGACGCTTGCCGCGGTGCCATTTCTCCTCGCGGCCACCTGCATATTCTTTGGTTTAAACAGCTGCTTGCACTAGGAATTACGCGATGCGCCACCGTCCGCTGGGTCAAACCGGCCTGTTCGTATCCGAGCTTTGTTTGGGCACGATGACCTTTGGCGGTACGGAGGGCATGTGGGCCAATCTGGGCGCTCTCAAGCAGAACGATGCGGAACGGCTCATCGGGCAAGCCATCGACGCCGGCATCAACTTCATCGACACCGCCGACGTCTACGCGGCCGGCGCCTCGGAGCAGATCACCGGGCAGGCGCTCAAGAATCTCAAGATCCCGCGCGAGGATGTCGTCGTTGCGACCAAGGTATTCGGCGAAATGGGCAAGAGCCCCAACTCGCGGGGCGCCACCCGGCATCACATCCTGGACGGGGTGAAAGCCAGCTTGAAGCGGCTGCAGTTCGATCACATCGATCTCTACCAGATCCATGGCTTCGATCCGGCGACGCCGATCGAAGAGACGGTCCGCGCGCTCGATCAGCTGGTGCGGCACGGTCACGTGCGGTACGTGGGCGTCTCCAACTGGGCGGCGTGGCAGATCGCCACTGCGCTGGGCATTGCCGAGCGCCTAGGCCTGTCGCATTTCGAATCGCTGCAGGCCTACTACAGCGTGGCCGGCCGCGACCTGGAGCGCGAACTCGTTCCGATGTTGCGCAGCACGGGCATGGGACTGTTGGTGTGGAGTCCGCTGGCAGGAGGGCTGTTGAGCGGCAAGTACGCGGACGCCAACCAGGTGGAGGAAGGCAGCCGGCGCTCGTCTTTCGATTTTCCGCCGGTCGACAAGAACCGAGCCAAGGACTGCATCGAGGTCATGCGGGCGATTGCGCAGGCGCACGGCGTTTCCATTGCGAGAGTGGCGTTGGCGTGGCTGCTGCATCAGCCGCAGGTCACGAGCGTCATCATCGGCGCCAAACGCCCGGATCAGCTGGCCGACAACATCGGTTCGACCGACGTCAAGTTGACGGCCGCAGAGCTCGAGCAGATCGGCAAGGTCAGCCAATTGCCGGGTGAGTACCCGGGCTGGATGTTCGAGATGCAGGGCAAGTTTCGACGCTCGCAGATCGCCGAGGCGAACGGCACGCCGGCCAATCCATGAGCATGTCATTGCGCGACCAGCTGCTGCAGGCGGGTCTGGTCAGTCAAAAGCAGGTCAAGGACGCCGAGCGGCAGGAGCAGCGGCAGAAACAGCAGGCGCAGCACGCGAAGCACGCCCCCAAACACAAGCGCCCGCCGGTTGCCGAACAGCCGCCGGCGCGCTCCGTGGACGCGGCGAAAGTGGCTCGCGACCAGGCCTTGAACCGCCGGCAGCAGGAGAAAGCGCAGAAGAAAGCACTGGCCGCTCAGATCAAGCAATTGATCGAACAGAACCGCCTGCCGCAGTCGGACGGCGACGAGCCTTATAATTTCCTCGACGGCAACAAAATTCGGCGGATCGCGGTGGGCGCCGCGGCGCGCGGCCGACTCGCCCGCGGCGAACTCACGATCGTGCGCCACGACGGCGGCTACGACTTGGTGCCGGCAGCCATCGCCGCCCGCATTCGCGAGCGCGACGAGCACGCGGTCGTTCCCCTGATCGTGGCCCCGGAAACGCCTCCCGACGACGCCTATCAGAAGTTTGCCGTACCGGATGACTTGATCTGGTAGGTGTGATCGAGCCGTTGTTCTTCAGCGCGCCCAGTGTCCCCGCGCCATGCGCCAACCGCCGCCCGCTCGGACCCACGTATGCGGAACCCAGTGATAGCCTGCACGTCCCGGTCCCCAATAACCGGGTGCCCATACATGCCGGCCGCCAACCCAGTTCCAGTAGCCGCCAAACCACACATATCCCGGCATTGGCGCGACCCCCACGACTTCCACCTGGTCAGGCGGCGGAGCCACGGCGACCACGCCGCCGCCGTAGTAGTAGCCCGGCGCAGGTACCACGACGCATCCGCCGAGCAGCGCCGCTGCAACAAGAGTCACCGCCAATCCTGTCCTCAAACCACGTAATGAGTACATCGCTTCTCCACCCGCCGTTCGTTTCAGAGGCACCATGCTCACATTCATGAACGCACGTCGACCAAATCGGATGACGGATGAGCCAGGATCCCGTTTTCCGGCCTGTCGTGACTGGCAGCCGTCAAGTCGGACAGCGGTAGGGCGAACGCACGCCATTCCGTGTCAATGAACTGCTAGGGACGATTCGGCAGACTCCCCAGCCAGTTGATGACCAGCGACTCGAGCGCAATTCGGTGATCGGACCAGCTGTGATCGGTCACGACATATTTCCCGGCGATCGTCGTCCCGCCGGCGGCCTCGACATCCTTGATGAGTTCCAGGGAATCGCCCTTCACGAAGTCGTTGCTGTAAAGAACCAGGAGTCTTCGGTGAACGAGTTCCGGTGCCAGAGTCTTGAATGACCAATCCTTCGCGTGCGCCATGACCTCATCCGCCATGGACTCGCCGGTCACGCCGGCAAGGGTTTCCCGGTTGTCGTTCATCAGAGCGATCGCCTTGTCTCGGTCTTGTTGCGCCGCCAGACCGATCGCGCCGAAATCGCCGGCAGAGATGGTGACGGCCCCAAGCAGGTTGGAATCGTGCGCGAGCGTCTCAGCCGCGACCCATCCACCCATGCTATGACCGCCGATGGCGATCCGATTCACATCGATCGAAAGTCGCCTGGCATTTTCAGGGGACCGAATAAATGCAAGCGTCGCCGCCGCATCCTCCAGGTTCTGCGCGAATCGGAAGTTGCCGGGGCTGCCCCAAGAGCCTCGATAGTTGACGGTGACGACAGTCCACCCCGCGCGGCGCACCGCTTGTGCAAGATCCAGATTCTTCTCGTTGCCGGGAAGACCATGAAAGAAGACGAATGCCGGGTGTGGATTTTGTCCGGATGCGACATAGACCACACCGTTGATCTGCACCCCGCCACTCGGGACATGGATCACCTCCATACGCGCGGGAAATTTCGAGTCCGGAGGCGGGTCTGCGATTACCGCAGCAGGAACGGGCTGCAAGGCCATTGCCCCGGCGGAATGCAAGGCGGCAATCAGAAGAAGTGCGGGTAGGCGCAAGGTTATCTCCCTATTCGGCGACGATGCCGGATCGTGGGCTACTCTAGCCGATTGCCGGCAGCGAGTGGCCGCTGCGTCCGCCCTATCCGAGCCGTTCGAGTGTCGCCTGGTCGAATTCCGATCGGAAATACTTCTCCAGCGCGCTCAGGAAAACCTGGTTGTCCGTCGTGGCGCGCGCGAAAAGCGTCATCGAGGATTGGAACTTCAAGTAATCCGGGTAGCCGAATATGTCCTCGACGGACTTGCCCTGCACGCAGGTCACCAAGCGGCTGCAGTGGCGCAGTCGCTGGCCCAGCAGCGGGTGATCCAAGTAGGC
Organism: Gammaproteobacteria bacterium; assembly: GCA_003134045.1. Lineage (GTDB taxonomy): Bacteria > Pseudomonadota > Gammaproteobacteria > Steroidobacterales > Steroidobacteraceae > Bog-1198. Next base: position 45,417 of record PLAH01000147.1, read on the forward strand.
TCTCGCCTCGCCGAGCGAGGAGATCGCGTATTTCTTGGCCATCGGACTGTGGCCGAGACCGGCGATTTGCGGAAAGATGAACCACATCCAGTGATTGGTCTTGCGGCCGGACTGAAGCTCCAGGTCCACTCGCGGGTACACCGTACGTTGAGCGTCCACGAAGCGCTGCAGGTCGTAGGGGTCCGCGGGTTTCATGGCGTCAGCAGGTAACACGGTTGCATCAGCTGCGTGGCAGGATAACGTAGCGCGCCCTAACGAGATCGCTCCTCGCGCACGTTGATCTCGACCTTCACACCGTTGGGATCGTGCAGAAACAGCTGTGTCAGACCGATGTCCCGCACCTCGTTGACCGCGAATGTCACGCCGTACTCGGTGAGCGTCGACTGGATGGCGGCGCAATTCACCGCGTTGAACGCGATGTGGTCGACCGCGCCGGTGCCGGGAGCGCGGGTCGATACGCTGATGCCGGCTGCCTGTGAATGGGCGCGATAGCTTTCCCATTCGGCGATGTGGATGCATGGCACGTCGCCGACGTAGAGCCAGTATCCCGGGAACCCCAATGGCGGCCGCGGGCCCACGCGCATTCCCAATGCCAGCGCATAGAAGTCGCGCGTGCTGGCGAGGTCGTCGGTGAGGACCAGGTAGTGTTCGAGCTGTGTCAGGGGCACGGCGACCTCGATTGAATGTCGGAAATTGTGGGGCCATGGCAGTCTAACGGGCCTAGGCGGGCGCCGCACGCCGACTCGTATCGGGCCCTCCCGAATCCTCGCGGACCGTACAAGACGCTGCCGCACCCGGGCGAGGGATCTGCGCCGCAGCTGGCCGGGCACGAGGCGCCGAATCTGTTCATCTCGGACGGAACCGTGCAGACTAGCGCCGTAGCAGCCAATCCCACCCCAACCGTCGTCGCGCTGGTGTTGCGCCAAGCCGATTACATCGGCCGGGCGATGGCTGCCGGGCGTATTTTAACCGCAGGTGCGTCGTATGGTTGAGCAACGTCCGGATCCCGACGTACTGCTCGCGAAGGTCAAGAATCAGGAGGCGCAGGCTCGCCGCGGCAAGCTGCGCATCTACTTCGGATCGTCGGCAGGCGTCGGCAAGACCTATGCGATGCTGGAGGCCGCCCGCAAACTCTTGAGCGAGGGACGCGACGTGATCGTCGGGGTCGTGGAGACCCATGGACGTGCGGATACCGCTGTGTTGGTCGAGGGTCTGACCGTGATCCCGCCCAAGGTGATCGGCTATCGCGAGCGGCAGCTCACGGAATTCGACCTCGACGCGGCGCTGCAGCGTCATCCGGCGCTGATCCTGATCGACGAACTGGCTCACTCCAACGTGCCTGGCATGCGGCATCCGAAGCGTTGGCAGGATGTCGATGAACTGTTGGCGGCCGGTATCGACGTGTTCACGACGCTCAACGTTCAGCACCTGGAAAGCCTCAACGATGTGGTGGGCGGAATCACCGACGTGCGGGTGTGGGAGACCGTTCCCGATACCGTGTTCGACGAAGCCGACGAAGTGGTGCTGGTCGACATCACCGCGGACGAGTTGTTGACGCGGCTCAAGGCCGGCAAGGTTTACGTCGCGCCTCAGGCGGAACTGGCCGCCAGCAACTTCTTCCGCCGCGGCAACTTGATGGCGCTGCGTGAGCTCGCCTTGCGCCGTACCGCGGACCGGGTCGAAGGGGATGTGCAGGCGTACCGCGTGGATAAAGCCATCGGGTCCGTGTGGAAGACGGCGAACGCCCTGCTTACCTGCGTGGGCCCCGACGCCGGCGCCGAACGCGTGGTCAGGGCCGCGGCCCGCCTGGCGACCCAGCTGAGTACCGATTGGCATGCGATCTATGTGGAGACGCCTCGCCTGCAGCGCCTGCCGGCGGCGCACCGGGAAAGAATCTTGGCAATCTTGAGCCTGGCGCAGGACCTCGGTGCGACCACGGCGGTGATCGCCAACGCGCAAGTCGCGGAAAGCGTCGTCGCGTACGCTCGCAACCACAATCTGTCCAAGCTCGTGATCGGCCGGGATCCGGCGCGCCGCCTGTGGCCCTGGCAGCGATCGAACGGGCAGCGCTTGTCGTTGCTGGCGCCGGATATCGACCTGGTCGAAATTGGCCGAACCCACGAGCCGGACCCGGGAGGGGCGGGCGGAGTGGCCCGAAGAGTGCTGTCGGAGCAGATCGCGCCCGGCGACCCCGGGGATCGACGCAAGACCAAGCGACTTCGTTACGTGTGGGCGACGCTCGGATGCGCCGCCGTATCGCTGCTCACCCTGCCTTTGGCGGTGCACTTCGATCGCTCGAATATCGTGGCGATTTTCATTCTCACGGTGGTCCTGGTGGGGATGCGCCTTGGCCGTGGCCCCGCGGCGCTGTCCGCGGTATTGAGCGTTTGCGCCTTCGATTTCCTGTTCGTGCCGCCGCGCTTCTCGTTTGCCGTGAGCGATGTGCAGTACCTGCTGACCTTCTTCATCATGTTGACCGTCGGTCTGATAACCGGGCAGTTGACCGCAGGGCTGCGTTTCCAGGCGCGGGTTGCCTCGCACCGCGAAGAGCGCGCCGGTTCTCTCTATGAGATCGCGCGCGACCTGTCGGGCGCCATGCAGATCGACCAAGTGGTCGGCATCAGCGGCGAGTCCATCGAGAGAACATTCCACGCCACTGCCGCGCTGCTGTTGCCCGGTGCGAATGGGCAGCTGAGCGTGACCTCGCCAAGCGGCCGTGTGGCGCTGCCGGTGGACATCGGAATCGCGCAGTGGGCGTTCGACAAGGGGCAGCCCGCGGGTTTCAGTACGGATACGCTCCCGGGCAGCGAGATTCTGTATCTGCCGCTGCGCGCTCCCTCGCGTGCGCGCGGAGTGCTCGCCATCAAGGCGCACAATCGCCGCTTGCTGCGGATACCCGAGCAGCGTCGCCTGCTCGATACGTTCGCGGCCTTGATTGCGATCGCGCTCGAACGCGTGCATTACGTCGACGTGGCGCAGAACGCCCTGGTGAGCATGGAGTCCGAGCGCCTCAGAAATTCCCTGCTCGCGGCGCTGTCGCACGACTTGCGCACGCCGTTGACGGTTTTGGTCGGACTCGGGGATGTACTCGCATCGAGTCAGCCGCCCTTGTCGCCGGCACAGCGCGAGACCGCCGAAGCGATTCAGGACGAGGCGCGGCGCATGAGCGCCTTGGTCACCAATCTTCTGGATATGGCGCGCATCGAAAGCGGCGACGTGACGCTGCATCTCGAATGGCAGCCGTTCGAAGAGGTGGTCGGCGCATCGGTCAACGCCACCCGCGGCCTGTTGAAAGGGCACACGCTGAACCTGTCCATTCCGGGCGGTTTGCCCATGGTGCGATTCGACGCGGTATTGATCGAGCGGGTGCTGGTCAATTTGCTCGAGAATGCCGCGAAATACACGCCGCCGGGGAGCGTGATTACCCTGTCGGCGGAGGTGGTAGCCGATCGGTTGAGCGTATCCGTTGCGGATGACGGTCCGGGACTGCCGCCGGGGGGAGAAGAGGCGGTATTTCAAAAGTTCACGCGGGGCGAGCGCGAATCGGCGACGCCGGGGGTGGGTCTGGGGCTTGCGATCTGCCGCGCCATCGTCGGCGCGCATCACGGGGAAATCGTGGCGAGAAATCGTCCTGGCGGCGGCGCGGTGTTCGCCTTTACGCTGCCGCTGGGCGAACCGCCGGGGGCCGTCGTGGAGGAAGAGGCGCCGAGCGTGAGCGCGCGCTGACCGTTCCCGATCCTACGGTCCCGTCGCGGTATCCGCTACGCGATCCAGAAATGCGCGGATGATCGGGTTCAGCCATTCCGAGCGTCCCGAGAAGGTGGCGTGATCCGTACCGGGCAGCACGCAGAGTTCCGCAGTGGGCAGGGCATGAAATATCTTCAGCGTGTGCTCGAGCGTGATGGCATCCCGGTCGCCGGAGACGACCAGGACGGGTTGGGAAATCTTCGCCAACAGCGCCAGACTCAGCTCCGATTCGGTGGGCGAGGTGAGCCATAGGTGCGCGAGCTTCTCGTCGATGGTCTTCGGCTTCGGGATCTGCGATGCCCGAAGCCCTTCCAGATCCTGAGGGTTCAGACCCTCGGGTGCGATATTGACGCCGCTGATGACGAGTCGGCGCACGAGTTCCGGATGCCGGACTGCGAGCATGAGTGCGAGGATTCCGCCGTCGCTGAAACCCACGACATCGACATGCGAGAGCTTGAGCTTCTTCAGCAGCGCCGCGGTGTCTTCCATCATGCCGGTATAGCTCAAAGGCCCGCTCACATCGGGCGTGCGGCCCTGACCTACCTGATCGGGCGCTACGATATGGTGATGCTCGGAAAATACGTCGAGCTGGCGCACGAACGAATGCTCGCCGGAATCGCCGCCGCCATGCAGCAGCACCAGCGTGGGGCCGCTACCCCGCACCGCGTAATACATCCGGTGGCCGTGGATGGTGGCCTTATTCCACTCGGTGGTTTGATTCACGGCATGGGCGTTGCCGGCGAGAATACACGTTAACCACAGCGTCAGTACCGGCAGCGTGACACCGAGCTTCAGCGCGTCGCATCGGTATCTCGTCGAAGAATTCGCCATAGATTGAGTGTCCATGAACCCTTGGGGGCTCATGCTACTCGCCGGTCGCGCCATTCATGTCGGGGCTGCGTGTTTCAAATGAAATATGAGCCGGCAGGTTGCATGCAGTGCTCTGGAATCTACGATGCCATGAGGGGTCTTGCCCCGCCACTCAGCGTGAGATACCGGCGTCGTCGAGCTGAGACTTCTGCGCGAGGTTGGCGCTGCGCCATAGATACAAGGCAAGCATGGGGGCCGGTCCGGTGCGCATGGCGTGCGGCTCGAACGATCCATGGTGAATCACCGAGCCCGGCGGGCGCTCTCGCCACTCATCGTCGCCGTGCTTCCATTCCGCGGTGCCGGCCAGGGGGACATAGATTTCATCGGCCTCGTGCCGGTGCGAGGGATAGGTTATGCCCGAACCCAGAAGCAGCAAACCGCAGGCGAGATGTTCGCTGGGAGTGGGTCCCGAGAGACCCGCCAGTTCCGTCCAACCGTAATTGTCGTAAAACGGGGTGCCGACCAGGGCGGGTGAGTAACTGCGCTGCCACGCAAGCGATGCGGCGGCCGCAACGAGAGCGTCGACGAAGGGTCGGCTGAATGCCGGCGCGGACTTCTGGATCGAGGGTAGCCACCGCAGCACGGGCACCGTGGATGGGGAGACGCCACGCTGTTCCGACCCCTGCGGCCATTCGCTGAGGAAGGGAGTGAGATCTGCAGCAGGAAGTCGCGTCAACAGTGCGTGGGCTCGACCCAGGAGATCGGGTGAAGCCGAAGCGTGAGGCAGCGTTTCACCGGCCGGTGCGGAAGCATCGCGCTGCAAAGCGCGCGTGCCCTGAGTGGCCAGCAGCGCGTAGGTCGGCAACCAATACTTAAGCAGCGTACGTCGTGAACAAGTGGGCATGAGGCGGCTCGAAGTATACGACACGGCCCGGATCAAAATCTGCGTTCACACGTCACAGGCCGGTCAGCGAGGTCGTGACGGGCCGCGCTAGTTCGCCGACCGAGGCCGGTCCTCGGTTGAGCCGATACTGCGCCTATGTCGATCCGGCGGCGGCGTGGATCTCCGGCTCCGTGAGCGGCCGCCACTGACCTTTCGCCAGCTCGCCCAATTGCAGCGAACCCACCGCGACCCGCACCAGGCGCAGCACGGAGAGGTCGAGCGCGGCGAGCAGGCGCCGTATCTGACGGTTGCGGCCTTCATCGAGAACGATCTCGAGCCAGGCGTTCTTATCGCCGACGCGCAGCACCCGGGCGAGCTTTGCGCGCAGGTGCTCGCCGTCCACGGCCACGCCCTGCGTCAGCGTCGTGAGCAGGTCCGGTTGCGGCAAGCGGTTGATCTGCACGTGATAGGTCTTGTCGGGTCCCGAAGCCGGGTTCGTGATTCCGGCGGCCCAGAGCGGATCGTTGGTGAAGAGCAGCAGCCCTTCGCTGGCCTTGTCCAGCCGCCCGACCGGTGCCACCCAGGGCAGATCCGAACCCTCGAGACAGCGATACACGGTGTCGCGGCCCTGCTCGTCGCGCGTGGTGGTGACGAGACCGCGGGGCTTGTTCAACATGACCACCAGCCGTGTGGCGGGCGCAGCGGCGCGATCATCCAACAAGACCTGATCGACCCCGGGCAGCACGGGAAATTCAGGATCGCGCACGAGCGCGCCGTTCACACGAACCCGTCCTTCGCGCACCCACCGCGCAGCCTGGGTGCGCGACCCCAATCCGAGTTTCGACATCACGCGCGCGACGCCGTATCGAGGCGTCGACCGTCCACGAGGCGTTTTCGTGATCATCGGCAAATACTGTCACTGCTTTGGGAGCAAGTGCACGATTTTTCCTTTTGCCGGTCATTTATAGTGCGGGCAGAGAGCCTAAGGAGACGAGATTGGCATACGACACAGGGATGTTTCATGGGCGGTGGACGGCGATCGTAGTGCTCGGCGTCCTGACGCTGGCGGGTCACGCACAGGCCGCCTGCAAATTGGTGCAAATCGCAGTTCTGCCCGTCACCATGGTCGATATGAAGCCCACGGTGACGGCAAAGATCAACGGCGAGGATGCAACGTTCACCGCCGACAGCGGCGCATTCTTCAGCATGCTGAGCCCCGCGAGCGCCGCGCAGTTGAAGCTTCAGACCTATCCTGCTCCGTTCGGCCTGCGGGTGACCGGCATCGGCGGCGCTGCGGACATTTCGGTTGCGAGGGTCAAGGTATTTACCCTGGCAGGCGTGCCCATACCCAACGTGGAGTTCCTGGTGGGCGGCGGCGAAGCCGGCGGCGGTACTGTCGGCGTATTGGGCCAGAACGTATTCCGCATTGGCGACGTGGAGTACGACCTCGGCAAGGGGATCATCCGGCTCATGCACGAAGACGATTGCGGCAAGGCGAACCTTGCCTATTGGGTTGCCGGAACCGACGCCCGCTATTCCGTCATGGATATCAAGTGGACGACTCCCCAATCGCCGCATACCACTGGCACGGCGCTGGTCAATGGCACCCCGATACGCGTCATATTCGACACGGGCGCGAGCACGTCCTTTCTCTCCGTCCGCGCAGCACAGCGCGCCGGCATCAAACTCGATGCTCCGGGGGTGGTCTTCGCCGGGCTGTCGCACGGCATCGGGCGCGAACAGGTCAAGTCGTGGATCGCTCCGGTGGTGAGTTTCAAAATCGGCGACAACGAGGAGATTCACAATACGCACTTGCGTCTCAGCGAGTCGCTGGTCGATGCGACGGATATGTTGATCGGCGCCGATTTCTTTCTCTCGCACCGGGTTTACGTCGCGAGCAAGCAGCACAAGCTTTTTTTCACCTACAACGGCGGCCCAGTGTTCAACCTGACGCTGGTCGCCGCGTCGGCCAAGCCGCCGGCCGCTGCCGCGGGCGCGGCCGCAGACCCCACATCTGCCGGAGCCGGAGCGGCTGCAAGTCCGGGTGCGGCTGCGGTTGCGGCTGGTGCTGGCAGTGGTGGTGCTGCGGTGAATGATGCCGCCACTGCCGCTGGGCCGGACGGCCCGAAAACCGCGGCCGAATTCAGCCAGCGTGGCACCGCGTTCATGGCGCGCCGCGATTTCGAGCATGCGATCGCCGATCTCACGCGTGCCTGCGAGCTCGCGCCCGAGGAGCCGAATTATTTCTACGAGCGCGGTTTCGCGCATTGGGAAAACAAGGACGCGCCTGCCGCGCTGTTGGATTTCGATCAGGCGATCAAACTGAAACCGGACCACGTGGCGGCCCGGGTGGCGCGCGCGGAATTGCATCTTCACAACGGCGATACGCCGCGGGCAATCGAGGACTTGAATGCGGCCGACGGTGCCGCGGCCAAGGAGGCGGATGCCCGCCTGCGGATGGCGATGGCGTACGCGCGGGCCAAACTGCTGGCGCCCGCCATCGCTCAATTGGATTTGTGGATCGCGGCGCATGCGGCGGACGCGCGGCTCGCCGGGGCGTTGACGGAGCGCTGCTGGATGAGAGCGGTGCTGGGGCAGGATCTATCCAAGGCATTGGACGACTGCAACATGGCACTGCGGCGCTACGATAAAAAAGACGTGAGCAGCGAACGGACCTGGAGCGGCCGCGGACTGGTGCGATTGCGTCTGGGCGACTACGACAAGTCCATCGCCGACTATGACGCCGCACTCAAACTGCGTCCCAAGGATGCGTGGGCCCTCTATGGCAGAGGAGTGGATGAGTCGCGGCGCGGCAAGTCGACCGAGGCCGAGGCGGACATGGCGGCGGCCGTGGCGTCGTGGCCCGGCATTGCCAACGCCTTCAAGGAGCACGGGATCGCCCAGTAGATCGCGCACCGCCGGCCATGGCGAATGTGGAATCGCTGGACCATTTCATTCGCTATGTGCGAGAGCAGCAGGACTATCGGTTGTAAAAAGGGCGGCCGTGGTGCCGCAATCGACGTGGGCGGGTTTAGGCGGCTGAATGCTGCGCGAAGACAGCTCTCGCGTCGTCCGGGTCATTTGAATTCGGCGGTTATCGAATCGATCTGTTGTGCCTGTTGATGGGTGGGATTGCTGAAACCCGTCACCAGCAGCTTCTTGGGACTCTGCCACGACACCTTGACGGGCTGTTCGTCCGGGACGACCAAGACGTTGCCGGGCCCATCATGCAGCGAGTCGCGAAAGGCGATGATGGAGACGTCGGTGCTGACCTCGGCCGGCGTGCCGCAGCTGCGATGAAAAACAAAGGCAATGGCCGCACCGTCAGGTGACGGGAGACCGGAGACGACTTCGTTCTTGCAGGCGCCGCCGGAGCATCCCGCGAGCAGGAGCGAGATCGGCAGGAGGGCTGGGCAGGAGCGGGTGGGGCGATCTTTCATGGGTCTTGCTAATTGAGTGAGAAACGAGAGGACGTATAAGTGCAATGCCGCCGCACGGCGTACCATTCGTCGTAGTGCGTGGCACGTTGCCGCCTCCAGATAGTAGTACACCCGATCGGCGTTAGACTGCAGGTCGACCGATCGGGTGGCCCGGACATCGAGGTGGCGTTCGACAAAGGCGTCCAGTAACGCCGTGCCTCGATAGCGTGCGGAAGGCCGCGGATATCGGCCCTTACCGTCTATGCTGATGCGGCAGTTGAGCACCGGCTCGAGATCCCGCGGCGGCAATCGTAAATACAGAACCCTCCACAAAAACCTCGACCATGCGAAGGATTTTAGCGGATCGCTCGTCTACCAAGGGATGACTCTGATATCTCGCTTGGGCCGCGGAGCCGTATTGCCGTCTCATGACCGTTGCTGCATGTTAAGAAATGTCGTCTCCGGGCGAAACGCCTCGGAGAGTCTGCGGGCACTGCGCCTCTACGTTCGATACGCTGGTCGGCGATTTCCGAACTATCGGCTCTATCAGTCCTTCGTCCGCGGAATGCACGGAATCGAAATCGGCGGACCGAGCAAGCTGTTCAGAAGTCGATTGCCCCTGTACCCGGTGATCGATCGTCTGGACGCCGTGAATTTTGCGCACCGGACGATTTGGGAAGGAGATCTCAAGGCCGGCCGACGCTTCCGCTACTACGGGGAGCGGACGGGTCGACAACGCATCGCCGATGCCACGGACCTGTCGCCATTAGCCTCTGGATCTTACGATTTCGTTCTTTCGAGCAACTGTCTCGAGCACGTAGCCAACCCGCTCAAGGCGCTAGCCGAGTGGCGACGGGTCTTGCGGGAGCGTGGCGCGCTCGTGTTGGTACTGCCCAACCAAGTCTATAATTTCGATCATTGCCGCCCGGTGACTGCTTTTCGTCACTTGCTCGATGATTTGCATCGTGATGTTGACGAAACGGACCTGACGCATCTCGATGAAATTCTCGCACTGCATGACTTGTCCCTCGATCCGCCCGCAGGGACGCTCGAGAGTTTCAAGGCGCGGAGTCTCGACAACTTCAAGAATCGCGCCCTGCACCATCACGTGTTTGACTTGCCGCTCATCAAGCAGGTACTACTACACTCGGGATTCGAGGTGCTCCACTGTGGCGCAGCCCATAAGGATCTTTTCGCGCTCGCGACACGGCGTTAATGAAGCGCCGATCGTAGAAATAGCTCTCGCTTACGTGAATACCGCAGCCGACAGTCCGTACTCCGAGTCGTTGGCGAGGCGCACTGCCTCATCCCGCAATCCAACGCCCCCCTTGGGGCGGCTCCAATAGATGACCCCTAGAAGCGATTTGGGCTCACCCTATAAGTGCGACCAATGTTAGACGAATGGAGCGGCCCCCATCTGAGGCGGCCTTCATCGCAGTCCGCTTAGGAGGGATCGTAAGCACTCCAGCATCCC
>PLAH01000030.1:0-2427 GCA_003134045.1 Gammaproteobacteria bacterium
TCTCGATGGCGCAGCAGGCCAGCCCAAAGGTCATCGGCCACACCGAATTCTTCCGGATCCAGTTCACGGCAAAATCCATCGAAGTCAGGAAGACGCCTTCCTGCTGCTCGTAGCCGTAGCTGACTTCCTTGAGCTTGATGCGGTTCTGTGCGCTGCTCTCCAGCGCTCCAAAGAGGTAGTGGTCACGTTCTGCCGTGGCGGCCATACGACTAATATACCCCCACTTCCCCGGTTAGAAAGTGGTCACAATTGCTCTATAACGAGAATCGCCCTTGCCAGGTATCGGGGATCGCAGATTCATCCTCGGTTCTCAGTTCCCTGTTCCCTGTTCCCTGTTCTCTGTTCTCTGATCGCCGGTCTCCCATCCTGACAACTGTTAGCTGTTTGCTCTTAGCTGTCCGCTGTCAACTCTTACTCCAAACAAGCGCCCGGCGCAGCATGAAGCTCGGCCGGCGCCTTCCATGCGCCCGGCAGCCACAGCGTGACGGAAAACCGCATCCAGTCCAGCTTCCCCTTGGGCGTGGACTTACCCCTCGGGCGCAGGCTCGTACGTATGCGGCGTCTGCGCGATTGAAGCGCCCAATTCTCGGCGTATGGAGCTGCGTCGGCCACACCCGCCGTCAGCCGCGCGTCCACAATGCGAAACATTCCCGCCGACGATTGCCCTGCCAGCTCCAGCAGCCTCCGGATCGACCCAGCCTCGGGAGTATTTTGGCCGGCTGACTCGGGGCTGGCCAAACTCAACTGTCCGTCCCGGCCCAGAGGCTGGTAGAGCTTCTGGCTCTCCGGAAAAGGCGAAGAACTTGTGAGAAATCGAAAACTGTGTGGGTTCCACCCGATCGCGTCCCGGGCCCGCAGTCCAAAGGTCGTTCCCACCTCGCGCTCGTTGATTGAGTTATACCGCGGCGTGGCCACCAGCAGCGCATCCGGGAAACCGGCCGGTTGCTCCCTGTCCACCGCCAGGTCCCATCCGCTGTAAACGCCCTCACGCACGCCGCCCTTGCCCGTTTGAATCGGCAGCACGCGAAAAACCCATCCCTCGCCGAATGCCGCCCTCCATTCCTGCCCGGCATTTACCTCGCCCGTCAGCAAAGCCTTTGCGCAGCTTGCCTGCAGCGGCGTCCCAGCCTGGCTCCGCGCCGCCGCCATGGCCACCATGCCCAACGCCAACCAGAGCCCAACCCGTCGCCCACTCAAAATCCCTCTCATCCTGCCCCCGTCGCTTTCACCCTCGCACATCCCCCATTGAAACTCCCCTTCCCCCCCAAGGCCTGGCTGTCTTTCTCGCGCCTTTAGGACACTGGCCCTTATGAATCGATGAAAATTTCGAAAGATACTTGCGCTATCCTCCAGTCTTTAGGAGAATCGGTGTAACACGCAACCAACGTCCCACTGTCCTTTGACCTGTTGCCGGCCCTTGCCGCCCATGGGTCAACTGTGAGCAGCCGCTGAATCGCTTGGACTCGATCGCTGATCACAGAAAAACCAACCCTGTTCCTTGCCCGCACCTCCACGCGGGTACGCCTTTTTCGGAGCGGAAAAAAACATGCGAAGTCGCACTCTTCATCTGTTGCTACTGCCCGCTTTTCTGGGATCTTCGGTCCTCGCCCTCGCCCAGGCGCCCGCCTCAGCCCCAGCCGCATCGGCCCCCGCCACCCAAGCCCAGATCGCCGCCCTCCAGCAGGCCGTCCAAAGCGCCCAGTCCGCCGGAGACAACGCCTGGATGCTGGTTTCCGCCGCCCTGGTCCTGTTGATGACCGGCCCCGGCCTGGCGCTCTTCTACGGCGGCCTGGTGCGCAAGAAGAACATCCTCGGCACCATGATGCAGAGCTTCGCCATGATGGCCCTGGTCACCGTTCTGTGGGCTGTGGTGGGCTACTCGCTGGCCTTCGGCCATGGCTCCAGCTTCATCGGCGGCTTCGAACACCTCTTCCTGCGCGGCGTCAGCCTCACTCCCAACGCCGCCTACGCCGCCACCATTCCCGAGCAGACCTATATGATCTACCAGCTCATGTTCGCCATCATCACTCCGGCCCTCATCACCGGCGCCTTCGCCGAGCGCATGAAGTTCAGCGCCATGGCCCTCTTTCTTTCCCTCTGGTCCCTGTTTGTTTACTGCCCCATGGCCCACATGGTCTGGGGCGTGGGCGGCCTGCTCAACTCCACCGGCGGCCACTTCCCCTCGCTCGACTTCGCCGGTGGCACCGTCGTCCACGTCACCTCCGGCGTCTCCGCCCTCGTCACCTGCCTTTACCTCGGCAAGCGCATCGGCTACCCGCAGACCAACATGCCGCCCCACTCCATGACGCTCAGCTTCATCGGCGCCTGCCTGCTCTGGGTGGGCTGGTTCGGCTTCAACGCCGGCAGCGCCCTGGCCTCCAGTTCCCTGGCCACCAGCGCCTTCGTCAACACCCACTTCGCCGCCGC
>PLAH01000030.1:2443-56262 GCA_003134045.1 Gammaproteobacteria bacterium
GCCGGACTGGTCGCCATCACCCCCGCCTCCGGCTTTGTCCAGCCCATGTCCGCACTGGTCATCGGCCTCCTCGCCGGCCTCGTCTGCTTCTTCATGGTCTTCGCCGTCAAAAGCTTCTTCGGCTACGACGACTCGCTGGACGCCTTCGGCGTACACGGGGTCGGCGGAATCGTCGGCGCGCTGCTCACGGGCGTCTTCGTCAGCAAGGAGATCAGCGGCGTCGATGGCTCGGTGCTGATCCAGGCCAAGGGCGTCGCCGTTACCGTGGTGTACGGGTTCATCGCCAGCTACGTCATTCTGCTCATCATCGACAAGACCATGGGCTTGCGGGTCACCGAGGAGCAGGAGCGCGAGGGGCTGGACATCTCGCTGCACGGCGAGAGCATCGAATAGGGTCGAGTCGAATAGGCCGAGTCGGTGCCGGCGACTTCGCGTCGCCGGCGCCCGGATGCGCGAGGCCAGTGGGCGCTCGGTCGGCGTTGCGGGGTTTGCGCAACACAGCCGACCGGCACGATCTCGACGTGTCGCAGGAGTGTAATAAAATCAACGTTGCGCCAGAAAACCTTGAGCGAACGCTTTCGAAATTCGTTGGTCTATTCGAGCGCCCTACCAACGTTTTTTTTTCTGATTGCCCTCGGAGGATCTGGTGTTAATGAACAACGATGCAGCCGAGCAGCCGCAAATTCACGCGTCCGGCATGTTGCCGATGCGCCGACCGCCGCCTTATCCAGATTTGAGCCCGAGAGATCCAGCGGTGCATGCAATGACCGACTTCACCGACAAGTGTCCGATTACGGTCGCGCCCGAGCGGCCGATCGACGAGGCATTGTCGGACATGATGCGCTTCGGTGTGCGAGCACTGCTCGTCAACCGCGGCGACAGTGTCTTGGGTCTCATCACGTCCTATGACATCGAGAGCGATCGTGCGGCCAAATTCTCGCAGCGCTCGAACATCGTGCGGCGCGAATATATCCGCGTGGTCGACATCATGACGGAGTGGGACGACGTGCCGACCGTGGATTGGACCACCATGCAGTCGGCGCGCATCACGGATTTGCTGGAAATTTTTTACGGCATCGGCGTGATGCATCTGCTGGTGGTCGAAGGCGAGCAAGGCAGCGGCGCCGCGACGGTACGCGGACTCGTTTCCCGAACTCGCATCGAGCGACGGCTCAACCGTCCGAGCTGACGAACGCACCGCGGCGCGTTCGCGAATCCGTTGCCACGCGGCGGCGGGCTGCGCCGAGGGTGCGCGTCGCCGCCCGGACTTTGCGCCTGCCCTCGCGGCGTATTCGCGGTGCGATGCGCCGCGAATGCGTCCGCGAATGGCGACACTCGGGTGGCGATTTTTTACACGACGGAATTTCGTGATCCAGGTCGCACTTGCGATGGGATTATGCCAGGTAGGCTCCGCCCATCACCCGTGGTCTTCGACACCTGGAGAAATCTCGATGAGCAACCCACCCAGCGGCGCCGCCGACCGCGCCTCGATTCTCGGTCCGACACTGTATTTCAAGGGCGATCTATCGGCCGAGGAGGATCTGTTGATCCAAGGGCGCGTCGAAGGATCCATTACGCATACGCAGCGACTCACCGTCGGTGCGCAGGGCACGGTCAAGGCAAACATTCGCGCGCAACTGATCGTCGTCGAGGGCACGGTCGAGGGCGATCTGCAGGCGGAGAAAGCCATTTTCGTCAAGGAGACGGCCAAGGTCATCGGCAACATCTACGCCCCCGTCGTCAGCATCCTCGAGGGTGCCAGCTTCAGCGGCAACATCGACATGGACGGCAAGAAAGCGGCTCAGCTGCCCAAACACGAGGTCGTGCCGCCGCGCATGGTCAAACCGTCCACCAGCGCGGCCTAAGACAATGGCTTGGTTCAAAAAATCGGACGAGGGAGAAGTGCCCATGATAAATGCCAATTCCAGCGGTCGCACGGGCTTTGAATCGCTGACGAGTCGCCCGGAACCGCGCGAACCGCGCTCCGAGGCACGTGCCGAACCGCGCGCCGAGCCGCGTACGCCGCCGCCGGGACCGCAGCGTGCCGGCGAGCCGAAGGCGCCGGAAGTTCGCGCCGAGGCCCGCTCGTCCGAGGCCCGTGCTCCCGACGCTGCGCCGCGCGCGTCCGTGCTTGGGGCCAGTTTGCGGTTTCGCGGCGAGCTGTCGGCGCAGGAAGATCTCATCGTGCAAGGCAGCGTCGAAGGGTCCATCACCCACACTCAATCCCTCACCATCGGCCCCGAAGGTTCGATGAAGGGCGACATTCGGGCGCGGGTCATCATCATCGACGGCAAGGTGGACGGCGATCTCTTTGCCACGGAATTGGTCAATATTCGAGCGACCGCTAAAGTGAAAGGCAACGTGTTCGCGCCGCGCGTCGGTGTCATGGAGGGCGCGTTCTTCCAGGGCCAAGTCGAGATGCAGCCCTCAGGTGCGGCCGTGCAGGAGCACAGTGCGCGCATGCGGCAGGCTGCATTGGCGACGCCGGCGCTGGAAGGGGTGGCCGTCGATCAGATGCTGGGCAGCGGTACTTAGCGGACGAACAGCTCGGGGTCCACCCAGGCGTGGTTCAAGGCGAGCCCCCAATGCAAGTGGGGGCCGGTGGCGCGCCCGGTCATCCCCACCGCGCCGAGGCGCGTGCCGGCGACGACGTGCTGCCCGGGCGTCACGTCGATGGCGCTCAGATGGCAATACATGCTGATGAGCCCGCGGCCGTGATCGACGAACACGGTATTGCCGGTGAAGAAATAATCGCCGGTGTCGACCACGGTCCCGGCGATGGGTACCGCGACCGGTGTTCCCGTGGCTGCGGCGATATCCATGCCGCCGTGTGGATTGCGCGATTCGCCATTGAAGATGCGGCGTAAACCAAACGAGCTGCTGCGGACGCCCGGGACAGGCTGCGGCAAATGCAGGGATTCCGGCGGCGGCTCGGAATACCGGCTGAGCGCGCGATCGATGCGCTCGCGTTCACCGGCCACTCGTGCGAGATCCGCCTTGGAGAGGTTGACCTGGCGCGGTTGGACCTTGAGCGATTGACTGGCGTATTGCTTGTTGCCTATCTCGAACGACAGGTCGTGCCGGCCGCCGGCATCGCGCACGATGACGTGCTCCGTCCCGAGCGGCGCGGCCAGGGGGATTCCGATCACGGCCACCCAGTTTGCGCCGTCCTTCACCACCAGCGCGCGGTGCTCTTGCGCCTCGACGTAGGGCAGCGCGGCGGCGTCATCGAGCCGGATCAGTTTGATGCCGCCGGGCACCGCGCTCTCGTGCGGCAGCTCGAAACTCGCCGCCCGGGCATCGGCGGCGAGTCCCAGCCAGGCACTCAGCATGGCAAGCGCCACGGCCCCGGACGTTGCCGCGCCCCGGTCGAGGATCCGGCGCTTCACAGCGGCCCTTCGATCTTGGCTCGAAAGCCGCCGCGCCCGAGACGGGCTTCGACCAGGGCGCCGGGCTTGGCATCCGCGCCGTCACGCAAGATTCGGCCGTCGTCGGTGGTCACGATCGCATAGCCGCGTTCGAGCGTCGCCAGCGGGCTCACGGCGTTCAAGGTGCGCACCAAGGGCAGCAAGCGCTCGCGGGCCCGGCGCAATGTCGCGAGCGTCGCTCGCCCCAGGCGTTGTTCCAAGCTCTCCAGGCGCGAGAGCTGCTGTGTCAATCGCGTGACGGGACTGACCAATGCGGCACGGCCCGTGAGCCAGCGCAGGCGCTCGCGATGGTCCTGGAGCCGACGCCACATGGCGCGCGACAGGCATTGTTCGAGCTCATCGAGCCGCTGGGCCTGTTGCGTCAGCCGCGCGCTGGGACTGACGAGCGCGGCGCGGCCCGTCAACCAGCGCAGCCGCTCGAGGTGGGTTTGCAGCCGGCGTCGCATGCCGCGCTGCAGCCGCGTGCCCAATCGTACGAAGCTGGAGAGCCATTCCTCGCCATCCGGCACGACCAGTTCGGCGGCAGCAGAGGGCGTGGGCGCACGTACATCCGCGGCGAAATCTGCGATGGTGAAATCGACCTCGTGGCCGATGCCGGTGATGATCGGAATGGGCGAGGCGACGATGGCGCGCGCCAACCGTTCATCGTTGAACGCCCAGAGGTCCTCCAGGGAACCGCCGCCGCGCGCCAGGATCAGGACATCGCAGTCGGCCCGACTGCCGGCCAGGGCAAGCGCCGCGACAATGTCCGCGGCCGCCTGCGCGCCTTGTACGGGCACCGGGTAGATCAGCACCGGAATGGCCGGAAAGCGCCGCGCCAGTACGTGCAGGATGTCGCGCACCGCGGCGCCGGTGGGCGAGGTGACGATGCCGATACGGCGCGGCAGCCCCGGCAGCGGTCGCTTGCGGTCGGCGGCGAACAGACCCTCGGCAGCCAGCTTGGCGCTCAATTCCTCGAATTGCCGCTTCAGGGCGCCTAGGCCGGCATCCTCCATGTGATCGATGATGAGCTGGTACTCGCCGCGCGGCTCGTACAGCCCGATGCGGGCGCGGACCAGCACTTTTTGCCCGTCGCGGGCCGTGAACGGGGACAGCATATTGCGCTGGCGGAACATGGCGCAGCGCACCTGGGCGCCCGCGTCCTTGAGCGAGAAATACCAGTGCCCGGAGCTCGGCCGCGCGAAGTTCGAGATTTCCGCTTCGAGCCATAGACTGCCGAAACCGCGCTCCAGGAGCACGCGAACCTCGCGATTGAGGCGAGAAACCGTGTAGACGTCGCGGTCCGGACGGAGGCCTGGAGCGAGCGTGGGGCTTGAATCCATGCGCGGATGATACTGCGGTTTACCGCGAAGGACCCGCAAGGTACAATGCGCCGCCTCTTAGACGAACCTGTGAACGCGACCCTATGCGTATTCTAGAAGAGGCACTCACCTTCGATGACGTTTTACTCGTCCCGGCATACTCGGAAGTGTTGCCGCGCGAGGTCTCACTCGCCAGCCAGTTGACCCGCGAAATTCGCGTCAATCTGCCGGTGGTATCGGCCGCCATGGATACGGTGACCGAAGCCCGGCTGGCGATCACCATCGCCCAAGAGGGCGGCGTCGGCATCATCCACAAGAACATGTCGATCGACAGTCAGGCCCGCCAGGTCGATCGCGTCAAGAAATTCGAAAGCGGCGTCATCAGCGACCCGATCACGGTCAAACCAGACATGACCATCCGCGAGGTGCTCGAACTGACCCGCGCGAAGAACATTTCCGGGGTCCCGGTGGTGCTCGGCACCAAGGTGGTGGGCATCGTCACGCATCGGGACCTGCGCTTCGAAACCAAGCTGGACGCGCCCGTGTCGTCGGTGATGACGCCCAGGGACCGCTTGATCACGGTGCGCGAGAATGCGCCCAAGGACGAAGTGCTGGCCCTGCTGCACAAACATCGCATCGAGAAGGTGCTGGTGATCGCCGGCGATCATGACTTGAAGGGCATGATCACGGTGAAGGATTTCCAGAAGGCCACCGAATTCCCCAATGCGTGCAAGGATGACGTGGGGAGCCTGCGCGTCGGTGCGGCGGTGGGCACGGCGCCCGACACCTTGGAGCGCGTAGCGGCGCTGCGCGAGGCAGGCGTGGATGTGGTGGTGGTCGATACCTCGCATGGGCATTCGCGCGGGGTGCTGGAAACGGTCGCCAAGATCAAGAAGCGCTATCCCGATCTGCAGGTCATCGGCGGCAACATCGTCACCGCCGAAGGCGCGCTCGACCTGGTGAAATATGGCGCGGACGGCGTCAAAGTGGGCATCGGCCCGGGGTCCATTTGCACCACGCGCGTGGTGGCGGGCGTGGGCGTGCCGCAGATCAGCGCCATCTCCCGCGTGGCCAAGGCGCTCGACGGTACGGGCGTGCCCGTCATCGGCGACGGCGGCATCCGCTACTCCGGCGATATCGCCAAGGCACTGGCGGCCGGTGCGCATTGCGTGATGATCGGCGGCATGTTCGCCGGCACCGAAGAATCGCCGGGCGAAGTCGAACTCTATCAAGGCGGTTCCTACAAGGCGTATCGCGGCATGGGCTCGCTGGGCGCGATGGCGCAGGCCCACGGCTCCAGCGACCGCTATTTTCAAGATACGACGACGGAGCTGGAGAAGCTGGTGCCCGAAGGCATCGAGGGCCGCGTGCCGTACAAGGGCAGCCTGGTCTCCATTCTGCATCAGCTGTCCGGCGGTCTGCGCGCTGCCATGGGATATACCGGCAGCGGCAGCATCGAGGAGATGCGCACCCGGCCGCAGTTCGTGCGCATCACCAGCGCGGGTGTTCGTGAGAGTCATGTGCACGATGTGACCATCACCAAAGAAGCACCCAACTACCGGATCGGTTGATGCCCGACGTTCATGCCGATCGGATACTGATCCTCGATTTCGGCGCCCAATACACCCAGCTGATCGCGCGGCGCGTGCGTGAGCTCGGCGTGTACTCCGAGATCTATGCCTGCGATGCGGATCCGGCCGACATCGAGCGCTTCGCGCCCACCGCGGTGATCCTGTCGGGCGGTCCGGAGTCGGTGTACGACGTGCAGGGTCCGGCGGCGCCGCGGCTCGTCTTCGACATGGGCGTGCCGGTGCTCGGCATCTGCTATGGCATGCAGATCATGGCGGCGCAGCTGGGCGGCCAGGTCGAACTCTCCACGCATCGCGAATTCGGCGCGGCGCAGATCAGGCCCACCGCGCCGTCTCGGCTGTTCGATGGCCTGGAGGACAATCGCGACGCGACCGGTCGGCGCGTGCTCGACGTCTGGATGAGTCATGGCGATCGTGTGGTTGCCGTGCCGCCGGGATTCAGCGTCATCGCGGCCAGCGACAATGCACCGCTCGCGGCCATGGCCGATGAGTCGCGCCGGCTGTACGGCGTGCAGTTCCATCCCGAAGTGACCCACAGTCTGCAGGGTGCGGAGATCCTGCGGCGCTTCGTGCGCGAGATCGCGGGCTGCGTGGGGAGCTGGGTCACCGGCAATATCATCGAGGACAGCGTGGCGCGAATTCGTGCCCAGGTGGGCGGCGACAAGGTGTTGCTGGGCTTGTCGGGCGGCGTGGATTCTTCGGTGCTGGCGGCGTTGCTGCATCGTGCGATCGGCGAGCAGCTGACGTGTGTGTTCGTGGACCATGGCTTGCTGCGGCTGGGCGAGGGCGATCAGGTGATGGCGACCTTCGCCGAACACATGGGCGTGCGCGTGGTGCGCGTCGACGCCGAACAGCGCTTTCTGGCGGCGCTCGCCGGCGAGGCCGATCCGGAACGGAAGCGAAAGATCATCGGCCGCGTGTTCATCGAGGTGTTCGACGAGGAAGCGACCAAGCTCGCGGATGTGAAGTGGTTGGCGCAGGGCACCATCTATCCGGATGTGATCGAATCGGCCGGGGCGAAGACGGGCAAGGCCCATGTCATCAAGTCTCACCACAATGTGGGGGGGCTGCCGGAGCACATGAAGCTCAAGCTCCTCGAACCGCTGCGCGAGTTGTTCAAGGACGAGGTGCGCAAGCTCGGCCTCGCGCTGGATCTGCCGGCGGAAATGGTGCACCGGCATCCGTTTCCGGGGCCGGGGCTCGGGGTGCGCATCCTGGGCGAGATTCACAAGGCGCACGCCGATGTGCTGCGGCGCGCCGATGCGATTTTCATCGAGGAGCTGCGCCGGCACGGGCTGTACGACCAGGTCAGTCAGGCGTTCGCTGTGTTCCTGCCGGTGCGCTCGGTGGGCGTGATGGGCGATGGGCGGCGGTACGACTATGTGGTGGCGCTGCGCGCCGTCGAGACCATCGATTTCATGACGGCGCGCTGGGCGCGGCTACCGTATGAGTTTCTGGATCGGGTTACCCACCGCATCATCAACGAGGTGCCGGGGATATCGCGGGTGGTCTACGACATTTCGGGGAAGCCGCCGGCGACGATAGAGTGGGAGTGAGGGGTCTCGCCCTCCCGTCGTAGTTCAGCTATACGGCCCGGCGGGCTTCGGCCTGTGCGTGCACGGGTTCAGCTCAATGGCAGGGAAGGACGGATTCGGAGCGTGGGCGGGGGTACCAACGGCGGACAGGCGGTCCGGCGGAGCAACTTGGTCGCCGAATCTATCGGGCAAGCGCTGTCGACGGTAGCCTCGGGCTCACCATATGGCCCGTTCCACGAATCGGGCTTGCCTGGCTCGATTTGGGCGGTGTCGATGTTCAACTGCAGCGGCCACTTCAATACGCGCCCTTGAGCGGGGCTGCCTATGTACCCAAGACAGCTTCGAGTGCAGGGCGCGCTGACTCGCCGCTTTCGCGCATGAGTGCCAAATAGTGCTCATCGAGATAGTCGGCGATGCCGACGTAATTTGAGCGCGTCCGACAGCGCTCGAGCCATCGGGCAACGGTTGCGCGATGGTCCCACATCCAAGACATCGCGAGATGCTCGAGTCGGCATGCGTACGGCAGCAGCGCCACATCCGCAAGACTGTATTCGTTTCCTGCCAGCCAGGGCGTGTGGTCCAGCTGATCTGCCATGAGTCCGATGATGCGATCGTAAGTCTTGACTGCGCTCGCGACCTGTGGCGCCTGTACGCCGAGCTTGAGCGTCTGGCGAATGTTCTCGCGCATTTCAGGAATAGGTTTGCTAGCGATGTATTGCTCAATGGCTTCTGCGGGCTGTTCCAGCAGTTGACGGCGAAATGCGACTGCGAAACTGATGACGCCGCACGCGGCATGCAGGCCGGTGTCGACACGCTGCGTCCAGATGCGCATTGCGGCACGTTGCACCATGTCCTTCGGCCGCATTGGCGGATCGGGATAGGCATCTTCCAAGTATTCGCAGATTACGGTGGATTCGACGATGACCGCGCCGCGGTCGACGAGGGTCGGCACCACGCCATTGGGATTGAGCTTCAGGTATTCGGCTCGCGTCGAGTCGCCGGCGCGTAAGTTCAGATTGTGCTCGGCCGGCCTGAGATGCTTCTCGCGCAGCACCAATCGCACTTTCTGCGAACAGACCGACATGCTGTTGTGATACAGCTCCATCATGAAACTCCCGGGGACAATCCAATGTGCAATTGACTAGAACCTATCTCAAGATCGCTTGAGCAGGATGCATAGGGCTGCAAGCTGCGCGACGCCGAGGAAAATGGTCGGGGTAGTATTCCCAGCGAACCAGGAGCCGACGTTGCCACTGAATCCACGCAAAGAAGCGCTCGACGATCCGGCGTCGTTCGTACCGACGCAGCCGACGACCGTCCTGCGACTGTGCCTCGGTGTTGCCACTTTCATTCAACTCCGAACGACGAAATGCCAATACGCTGCGTAATTTGCGCCGATGCCGAACGATGCCCCTCGGGCGTGCGACGTCGCTCGGCGTGCCGTGATAGCGAGCAGCGCATACGCGGTGAACGGTAGAATGGTGGATTATTCGCAAGCTTGAATGCCAACTACCGGCGATGGTAGATCGCGCTTGCGTCTTGGGCATCATAGACCAGCAATCTGTTCCAAAGTCTTTCCCGCCATAGCATGTGCCCTGCGAATCTCCGCGAAATGCTGTTCGGCAGGCGGTGGTAAGGCCACTTCCTTGGCGAACTCGGGGCGTTGGTGCATTCGCTGGAACCACAGAGCTAAGTGCGGATGCAGTCGCATCATTGGATAACCGGCGAGTAACAGCCGATTGGCATAGATAAACCACGCAATATCCAGCACGGTAAGATTGGTACCGAGCAAGTACGGCCGATCAGCGAGCCGTCGCTCCAGCTCGGCAAATTCGGTGTGGAATTTTTGCACGCTTTGGCGCGCGACGTCGTCGCTGATACCGACGCCCGTAATGAATTGCTGCCAGAAAGCGATCTGCTCATCCTTGGCAGCGTCTCTTCTGCCCTGCACGGTGCCGGAACCGGCGGTTGCATAGCGTTTCAGATCTTCCTCAGACTTGGGCGGACCGTGCGGTGCGAACACGAACTTGAAACTCAGCGTCCGCAAGTCCAGGTGCAGATCGTCCTCGTGCCTGAGTAACTCCGTCATCTGATTTTCCATGCCGACAGGAATCAGTCGCGGCGCTGGAAATATTTGCTCAAGATAAACCAGGATGTCATTGCTCTCGATATGCACTGCCCCGTCATGAACCAGTGTGGGCACCAGGCCGCGCGGATTGATGCCGAGATACCACGGACTCAAGTTCTGCTTGTTCTGCAGATCGACCACGTGTGACTGCCACTCAATGCTCTTGAGATTCAGAAAGATGCGCAGTTTCTGCGAGCAAGAAGAGAGCGGGTGATGAAAGATATGGATGCCCTCCCAGCTCAGCACTTCGCGCGTGATGATGTCAGCGTCGGCAAGTTGAACCACGATGATCCTCGTATATTAGCGACGCTTGTGTAACGCCAGCGCTTCACCCTGGCTATTATACTTTAAAGGATAGTGGGAAAGATTTTAGCGCAACTGTCTGCAAATGCTTTCACGGGCGGAGAAAACAAACATAGGCGGGACTTGGTGGCAGCGAATTCGAGCGACTATTGGATCGCGGACCATCGACCGTAGACGCCCGTCCAGTCAGCGAGTCGCTACGCGCTGGCGTTCGCGGAACAGGTCTTTTGTCGTTTTCGGACCGTCCGACGGCGAGGCTCTCAAACTTCGATTGCACCATAACAACGTAAATCTAGCCGAGGGCGCCCGCAACCACTGCTCCGTTGATGGCTGTTCGCGCGTCATAGCGGTAAATGCACCTCGATCCTGTCAGCATCTATCGGCCTCTATCGCGCCCAAGCGAAATCTCTTGCCGGTATACGTGACGGTAAGATTAGCAGGCCCAGACACGAAATCACCTGTTTTCAAACGCTTACAGGTGCTGGAGACGATTGAGTGATTGAGTGGGAGTGAGGGGGCTGCCTATAGATTTTGCCACGGTTCGCGGCTGAAGCGTAAGAGCGGAATTGACGGGGAAACTGGCTATAATTCGGCGCCCAACGCGCGCGATGTGACTCAACTGCAGGGCTCTCCTGGAACCCAGGGCAATTCAGGCTGCAGTGATCGGACGCTGGATGATGGGGCGCACTTTGCCGCGGAACTTCCTCTTGGCCTGCCATAGGTCGAAGTTGACCTGCATGCCGTACCAGAATTCCGGCGAAGTGCCGAGTGCCTTGGATAGGCGCAGGGCCATCTCTGGGCTGATGCCGGTGGCACCGTTCAGCAGGCGCGAGAGCGCCACGCGGCCGACTCCCAAGCGTTTGGCCGCATCGGTCACGCTGATCTCGCTCAAGGCTTCCTTGAGCACTTCGCCGGGGTGGCAAGGGTTGTGCATCTGGCTCATGTCGCCTCTCCTAGTGGTAGTCTTCATAATCGAGCAGCACCACGTCCATGCCCTCAAAACTAAATGTCAGTCGCCAGTTTCCGTTGACGCTGATCGACCAGCGACGCGTCTGATCGCCCTTTAGCTCATGAAGGCGCCAGCCCGGGATCACCGCCAGGTCCTGCGATTGTGTCGCGGCATCCAGAGCGGTCAGTTGCGTGCGCAGCTTCTTGTCATGCTTGGGCTGGATTCCAGCTTTGGAGCCAGTGCGATAAAAGCGCTCAAGCCCGGCATGACGGAATGTCTTGATCACGCGGCATTGTATCCTGATAGGATACAGGATGCAATATTGCGGCATGTTTGGGGCTGGGAGTGGGTGCGGTGATCGTACGAAGAAAATGGACTTGCTCGTTCCGCATCTATCGCTCCCAAGCGGAATCTCTTGGCGGTAGATGTGACGGTAAATATGGCGTCCCCTGCGAGGAAGTCTCGTATTTTCAGGTGCTTATACGTGCAGGAGACGATTGAGTGGGAGTGACCAGGGCGCTTCCTTAGCTTGCCACCTATTTCCAAGGCGGAAAATAGGGAAAGGTGGGGCAAAACTGGCAAAAACTTGGTCTGCCGCGTTAAGAGCGCAGGCGCCCGAACCACAGATTGACCCGGCGAGTGTATTGCCCGTACTCATCCCTAAATTTCGCTGCGAGCGCGGATTCCTCGGCTCGAATCTGAAACGTCACAATCAATCACTCGAACGCCATGACCAGCAGCCAAGGACCGAAATTGCCGAGGAGCAGTGCCCAGCCGGCGAGTGCTCGCGCCGGAGGAGGCACTGCAGCTGATCGATCAGCTGCAGTGCCTTACGGCAGCTTTGGAAGAGAAGGGCTAGGGTGCCTTAGCACCTATAAACTCCGCGTCCAGTCCCACCGTCACGACGCCCACGCTGTTTGCCATCCCTGGGCCCTTGTATTCCGGCCAGTTGACGTTCATGGAGCCGGTAAATCCGATCGTGGTTTCCCCCGTTGGGATCCTTCGCCCAGTGCCGACGAAGCTGGCTTGAATCTGTGCCCGCTTCGTCATCCCCAACAAGGTGAGTTGACCATCAATTTCGTAGCGATTGCCACCCATCGCGCGCACGGCTGTCGATACAAACTTTATTTCCGGAAACTTAGCGGTATCCAGCATCGCATCGGATTCAACTTTGATGCGGTAAACGATGGGGTCGGTGATCGGCTTTGCATCGACGGTCACTTCCAGCTTGCTTTTGCCTGGATTAGTCGGGTCCCATACTAGCGAGCCTTGTTTGGCGGCAAAGCGCAGCACGCTAAAAGACACCCCTCCGTGCGAGGCCCGCGCTATCACCGCGTGGTGCTCCAGATCTAGGGCGTAAGTTCCCGCGGGCGCCGCCGTCGGATCCTTGCTGGCTGGGCGCATGGCCCCCGCGGGTGGGGCNNGAATATTCCCGTTGCCAGGGCTAAAGTCAGAAACGCATTTGTTGATCGCACGAATACCCCCTTAATGAAATTTGAGCTTGCGCAACCTTATAGCAAATCCCATAGCCGTGTCACACTACCAGCATCAGCACAGTGCCTTGCCACCGGTCCACGAATCGCGACTTTCCAGCCCCCACTTGTTAGACATTGAAATTCGCTTCGCATGACTGCCAAAGCACCTCGACCCTTTCGGCATCTATCGACTTCTATCGCGTCCAAGCGGAATTTTCTGACGGTCAACATGACGGTAATATTGGCGCGCCCCGAAGCGATGTCATTTGCTTTCAAGTACTTAGAGGTGCCGGCGACGATTGAGTAGCCGCGAGTGCGGATCTTGAGATGACTGCCGATAGGAACGAGCGATCGGTATCGGGGAAGGCGCCTCCGCCGCAATCGGCCCATTCCAGTCATTGGCGACCCCGGGGTAGTTGCCCGGGAGCCGACGCTCGGGCATTAAGGTTGGCTATGCGTCGAAAACGCGAACGAAGAGTCCGCGCATGGCCGAACGCTCTGAATCAAAAAGTTTTCAGGAAACAATAAGGCCGCATTGATGGCGGCCCGATTCGCAGACTGCCCAATCTGCCGGGATGAACTTATGACCGCCATTTGTTTGCCAATGCCAACCGACGAAGAGGGGCTACTCGCTTTCGGAAAAGATTTTAATCCCGCCAAAACGCTGAATGGGGCAATCGCATTGGCGGCAACTGGCGATCTCGCGGGCCCAGCTGTTGCGCTAATGAGGGCGGTCTTTGCCTGCCCCGCCGCCGATGCTCGGCTGCGGGAAGCAATGATATTGCGGACCGCGGTGCGATTGAAATGCGACTATGCTGTGCATGCTTCCACTCGTATAGCGCTCAATAGTGGGCTTTCAAAAGCTGAGGTTGAGGCGCTCACAGCTGATGGCTCCGTCACCGGAATTGACCCGGACATCGTTTTGATTGCGCGAATGGCGGACGACCTCGCCGATCGTGCAACCCTGGAAGAGGACTCACTGGAACTATCCATCGAGCGCTGGGGATTCGATAACACGCGGAAACTTATTCTGATGCTGAGTTGGTTTAACCTTGTGAACCGGTATGAAAGCGCCTGCCGTGTTCCTATTGACTCCGATGAGAAGCTGGGACAATCGTCCGGGCCCACCTAGGATACGGTGCCTACGCACCGTCAGCTGTTGCAATTGAGACCGCACCGCGACCAGCAGTCTGCACCGAAACTAGCGCAGTGGATACAGATTCGCCCCGGCCTATTGGGGCTTCACCTCTTTTTGTTGGGAATGAACTCCACGGCGCGAAGCGCCAATAACGACCCGCCTAGGCGGGTTGCCGCACAGACCAAGGGTCACGAAGTGCCGCAACCTGCAGCACAGGTACTGTGAAGCGATGTAACTATTTCAACTACATCGCAACCGCGTTCCAACACCAGAGAAATGAATATGGCCGACATTCTAGGCGCCGGTCGCGCTGCACCCAATTTCAGCTTGGATGTAACTCCAGACCAAAAGCTCACCCTCGGCGAACTGCGCGGAAAACCGGTCGTGCTCGCTTTCTTCCCGGCAGACTGGAGCCCAGTGTGCGGCGATCAAATGACCCTATACAACGAAATATTGCCGGAGTTTGTGAAGCACGGGGCGCAACTGGTGGGCATCTCTGTTGACGGGGCCTGGTGTCACGGTGCTTTCTCCGCGGCGAGGCACCTCCACCTCCCGCTAGCGGCGGACTTCGAACCGAAGGGAGCGGTAGCGCGGCTCTATGGAGCCTATCGCGACGAAGATGGGACCGCGGCGCGCGCCCTATTCGTGATCGACAAGAACGGCGTCATTGCTTGGAGCTTTGAATCGCCTGTGGGAGTAAATCCGGGCGCCGATGGAATTCTGAATGCCTTAGAGGATCTTGCAAAACGTAAGGAGGCCGCATGAGTAAATTGTCGATTGCCGTGAGCGGCAGTGATCATAGCGAGGGGGACGCGAGCGCCCTCTGCGCCGTTGTGGAATATGGTGATGTCGCTGCATCGGATTGAGCCTGCATCCGTTCGCGAGGAGGTGAAGGCGGCCGGCTTCGTACTGGAAGCGGAAAGCACCATGCTCGCGAACAAGGACGATCCGCACTCGATCAAGGTGTTCGATCCCTCGATCAAGGGCAAGACCGATCGCTTCGCCTACCGGTTCGTGAAGCCCTGACAGATGCCGGTGGCGACTGGTGAGACCTGACCGACGCGAAGGCACGCTTGTCGCCTCTCGACCTGTCGGCGGGAGCGCGGCGGGTCTCCGAGTGCGTGTCGTCGACCGCGACGCCGCCGAAGGCACCCTCGGGGAGGATCCGTCGCTCAAGAGGAGAGAGTTACGAGGCGTGTCGAGGCGGACGATTGGCTCATTGAGCGCTGATGAGTAGAGCTTGTAAACAGGGGGCGGATCGGTCCCGGTCAGCGATTGAGTGCGACGTGACTTTTAAGCTATTGTATTTGTTAGTTTTCTATCGATAACGTCAATAACGCACGATAACAGTGCAGATGTTAATGTGGGCCATCTATCCGGCCATAAATTCGCAGACCTTCTCCCCAATCGACTGTTTTTGATGGTAATATTCCGGCCACAGAACCGGTCATTCAGAGGCATCTAGGAGGGGCATTGACACCAGCTGCCGCAGAACCGTTCATGCCGGCCGAGGGCACCGATGTCCTCGAAAATCTGGCGTTCGACCTGGCCCGCGAGGCTAGCCGACTGTCCGGCCAGCTGCATCCTGTCGTTCGACTCTCGGTCGCAGAACTCGTCCGATCGATGAACTGCTACTACTCGAATCTAATTGAGGGACACAACACTCACCCGCGCGACATCGATCGTGCCTTGGCCGCTGATTACTCAAACGATCCGCATCGGCGCGATCTGCAGCTCGAGGCGCGCGCTCACATCGAAGTGCAGCAAATGATCGATGAGAGAATCGATCCTCCGCGCCCGACAACCTCACTCGAATTCATCGAATGGACGCATCGAGAGTTTTGCAGACGGTTGCCCGAAAGTCTGCTCATTGTTGAAAATCCCGACACCGGTGAGCAGATTCCCGTCGTTCCAGGACAACTGCGAGCGCGCACGGTCGCCGTGGGACGGCACGTCCCGCCCGCGGCAGATGATCTTCCTGCGTTCATGCGCAGATTCGAGGAAGCTTACGATTCAGCGCGCCTCACGAAGCCGCGTCAGGCAATCGCTGTAGCGGCCGCTCATCATCGCTTTCTTTGGATCCATCCATTTCTCGATGGCAATGGTCGCGTTGCGCGGCTGATGTCGCATGCCATGCTGCTGGATCTTGGAATCGGCTCTGCGCTGTGGTCAGTTTCTCGCGGGCTGGCTCGGAATTCTGGTGATTACAAGCGCTTGTTAACGGCCGCCGATGAGCCCCGCATGGGTGACCTTGATGGGCGAGGTGCGTTGTCTCAGAGAGCATTGATCGATTTCAGCAAGTTCTTTCTGGAAATTTGTCTTGATCAGATTCGCTACATGCGAGAGCTGCTCGATCCGTCCGAGCTTCAGCGTCGTATGGAACTGTATGTGCGCGATGAGGAAAGCGCGGAGCGGCTCCCGAAGCGCAGCTTCGCAGTCCTCCGCGAGGCACTCCTTTCTGGGGAATTAGAGCGAGGGCGCGTGCCGGGTCTGATCGGCACCAGTGAACGCACTGCCCGTCGCGTGATTTCCGCTCTCTTGGAAAAACGTCTGCTCGTCTCAGACTCGCATAGGGCGCCGTTGCGGCTTGGCTTTCCAATCGATGTGGTTGAGCGGTGGTTTCCGAAGTTGTATCCCATTGCATGATGGTTACTAAACAAAAATGGCCATAAAGAAATCCGAACTTTATTCGTCCCTATGGCAAAGCTGCGATGAGCTACGCGGCGGCATGGATGCAAGCCAATACAAGGACTATGTACTGGTGCTGCTGTTCATCAAGTACATCAGTGACAAGTGCGCAGCACTCTACAGCATCGTCTCGACCGCCCGCGCCAACGGCCTCGAGCCATACGCGTATCTGCGCCGACTGTTCGCTGAATTACCGAAAGCCAAAACCGTCGAAGACTTCGAGGCGATGCTACCCTTCAACGCCGCACTAATCTAAACGTACTGGCGCCGTTCCTTAATCAACTTACGCCATGCAGTGTTGATATAACATTGGCTACTCGGAGTATTTGAAATGAAAAGGTTTCAGCGCCTCCTGTCCGGTTTGGTGCTTTTGTTTAGCCTGATGCCATTTACTCGTGTCCACGGCGAAACCACCGCGGTCGCTGATGAGGGGGAGGCTTCGTACGTAGTCCGAGTGATTGCTGTGCCAGCGGCAAGTCGGGATGCCTTTGTGACTTGTTTACTCACAAAAGAACTGCCTCATTGGCGACGATTGAAAAAGGCGCGCCAGCTGGTGACGCCGAGCGTGTTCGAGTCGACTTCCGTCGTGTCCTCGGAGGCCGGGATCCCGGGCTGGAATTTCCTACTCCTAACCCAAATTCCGCCCGATACCTTGGCAGACAAATCTATCAAATCGAATGAGCATTCCTCAAAAGTGGAGTCATGTGAACTTGCTGTCGGGGCCGTATTGCGTAGAGTCGAAACAATGCGAACCACGCCGAACTGCAACTACGCGCGCGCCACGACTGCGGAAGATATTATCGCTCGCAAGTCGAAAACCAATTACGTCGTGGAATATATAGCAGTCAAAGACACTCAGGACGCGCGAAATCGCTACCGCGACAACATGCGTATCAATATTGGACCCGCGGAGAGTTGGCGGCCTACCTACACCTTCAGGTATTCCTGGTCAGCCTGTCGCGCGCCAATCAACGGGACAGCACGCGTCAATCAGGACGAGAGAACTCCCTAGGGCTTCAAGGCGCCCGAAACGTGCCTGCAGTTCGTGGCAGCTACTGACGTTGATCGATATTCGCGTCGCATGGCTGGCAAAGCACCTCGACCCTTTCGGCATTTATCGCCTTCTATCGCCCCCAAGCAACATTGTCTGCCGGTAGATCTGACGGTAATATTGGCGAGCGCCGATACAAAGTCACTTGTTTTCAGATGCTTACAGGTGCCGGAGACGATCGAGTGGGAGTGAGGGGGTTCTCCTTTCCTTGATGGATTCGGGGAAAAGATGGATCAAATGCGGCTCGATTCCGGCTGGTTCGGCAACGAGGGCGCGCACGTCGCTCTTCTGGGTCGATCCGGACCGAGACCTCACTTTCTGCTGCCTCTCGGCCGGCGTGATGAAACACAACGCCAACACGCGGCGGTTCCAGAAGATCGCCGACATGCTTTATTGAGCGATCTGATGCCAGACTTCCGAAGATGACGATAGAGCTGGGCGTCCTGCAGCACGTGCACTGCCGCAGGCTACTTCTCGCCATTTGCCCATTTCTCCACGTCCCATTCAAGATGATTCATAATGTCCGCGGGTTCTCCCCGGAATCCCGGGGAATCGTCGCTAATTTAATGGAGGAAATACTGTGTCCACTCCTGCCAGACAGATTGCTCGAGGCGTATTTGCAGGCATCGAACGGGTTTTCGTTCTGCAGCAAGCGCATCAATGGGAGATGAAAGCCGCTACCGCCGAGCAACGGAAAGAGAAGCTGAGAAAGTTGAAAGCGGCCGTTGAGACTCACGGCGATGAGATCGTGGCGGCAGTGAAAAAAGACACACGCAAGCCCGAAGGCGAGATACGAATCACTGAACTCCTGAACGTGACCGCCAATATCGAGAGGAATATCAGTCATCTCGACGAGTGGATGAAGCCGGTCGAAGTGGTTCCATCCCAGAACAAGATCGACAAGGCGCGAATCGTGTACGAGGCGAGAGGGGTATGCCTCATATTGGGGCCCTGGAATTTTCCGCTCGGGTTGGTCTTGGGCCCTGTCGCGGCAGCCGTTGCCGCCGGAAATTGCTGCATCGTCAAGCTCACGGACTTGTGTCCAGCGACGGCCAGAGTCGCCGCCAAGATCATCAAACAGACATTCGACGAAAGGGAGGTTGCTCTATTTGAAGGCGGTGTCGATGTGGCTACCGCTTTGCTCGACCTCCCGTTCAACCACATCTTCTTTACGGGAAGCACGCGAGTCGGAAAGCTGGTGATGGCGGCGGCGGCGAAGCATCTGGCCACCGTCACGCTGGAATTGGGAGGGAAATCTCCCGTCATCGTCGATGAAGACGCGGATGTGAAGATGGTTGCCGGGGATCTGGCGGGAGCCAAGCAATTCAATGCAGGGCAAGCCTGCATCTGCCCCGATTATGTATTCGTCAAGGAGCAGCAGAAGAACGGTTTGGTTGAGGAATTTCGTGCCAAAGTGAAACAAAATCTGTACAGGGACGACGGCAGCATCAAGAAGGAGAGTATCGCCCAGATCGTTAATGATCAGAATTTCGACCGAATCAAGAAACTCTTCGATGATGCCGTTGCCAAGGGCGCCAGGATTGCCGTTGGCGGCACGCTGGAGCAAGCCGACCGCACGATCCATCCGACGATGCTCACGGATGTCACTCCTGACATGCTGATCATGCAGGAGGAAATTTTCGGGCCCGTAGTTCCGGTTCTGACTTACAAGAACATCAATGATGTCATCGATTACATCGCGAGCCGTGCCAAGCCGTTGGCGCTCTATATGTACAGCAACAATCAAGACAACATCGACAAGGTACTCAGCAGAACTTCATCGGGCGGCGTGACTATCAACGGATTTTTCTCTCATTATCTGGAGAACCAGTTGCCTTTCGGTGGCGTCAATCAAAGCGGCATGGGGAGCTATCACGGGGTCTTTGGATTCAAGGCGTTCTCCCATGAGCGCGCAATTTACATACAGCAGACCCGCTGACATGTCCGGCATGGCCATGACGATCACTCAGCCATCTGCAAGCCGTCGCCCCCATGACTTATGGGCGAATGGCGAGGAGCTTGGACGCCTTCCCCGGGGCTGCCTCAGCCATCGCGTCAATCAGGGCACGGGCTTCATTCGGCCCACACTCGCCCAGGTCCTTGATGGCCCGACTGCGCGCCGCCGCCCATACTAGTGGAGTGATCACGAAGGAGGGCAACCGAGCGAGCCATGGCACAAAACTGGGTTTCAGTGTGTGTCCAAGTCCTTGGACCAGGCTCAGGCCCTCCTTGAGCGCGCCCGTCAAGCGGGATGCCTCCGCCCAGGTGAGTTCGGTATCGCTTTGCCAGGTCAATATCCCCGCCACCATGGCAGGGACGGCGAAAGCCACATGGCTGCGCAGGAAGCTGTTCATATCGAGTTCCACCTCCGTTGGAAAGCCCGCTTGCTTGAACAGCGCGGCCCAGGATGCACTCGTCAGGGTCGTGACCATTCCAGGCCCGTCCACGACGCTGCGCAGCTTGCCATCGACGAGGAACGAGACCATGTTCGGAAATCCAAAGGCAAAGCGCTCTGCGCCGATGACCTCGCGCCAGTGATCGATGGTCTCGAAGGTGTTGAACATGAACATCACTGTCTTGCCGGCACTGCCCCGGAGCACCGGCATCAAGCTGTCGACCTGGTGGCTCAGCACGGTGACCAGCACGAGATCGTAGGGCGTCGATACGTCCAATGCCGCAAGCACTTGCACCGGTGCCTGCTCCCCACTGATGGAGACGATGGCTCCTGCCTGACGCAGCGCTTCCAATCGCGCGCCCCTGGCGACGACAGCCAAATCGTGGCCTGCGCGGCTGAGGCGAAAGGCAAACGCGCTGCCAATTCGACCGGCTCCGACAATAGCGATCTTCATGGGCTTAAGCGTAAAGCCGCGCGACAGGGACATGACCCCAGCCTCTCCCTCGAGACTGGGGCCATGGTTCTGACCCTTGATTCCTAGTGGCCGGACATTGCCGCGTTGAATTGATCGACGAAGCTGTAGAACTTCTCGCTGTTGAAACCACCCGCGAAGCGCAAGGGATAGACTCTCTTGACCAAGATTTCCTTGGCGTCGGTTTGGGCCGACAGGAGATCCATGGTCTCGGATATAAAGTCCGCCAGTGGCATCGCATTCGGATCCTTGGCCTGCTGTTCCCCCATCAATTCCGTCTGGACATAGGGAGGCGCCAATTCCAACACCTCCACCGAGGTTTCACGGAGCTGGTAACGAAGAGCAATCGACCACGCATGGATTGCAGCCTTCGTTGCAGAGTATGTGGGGGTCAAGGCCAATGGCGTAAACGCAAGTCCGGAGCTTACCGTCAGCACCGTTGCTTTGGGCTGCGCCTCGAGATGCGGCAGCAGGGCAGCCGTCAGCTGGAGTGGTGCCGTCAGATTGGTGGCGATCGTGTCATCGATCACCGATGGGCGGCCGGGGCGCTGCTCCAAGGACTCTTCTCTGACGAGCTTCACGAGCACGGAGAGCCTCTCCACGCCGCGCACATGCAATAGCACGGGCAATAGCGATACCAGCAGCGCCGCATCCGGCGAATCAAACAGAAAGTATCCGCCGAGCATGCGCACGTCAGGCCGGCCGCCGCGTCTTCCGTGGCGGACCTCACCCGTCGGAGAAGGCATCGTCTTCGGATTGATCTGTTCGGGCGTCACTGGCACGAACCCGGTCATGGTGAAGCCGGGCGTTGCAGGCATGAGCACGAAGTCTCCCGCCTTGAGCGTGGTGGATTCCTGCCCATCGACCGTCAGACGACAACTGCCTTCGAGGACAGTGCAGAAGCTTGGCTGCTCGAAGGCAGAGTAGCGAACGCCCCAGCGACCAGCTCCGCTGATGAGCTTGCTGAACGCCGTCCGAGGTCGGAGCAAGGTGATGACCTCAGATAGCGGATCGACCATTTCTGGACTCATGATAATGAAACTTGGACTAATGATTATAGATAGTTCTGATCCTAATGCCTATCGTTACACGTACCCTCAACCACTGAAGAAAACCATCATGAAGACAGTACTCATCACGGGTTGCTCATCCGGCTATGGCTTGGAAACCGCCCACTACTTCCATTCCAAGGGTTGGAACGTGATCGCCAAAGAGCATGATTGATAGCATCCAGCGGTGCGGTCTTGTGCAACCAGAGATCGGCATACACGGTGATGAACCCTTCCGCATGCGCTGCCGGGGAAAGGTCATTCTCGAGAAAGAAAGTTTTACCGACACGGCGCGGCGCGAATAGCGCGATGGGCCTATGCGGCTGCGCATTGAGCAATTGCAGATAACCGCGTGCCAGCTCTGGGCGATGAATCTCGAGGTCGTCAAAGGTTTTCACGGCAGCATTGTCTTTCGTTGCTGGAAAAATCGCAATTGTTGTTCCAATAGCAATGAATGGCAGGGCGTCCGAGCGGCACAGCCGAGCACGCAATCGAGATGTTTAACCCGAACCTCATCCAGGAGAAGGGCTGGCACGCTGAAGTCGCTGTCCACATCCTGCGTCTCGCGCTGTCGGGTGCGCTAGACCGTCACCCGCGCCTGAAACTTCTGATCGGTCATATGGGCGAATGTCTGCCGACAATGATGGATCGGGTCGAGCGGGTGTTTAGCAGCTACAGCCGCACCCATCTCGATCGCAATGCGGCCCGGGCCATCTGATTCCTCTGTGCCCGTCGCAGCGGAGATCACGCGTTCGAGCGCCTGCCATCAGCTGCCGGTGTCGCTGGGCGAACTTCTTGATCGCCTCCGCGCTGATCGGCGTAAAGAAGTTGACCAGGTTGCCGTCCGGATCGCGGAACAGGAGCGAACGGTTGCCCCAAGGCATCGTTGTCGGCTCCTGAATCAGGGAATGCCCAATCACCTCCACCAACCTTCGATACTCGGCATCCACGTCGCCCACTCGAAACTCGAGTATGGCGGTGTGGTTTTCCGCAGGACGGGCTACCTCGTCGCCAAATAGCTGCAACGTGCGCGTACTCCCCATTGCCAGAGTGCAGGCGGACGTTTTCAGTTCGCCGAAATCCTCGGTATACATCGTCACCGGGATGCCGGTGATCTGCTCGTAAAAGCCTGCAAGCCGCTTGATATCGGCGGTGATAATACGGATCGAGACGAAATTCATGAAGTTCTCCTTCGGTAGGCTGGAGCCGCGATGCGGCGTACGACTGTTCTACGCTAGGCCTCCTGCCAGCATGGTGTCAGTATGCTGGCAGCAGACTGGCAACTCAGGAGATAGCCATGCGCCGTGCCGATCGACTGTTTCAGATCATCCAGATCCTGCGGCGTTCGCGCCGGCCGGTCACTGCCAGTCAGTTGGCCGCGGAGTTGGAAGTGTCGCAGCGCTCGGTTTACCGTGATGTCGCCGACTTGATTGGGCAGCGGGTGCCGATCCACGGCGAGGCTGGAATCGGTTACGTTCTGGACCGCGAATTCGACATGCCGCCGCTGATGCTCACGCCCGATGAATTGGAAGCAGCAGTGCTCGGCGCGCAATGGGTGGCCGACCGGGGCAGGCGTTAGTTAACGCGATCGATACTGGGCCCATTACGTAGTTCTCCGGCTATCACGAGCCTGAGGATGTAGTAGGGTGCAGTCTGCTGGTGGGCTCAGTTGCTTCGCCTGTCGGGGTGTTTCATGATTAGAACCCTCTGTCACAACCCAACGTTTCGTCAATGAAACCAAGCTAATCAAGGCAATTCACATGGATATCGCAGAAGCCATTGCTGGTCGGCGCTCGACGCGCGAATACACGAACCAACCGATCGATGAACCCATCATCCATCGCCTCATTGAGGCGGCCATGTTGGCGCCGAACGCGGTTAACGAGCAACCCTGGACCTTCACCGTCATCCGCGATCAGGCATTGCTTGATCGACTCTCGGGGGAAGCCAAGGCCTATATGACGGCAACGATGCCGCCGTCGATGGCTAATGGACCGCGCGCCGAGCATTTTCGATCCATGCTCGGCGACCCGGCTTTCCAGATCTTCTACCACGCGCCGGTGATGGTGTTGATATCGGCGCGCGCGCCAGGGCCCTGGATCATCGAGGACTGCGCGCTCGCCGCCGAGAATCTGATGCTGACAGCCTACTCGCTAGGGCTCGGGAGCTGCTGGATCGGCTTCACGCAGGGCTTTCTGAACACCCCGGCGGGCAAGCGAGCGCTTGACTTGCCGAACTCGTGGGTACCGGTGGCACCGATCATTGTCGGTCATCCGCGAATGGCACCCGCCGCAGTGCCGCGCAACACGCCCGAGATTCGATGGATCGGGTAAACCGCTTTGCGCGGATAGGTTGAATCCGGCGAAAGGGAGAATCCCGCGCATATTCGTGGACAAACTCGCGAAGGGGCCGACCCGCGCCTATGCGGCGCACAAAGTGCTGCTACGCGCGTGGGCGAACGGCGGAGTCGCGGCGGCCGACGAGATCATGTTCGACATAGCAATGCCCGTTTTCGACTCACGAGATGCGACCGGCGGCATTGCATCGACCGTGGACGCAATCAAAGCCGCAAGGCCGCGACCTTCCTTTCCCTTCGAAGGCGCGTAGACGTGTCCGAGGTAGGGCGCGAAGCTCGCTGCGGTGGCGGCGGTTTACGGGTCACGGCTTTTTCCCGTCACTTTGAGCAGCACAGTGCTCGCCGCGCGGGATCCCGCCGGAGACACTTGTCAGCGCCGGGATGCGTGAAGCAATCCCCGGAACCCAAGAAGCAGTAAAGGTCACGACAATGAAAGCTTTGAACGATGCCAGGAACGGCGTCCTTGGATCGGGCTCCAGTTTGTGGCGAAGCCGACTCACTTGGACATCGATGCTGCGATCGTAGGCGACACGGGTCGATCCGCGCGCGCGATGGATGAGTTGTTCCCGACTGAGTACGCGTTGGGGGTGCTCTGCGAAGGCCAGTAGCAGATCGAATTCAATTCGACGCTCGCTGGGGCGTTGTTGCGCGGGTATCCCTTCAAGACATCATCGGCTCGGTGTCCAAGGACAGCCCGCGGGTCCAGCGCACTTTCGGGCCTAGTATTGCCTTTGGAGCCATGTACAAATTCTAAATCGTGCGGCGAGAACAAACGGCGACGTGTTGCGAAATTTGTCGAAGCGCTGGTAGTCGTTGCGCGTCACTTCGCCTTGCCGCCAACTCTGGGGTTCCCCGACACGACTTCCAAACAAAACTCGATGAACATACGCACTTTCGCGGCGCGGTGGAGCCGGGACGGATAGATGGCGTAGAAGGGAAAGCGCTCATCCGACCATTCCGGAAACAGTTCGACCAGCCGACCGCTATCCAGAAGATGCTTGCATCCGAGTTCAAGGATCTGGGCGATTCCGGCACCGGCCTCGCACGCGCCGATCAATGTCCCTGAGTCCGAAACCAGAAGCCGCGCCTTGACCCGAAGAGGGATCACCTCCTTTTCGCTCCTGACCTCCCAGTCGTAAGGCCTGCCGTTGGCCGCATCGTAGAAGTCGATGCAATCGCATTCCTCGACCTCCCTAGGGTGTCGCGGGCGCCCGTGGGTTTTGATGTACGAGGGTGAGGCTACGGTCACGACCCGCGTTTCAAGGAGCTTTCGAGCGACGAACGACCCAACGGGGGGGTCGCCGAACCGTAGCGCCAGGTCGAATCCATCGGCGACCAGATCACCCACCGAATCCCTCATGATGAGTTCGACTGAAACATCCGGGTAGCGCTTCATGAACGCCGCAAGATGCCCTGACAAGATGATCCGGGAGAAGAACGGATCGATATTGACGCGCAAGCGTCCCCGCACGGTGCTGGCGGACCCGGACGCCTCGATGGCTGCCTCCTCAATGCCGGCGAGAAGCGGCCCGACCTGTTCATAGAAACGCCGTCCCTCATCGGTCAGCGAAAGCGAGCGCGTGGTCCGTGCCAGCAGCCGCGCGCCGACGCGCTTTTCCAAGCGCGACAGGGCCCGACTCACGCCGGAGGGCGAAAGCCCCAGCGCTTCGGCGGCCCTGGCGATCGATCCCGCCTCGACCACGGCGATGAGCACGGTGACTCCAGAAAGCAGCTTGCCGTCGAATGCCATATCGATTCCTGACGAAAAGTCATGACTATGTTCACATAAACGCTGTTGTAGCATGAATGATGACGCGGGATAGTGCTGCCCACCACGCCGCAGGCGAATCCACCGAGGAGCAGGAAGCATGTATGCAATTACCGGTATCACGGGGAAAGTCGGAACCGCGGTGGCCCGCAGCCTTCTTGCCGCCCATCAGCCCGTCCGCGGGATAGTCAGAGACCGAGGCAAGGGAGCCCGATGGGCGGACCTTGGCTGCGCCATCGCCATCGCTGATCTTGCGGACCCGCGCGCGCTCGCCGCAGCCTTCGAGGGGGCAGAGGGTGTCTTCGCGATGCTGCCCCCGGTCTTCGACCCGGCTTCGGGCTTTCCGGAAGCCAGGGTCTTCATCGCGTCACTGCAGGCGGCGCTCGCCGAAGCAAGGCCCAAAAAGGTGGTTGCGCTGTCGAGCATCGGCGCCGACGCGCTTCAACCGAATCTGTTGAACGTGCTCGGTCTAATGGAGGATGCCCTGAAGACCCTGTCGGTGCCCGTCGTGTTCCTGCGCGCGGCATGGTTCATGGAAAACGCTGCATGGGACATCGCTTCGGCCACGGAAGGGAATATCCAGAGCTACCTTCAGCCGCTGGATCGCCTCATTCCGATGATCGCCACGGACGACGTCGGCCGCACCGCGGCTGCGCTCCTGCAAGAGCATTGGGAGGGACAGCGCGTGGTCGAATTGGAGGGTGCACAGCGCGTGTCGCCGAACGCCCTGGCCGATGCATTCGCCAGGGCGCTTGCGCAACCGGTGCGGGCGGAAGCCGTGCCGCGTGATCTATGGGAATCCATTTTTCGCGCCCAGGGCATGAAGAATCCAACGCCGCGTATGCAGATGCTCGACGGATTCAACACCGGCTGGATCGAGTTTGCGAGTCGCGGCGCGAACGCCCGTAAGGGTGCCGTCGGCATCGATCAGGCCATTGCCGCCCTCATGCGCAGCCATTGTTTGCCGGCCGGGTAGGCGTGTCTGATCTCATTACAGACGGCGCCCTCGCGGAAATGCACGCGATCGCGCGACGTGAAGCGCGGTGCGCTTAGTGCCGTCAGTCCCTCAATGCCGGAAAGTGACTTAACGGATACGCGGCGACGTTTCGCACCGTCGTGACTTCAGAGGTCGGCGGCGACGCGCTCTGTCGCCACCTATCGCCCACCATCGTCATCAAGCAAAATCCCTTGACGGTATTTCTGACGGTCCTGTGAACATCGGGTGTATAAAGCGTCTTGGGTGTCAGTGGGTTAGGAAGCCAGGAGATTATTGAGTGGGAGTGAATTGGCCTTTCGGGATCCATCGCGTTCGAGCGATTCCCTGGCATAAATCACTGAAATCTCAAAGATCATCTTTCGCCGTCCATCGGCAATCTATCGTCTCCAAGCACATCGTTTTGACGGTAAATCTGACGGTAAAGTCGTTCGCGGTGTTCTGTTTCTGAATTTTACCGTCAGACGGGCTTCCGGATTGCGGCAAAACCTAAAAATCATGGGATTTGCGTCACACCCGATCGCCGGGCTTGGGAAATCAGCGCGACAGTTGGCAGAGGGGTCGAAGCGCTCGATCGGACAAAAGATCAACGGCGCCAACTGACGCTCTCAAGTAAGGTTACGCGGCTATTGTGTTGCGCGCTCGGCCCCGCGAAACCAGCAAATCTGCTGAGATATGAAAGCGCTCACGGAGTCTGCGCACCATTGTCATGCTCAAGTCCCGTTTGCCGGTCAAGACCTCGCTCACGCGGCTGGCCGTCCCAAGTAACGGCACGAGATCGGCGCGCGAAAGGCTGTGTTGAGCCATCAGGTAGGCTAGAAGAACGGGAAGTGTTGGCGCGTGACGTGGCCACTGCGTGCGCTCGTAAGCTTCGACCAAGCGAGCCTGAGCTACCATCCGTGCACGGTCCTGAGGATCGCTCGATCCCATCAGCTTCTCGATCAGCTTCTTCGCGTCAGCGTGGTCCGCTTCGTCTTGAATCACAATTAACGTTGTTTTCATCACACTGTCTCCGCATCGATGCCGTCATATTCCTCATGCGATCCGAAAAATCGGATCATCAAAATGCCATCTACGTACTGAACCAAGGCAACCAACCGGAAGTCGTTAGCTTTGATATTGAAAACTACACGACCGCCCTTCAAGATGCTCGCCTTCGGGTGCGCTTTTTTCACCTCTTCCGGCGTCTTCCAGTCTGCTGTTTCCGCGATCGCCAGCCAGGCGTCGTATTGCGCTCGCGCAGCTTTGATTCCTCGGTGGGCCGCCCGTGACTTGAAATAGGATTCGATGATATCCGTACCAATCACGATCATGTATGCAAAGCATAACTCCCAATTCCATAAAATGGAATACGATATTCCATTTTATGGAACGAAAGTGGGCCAAAAAGGAATGGCCTATCCCTGCCGTAGGTCCCGCGGGAGGTATGTAATTTGGCGCAATTTGAACAAATCCACCGCATTGTTGATGTTGCTTTCGGGATCTATCGCCCTCTATCGCTTCCTGGGGGTAACTCCTTGAAATGCAAGAATTCAACTTTCGCCGTCTATCGGCATCCATCGTCCCCGGGGCGAGTCGTTTTGACGGTAAATCTGACGGTCTTGGATTGGCTGCCACTTAGCCGCCGTTCGTCGGTCGCGGTAGACTTGAGTGAATGCGAGGAATGATGAAGTTAGCTGTAATCACGCTTGTTGGGGACGGGCATATCGAATGAAACACACGGCGTTGTTGTTATTGGCACTGGCGTTGCTCCCGCATGCGGTTCAGGCCGATCAAACGCCTGTCTCTGTGTGCGTGGAGGCGCTTGAACAGTTAGAAACGCTCCAGACGGTCGCTCCGGTATACAAGCTTACGGGAGGTCAGGGACGTCAATATTTAGCTGACGCGGACCGTCCGGCGGAGGTAGCTCGTCTAAAGACAATCGTCGCCGGATCGTGCAGTGCGAAGCCCAAAATTAGGCGGCGCGAGGAGTCTGAAGCGGAGCAGCTGCACCTCGTGCGCTCGCCAGGGTGCATGGAGGATCGCGACAGGCTGTCGATGATGGAAAAGCCAGAGGCACGCACGCCGGAAGACGATCTCGCAAGGACGCGCAAACGAGTTGTAGCGCAATGTCCAGAGGTCGACCTTTCGAATGTATGGCTCGTACACTGGATCCCAATCCCCACCCCCGTCCCGCCCAGTGGGTGAGAATCTTAAGTGCAAGCGTCAATCGAACGCCACCAGCGGGTTGCCATTAAGCTGCCGTTCACTGCTGACAGATCGGGGTCGACTTGCGACCGTCGCCGTGACTCGGGTCCGCGATTGGAGCCGAGCAGCGCGGCAAACGCGTGTGCCTCATTTGCGCGCCGGCGCCTCGCGGCGTCGAATCCAGGATGGCGGTCCCGCCGCGAGGACTTACCATTTGGTATTGCGTATGCCGAGCGCGTAAGAGAGATGGTTGACCGCGATGTCTCCGACGAGCGAGACCAGGAGGATGATTGCAATATCCAGCCAGGTCAGTCTCGCAAACGGAGCGATTAACAATAACGAACCGCTCGGTGGACCGCCGCAATCCGTTGACGGTAACCGCGGATTCACATCGCCCAAGGGAGCGACCATGATTTTTGCACGACGTTCCGCGTGTGAGTTAGTGCCATATTTACGAGCCACCGAAAGATCCTTGATTCTGCTTGCTACGGCCATCCCTTGCGTACGCCGGCAGCGCCCGTGTTTCTCACCGGAATTCATGCTGACGCGCGGCGATCGAGTTGACTTGTGATCAAAGGACACGCGAACGATTTACTCGATGCAGCTCCTGACGCGATGATCATCGTCGACTCGTGCGGAACAATTGTGTACGCGAATCACCACACAGCAACGCTGTTTGGTTATCTCAGTGACGAGTTGATTGGCCAGCAAGTAGAAATACTCCTTCCCGAGCGATTCCGGGCTGACCATCCGAGTCTACGGGTGTCCTATGCGCATAGTCCGCGCTTGCGCACCATGGGTGAGAATCAGCAGTTGTACGCGCGCCATAGAAACGGCTCGGAATTTCAGGTCGAAATTCGCTTGAGCGCCCTGCAAACCGAGGAGGGACTGCTCGTTCTGAGCACCATCCGCGACGTAACCGCGCGCAGGGACTTGCCGCTGAAGACTGGTCTCGTGATTCACGGCGATCGAGAAAAAACCAGGCGCCAAGGTCAGGCGGACGACCTATTCGAGGCGAGAGAACGCGCCCAAGGCTCGCTGAACTCCATCGGGGACGCAGTCATCAGCATCGATTCAGCGGGTAAAGTGAGCTACCTCAATCCGATCGCTGAGAAGATGACGGGCTGGTCCCGAGCAGATGCGACCGGGCGACCCCTTCAAGAAGTACTCACTATCACCGACGACAACGACCGCAAATCCACGCTGGCTCCGCTGCAATCGGTGATCGAAACCAGAAACATCGGGAGCGCTGCGGCGAGTGGAATCCTGACTCGGCGGGATGGATCTGAATTCGCAATCGAACACTCTTCGGCGCCCATGCAGAATGACGACGGAGATGTCATTGGTGCGGTGATGGTGTTTCGCGACGTAAGTGCCGCGCGTGCCATCACCCAGAAGCTCGCCTATGCCGCCCACCATGACGCGCTGACGGGATTGCCTAACCGCTTGGTCTTGGAATCTCGGCTGACGCAAGCCATGGCGTTGGCTAGCCGTCACAACGGCGAAGCCGCGGTTCTGTTCTTGGACCTAGACGGCTTCAAGCTGGTCAACGACACGTTCGGACACACGGTAGGTGACCAATTATTGGAGTCAGTAGCGCGCCTTTTGCAGCAATGCGTGCGCAGGACCGACACGGTCAGTCGTTTCGGAGGCGATGAGTTCATCGTACTATTGTCGGAAATCTCACGCCCGACGGACGCGGTCGTATTTGCCGAGAAAATCTTGGGCGCCCTCAGCGTGCCACATTCAGTCGGCCAGCATAGCCTCCTGGTCACCGCAAGTATTGGGATTGGGCTCTACCCCCATGACGGCACCGATCCGCAAACGTTGCTGCGAAACGCAGACGACGCAATGTTTCACGCAAAGCGGCCGGGCGGAAACACTTACCAACTTTGGAGCCGATCTGGAAAATATGTGTGATGGATTCTCGGTCGCCGAAGACGCCGTCTGAACGCGTCGCCAGGGCATCGAGATTCTTATCGATGGCCCATAGCACGGCGTCAGGAGTGAGCAGGACGGAGGCGAGCAGCGCCATATCGATGGCCGCTAGCCTATGTCTTGTGATCCCTGAGCCGAGGTCTGGCGCCGCTTCCATCTGTTTCCCCGCCCCGCTGTCGAGCGCGGCATAAGAAACGCGTCAAATCGCTTCTTCACGACTTCGTAGCATTCGCACGATGCTTTTTCGAGATCGAGGCGATTGAGACCCTGCATCTTTCCGCGGCGATAGCTGATGAGCCCGGCCTCTTGCATCGATTGGGCGGCCAGCGTTATCGATTTGCGATTGGCACCCAGTATGTGCGAGAGAAACTCGTGCGTGTTGGATCACCGCAGTGAGTCCGGGGCCGCAGCGGCCGGTGCCGACGGGCAGCCCGGTGGCGGCACCCGGACGTCGACGAGACGCGCGTTGCCCTTGCCCGCCGCCGAGATCATCGAGCCGTTCGTCCAGCTCCACACAGACTGCGAAACGTGGCCGGTGTCACGCAGCGTCGTTCGGCCGCAGATGCACCACATGCGGCGACGTAAGACATGTGTAATGCAAGCGTCCGCGAACGGCAAGCGCTCGACGCTCCGTGAGGCGGGAACTACGTATTGGCGGCGCCAAGAATCCCGCCAAGAATGTGCGTGTTCGCATCGATGGGTCTGGTTGTCTCTGGAGACCGATGGTATG
The DNA here is from genome assembly GCA_003134045.1 of Gammaproteobacteria bacterium. Classification (GTDB taxonomy): domain Bacteria; phylum Pseudomonadota; class Gammaproteobacteria; order Steroidobacterales; family Steroidobacteraceae; genus Bog-1198. The sequence continues at coordinate 33,918 of PLAH01000030.1, forward strand.
AATAACCGCAAGTCGATCTGGATCCTCACGTTCTTGGCGCTCATCGCTGTTCCGCAGATCGCGCTCGGTTGGTGGAACGATGACTGGAAGTTCAGGAAGCGCCTTACGATCGACGCCACGGTGGTCGGCGCCGCGGTGTCCGCCGGCCTTACCGAGATTTCCTTGCCGGTGCGTCTGGACGCAGGCAACTTCGCTTATTTCGCGGACCTCGACAAGTCGGGCGCCGACCTGCGATTCGTGGCGTCAGACGACAGGACGCCGCTCGAGTATCGGATCGAGCGCATAGACACCGCCGCGCAGTTGGCCGTGGCCTGGGTCAAAATTCCGATCGAGAGGCTGCACGCCGATCGTTCGTATGTTTGGCTGTATTACAGCGCGGCGAAGGCCACGCCGGCCGCGTCGACCACGGTGGACGATGCGTCGATCGTCGGCAGCTACGACTTCGCGGAAACGGCGGGTCCGCCGCGCGATGCGACCGCCTATGGAAGCAACGCCACGGCCTCGACGGCCCGGTCCGCGGTGCCCGGTGTGGTGGACTTTGGGCTCGGTTTCGACGCCAAGTCGTCGGTGAGTCTGCCGCTGACGCCGGCGTTCAGCTTCGACGCCGCGAAGGGGACGAGCATATCGACTTGGGTCCGGGTCGATCCGAACTCATCGCCGGGGCTCATCTACAGGCAATCGGGGACGGATGGTCGTTTCGAACTTTCGGCGGGTGCGAACCAGGTTGCGGCGGTATTCGGCCCCGAGGGCAAGGAGGCGCGCGTGAGCGCAGCGCTGACGGCCGGCTGGCACCACATCGGTGTCGCCGTGGCCGAGCGCCTAGCGCTCTACGTGGATGGCCAAGAGGCGCAAGCGGTCGCCGCGCCGCGGATCCATCTCAATGCAGCGCCAGTGCTTGGCGCCGCAGGCGCCTCCGATGGGTTCAGCGGCGCGCTCGACGCGCTGCGGATCGCCAACACGGCTCGGCCGGCAGGCTGGTTCAGCCTGCAATACCTGGCCCAAAGAACCGACAGCACCGCCATCGCCTACGGCGCGGACGAAGCGCGCGAGGCCGGCGGCGTGTCCAAGGAACTGGATCTGATCTGGCGACTCCTTGGATCGGTCACGATCGACGGCTGGGCCGTCATCGCCATCATTGCCGTCGTGGGTCTGCTGAGCGGCGACGTGCTGGCGATCAAGCTCTTGCAATTGAATCGCGCGGAGCGCGGTGATCGCCGGTTCCTCCAAGGGTTCTCCGCGCGCTGGGCGGCCGATGCCGCCGAAGTCGCCGGCGGCTCTGCACTGGCCGGCGAGTCGCTCACCGGCTCGCCGCTCTCGCGGATGTACGTGCGCGGCCTCGACGAGCTTCGCTCGGCGTTGTCGCAGTCCCGGGAAGGACGCATTCCCGGCGAGTATCTCGGCGTGATCCGCTCGGCCCTCGACGCCGGAATCGTCGAGGAGACGGATGCCCTGAACCGGCGCTTGGTGATGATGACGATCGCGGTGAGCGGCGGCCCGTTTCTCGGTCTGCTCGGGACCGTGGTCGGCGTCATGATCACATTCGCATCGATCGCGGCCACCGGCGATGTCAACGTCAACACGATTGCGCCCGGCATCGCGGCGGCATTGTTCGCGACCGTGGCCGGTCTGCTCGTCGCGATTCCCTCGCTGTTCGGCTATAACTTCGTTTCCAGCCGCGTCAGCGCCCGCGTCTCGGCAATGGAAGTGTTCGCCGATCAGCTGGTCGCGCGTTTCTCTGCCGCGTTCGCGGGCGTGCGAAACGTCCCCGAGGCGACCCGTGCAGCGTAGGAGCATTGGTCGTCCGTACGATTCGCTCAACGTCACGCCATTGCTCGATCTGGCGTGGGTCTTGCTGATTGTCTTTATCATCATGGCGACCGCGACCGTGCAGGGCATCACCGTCGATTTGCCGCGAGCGAGCAACGCGCCGCGCCTCGCGAAGCCGCGCACGCACGCGGTGAGCGTTACGGCTGACGGCGGCATTTACCTCGATACGACGGCGGTCACGCTTACCGAGCTGGAAACCCGGCTCGCGCAGCTCAGAGCGCTCGACCCCGATGTGCCGATCGTCGTCAAGGGCGATGCGTCCGTGCGCTACGATTCCGTCATCCAAGTGCTCGATGTCTTGAAAACCGTCAAGATCACGAACGTCGGGCTCGTGACGCAGCGTCTGGTGCGGTGATGGGTGCCCTGGCGCCGCCGGAACTCGGGGAACGCCACCATTGGTGGGTGCGCGGCGTCCTGCTCGCTGGTTTTGTGGCCCTGATTGTGGGCCTCCGAGTGCTGTTAGGGTCGCATTCCGTGAGAGACACCGAGTTACCGCAGCGAGTGGCGCTGGTGGATTCCGAACCAACGCCACCGCCGCCTCCGCCGCCGCTCGCGGAGCCGGAGTTACGGCAGGCACCACCGGAGGATCAAGATCGGAGCGATGGTCTGGACGTGAGCGTGGCGACGACCGATGCCGGACTCGGCCCGACCGACACGCAGCTGGCGGTGGATGCCAACGCCGAGGCGGGGTTCGACAGCTTTGGTTTGGGCGCGAAACGCGGCGGACGTGATCTGGCACTCGACCTCGGCAAGCCGGAGCGCGCCGGCGGCGGGGGTGGTTCGGCCGGCTTCACCAACTATGCGGCTCAGCTGGGGGCGTATCTCGATTCGTGGCTCAACACGGACGATAGTCTGCGCCGATCGACTTACACGCTGCACGCACGCGTCTGGTTAGACCCGGATGGAGCCATCGGACGCTGCGTATTGATGGATACCACCGGAGACCAGGCACTGGATCGGCAAATTCTCGCCCGGCTCTCCTCGGCGCGCTCATCGAGCGGACCGCCGCCCAGCGATCTGCCGCAGCCAATCAACTTGTTGATACGATCGCGTGCCGGCGGGAATTGAATCAGCGGCGGACGAGGAGTGATTCCAAGAGATCTTCCCCCCCTCGGACGCCGCACGGGCTTCGATCCCGTGGGTCGTCCTTATCAGTGCGCGGGGCCCTCCAGAATGCCCGGCGCTCTCAACTGAATTGCATATATATGCTCGCAGGCCGTGACGTACAGCGTCTTCGCATCGTCCCCACCAAACGCAAGGCTCGAGGCACACGTTGTCTTCCGGGGTTCCGCGTCGCCCAGCAATGGCATGTGCAAGAGGCCAAGGAGCCGGCCCGCGGGAGAGGTGATCCGTACGATGCCCGGTATGGCATCGGTCGACCAGAGGTTGCCGGCGCGGTCCGTTTTCATCCCGTCGCCGATGCCGGCACCGTGAGTGAACAGCTCGCCGGGACCTACGCTGCCGTCCGCATTGACCGGATAGCGCATGATCTTCGGATCCGGCGACACCGTTCCGGCGGACAGATAAAGGTACTTGTCGTCCGGGGATAGCGCGATCCCGTTGGGTTCGGCACCGAGCTGCTCGCGGCTCACCGCCAGCGAGACCTTGCCGTCCTTCCACCGCCAGACCGAGTCGGGCATTTGAACCAGGGGGCTGTGAAGAATACCGCCGCGAAGACCAACGTCCGAATCGGTGAAGTAGACGGCGCCGTCCGCGGCAATCGCGACATCGTTCGGGCCATTGAAGTGCTTTCCATCGAAACCGTCCGCCAGCACGGTGCGAGTACCGTCCTTCTCCAGCCGCTTGATGGCGAGATCCTGGCCCGCGCACCAGATCACACGTCCCTGTCGATCGACACCGGTGCAACCAGGCCCCATCAAGAGCACATGGGCGCGTCCTATCTGAGCGAGCTTTCCAACGTTGGCAAAATCCTCTCCGCTGTATCCGGCCTTGTCCAGGAACACCGACACCTTGCCGGCCGCGGTCACTTTGTAGACGACGTTGTCGATGATGCTGCTTGCCAACAGATAGCCCTCGGCGCCGTCCCGGCCTGCGATCCACACCGGCCCATCAATGAAGCCAAATCCCGCGGCAACAGTCTTCAGCTTCGCATCGGGCGCGATGAGGGCGTCAAGCGCAGGATCGGACCTCGTGATGCTGAACGGGTGTGCCGACGCGTCCGGGGCGGACTGCGCGCTCGCGAGGGACAGTCCCAAGCACATCGTCAACATGGAATAGCCGAACAGGCTTCCGAGCGCACGCCCAACGCGACGCCGCCTGACGGGCAAGGTCAGCGGCACCAACTGACGGGACGCTTGCGCAATATAGGATGAACGTAGCATTCGTGACTCTCTCTCAAGACCCTTGTTTTTGTGGGCACTTACGCCAGGCCGGTCAACGGTCAATTCGGCCACCGTTTGTCCTCCAACCCTTACCGCGCGGCGTCGTCGGCGCAGAGGCGAATGGGTTCTGAGTAAAGCGGCGTAGGCTGCCGAGTTTAATGCCGCACCGCGTCGGAATGGAAGCGCAGAATTGACCTTTGATTCGAAAGGGCAGATTCGGGCGCTAGAGCTTGCCGTTCGCCGCCGACCATTTGACGGAGAGCTCGATCCCGCTGCCGATGGGAAGGAGCGTCGTCTGCATGTCCGGCAGCGAGCGGAGGGCCGCGCGGTATTTTCTCACGTCGACGCGGGCTATCACGGGTTCAACCATATTGTCCGCCGCGACGATGCCCTCGTCCGCCAGCTTCGGATAAAAGGCCCCAAGGCAGGAAACATAAAGCTCCTTCCAGATATCGAGCAGCACCATGTCAAATGGTCCGGCATCGGCATCGAGCAGGGCTACCGCGTCGCCAAGCCGAAAATCCACGACATTGGAGAGCCCGGCTTTTTCGCTCATCGCGCGCGCGGCGGCCTGCTTGTATCCTGCGAGTTCCATCGTGATGAGTTTCCCGCCGACCTGCTTCACGGCGTCGGCCAGGAACAGAGTCGAGTAACCATAGCTCGTTCCCAACTCGAGCACGCGGGCCGGGCGTTTGGCGAGGATCAGGCTATGCAGAAACGCTCCAACCTCCGGACCGACGGGCAGCAGGAACTCATCGCGGTGCCCGCGCATGTTGCTGCCCAGAGCGGCAGCCTTTGCGTGTTCATCGGCACGGCGTCGTTCGTATTCGGCGAAGACCTGGGTGGCTGCGGGGCTGGAGAAGTGCATGGTGCCGGCCTTTTCTGTAACGCAAATCCACGGTGGTAAAGCAGTCGCCCAGATCCTTTTGGACATTTGCGAATCCGTCGGTGCACGGCATCGTCTGCTCCGAAATCCACGGTCATCATATCTCAGGCAAGAGATTCAATGGCGCCCGGGAGCTATGCGTCGCCGGCATTCCGATGCCGCGCATTCGGATGCTCGATGGGTTCAACGAGGGCTGGATCGAGTTCGAAGGCGGTAACGCCGCGGTAATGAAGGGTGAAATCGAACTGACGCCGCCGCCCGCGGGTCCCGATACCTGGCTGTATGACAGCGGCTTCTTCATCCCAGATCCCTGGGCCATGGATGCGTTCAGCGATATCGATCCGGCCGAGCCATTGTTATTGATCGGCAGCGGCCTGACCACCGTGGACATTGCGCTTCGCCTGCACCAGCAGGGTCACCGCGGTCCGCTTCTGGCGCTGTCGCGCCGTGGCCTCACGCCGCGCACCCACGCGGCGGGTGGCGCGTGGCCGGAATTCCTGCATGACAAGATCCCGGCGTCTGCACTGGCGCTGACGAAAATCGTGCGCGATCAAATCGCGCTGGCCGCGTCGCGGGGTATCGCCTGGCAACGCGTGTTCGATGCGGCGCGGCCCGCCGTGCCGAGCATTTGGAACGGCTGGAGCCAGTTCAGCCGCCGCCAGTTCCTGCGTCATCTGCGGACGCGTTGGGCGTCGGCCTCGAAACTCGCGATTGCGCCGTCATCGACGGCGCCGGGAAGGCGTCTTCCTGGTTGTTCGCGCTCGGGCCGCTGACCCGTCCGGCCTGGTGGGAAATCACCGCGGTACCGGAGATCAATCTGCAGATCGATCGGCTGGTGGCTCAGTTGAGCAGCCCCGTGACGGCGCATCGGCTGACGGTTGAGGACTTCATGGATATGGGGGGAGGGATTTGAGGCGTGTGGTACGGGCATTGCACCTCATCCTCGAAACGGGCTTGGGGGTTGGGTGTCATCCAATTCATTCGGGAGTTCCTCCTCGTTTTCGTCGAGGAAGATGACTCCTTCGTTATCGGCGTCCGGTAGCTCGACGTCGGCCGAGGTTTGAACGCTGGCCAGGGCGAGCCTCAGAAAATCCTCTCTGCGAAGCGCGTTTTCCGAGTCGTACAGATCCTCGACTTCCTCGGCCGGCACCTCCACGGTGATGAGCAGCGGCACGATGACGATCAGCTTCATGGTTGTTTCCGTTTTGGTGTTCGGGGTTTGGCGGGGCGCAGAAATCGGAGTATAGGGCATAAGGTTGCCCTGTCTTCGTATTGCCCGTGTCAACGATGGATGACAAAATGCAACGCTGTATGGGTCGCTTCCTACGTGCTCGGCTTGGCGACGACCGGGCGCGCGCGCGCTGACCGCGCTTGCCGGGCCTGCGCAGCGTAAAGTGCCGGCTGCTGGTGGCCGGCCATTCAGGCCTGCATATCCTTAGGGGTTCCGATGAGCGCTGCGGTGAATTCGGTATTTCCTCGCCTGTTCGAGCCGCTGCGGATCCGCGGCTGCACCCTCAAGAACCGCATCATGTCGACCGGCCATGACACGACGTTGCCGGTCGACGGTACGGTGAACGATGCGCTGGTGGCCTACCAGGAAGCGCGCGCACGCGGCGGCGTCGGGCTCATCGTGCTGCAGGTATCGGGCGTACACGAAACCGCGCGCTATACCAATCATGTGTTGATGGCGACCGACGATGCGGCTATTCCCGGCTATCGACGGCTTGCAGAGGCGGTACATCGGTTCGACACGGTGCTGTTTGCACAGCTCTTTCATCCCGGCCGCGAAATCGCGGAAGCGGACGGCGGGCTGCTCAGTGTGGCATACGCGCCGTCGGCGGTGCCGAATGAGCGGTTCCACGTCATGCCGCGTCCGCTCAAGCCGCAGATGATTCGCGCCATCGTGAATGGCTACGGCGATGCCGCGCGGCGCATGCAGGCCGCGGGCATAGACGGTGTCGAGATCGTCGCGAGCCACGGCTATTTGCCGTCGCAATTCTTAAATCCGCGCGTGAATCTGCGCGATGACGGGTATGGCGGGAATCTCGAGGGCCGTTCGCGATTTTTGCGCGAGGTCATTGCGGACATCCGCGGGAAAGTCAGCGGTCAATTCGTGGTGGGATTGCGTATTTCGGGAACCGAAGCGGATGCGAGCGGGTTATCGGAGGACGAGAGTCTCGAGTCGATCGTGCGGGTCGCCGACAGCATCGATTACGTCAACATCACCCTGGGCAACTCGGCGAGCCTGGGCGGCGCCATTCATATCGCGCCGCCGATGTCGTCGAAGACCTCGTACGTGGCGCCTTATGCCGCGAACGTCAAGCGCCGGGTGCGGATACCGGTTTTCGTCGCCGGCCGCATCAACCAGCCGCAGGAAGCCGAGATCATCCTCGCGTCCTGTCAAGCCGACGTGTGCGGCATGACGCGTGCGCTGATCTGCGACCCGGAACTGCCGAATAAAGCCGTGCGGGGCGCTGCGGACGACATCCGCGCCTGCATCGCCTGCAATCAAGCCTGCATCGGCCATTTTCACAAAGGCTATCCGATCTCCTGCATCCAGAACCCGGTGAGCGGGCGCGAGCTGCGATTCGGCGCACCGACGCCGGCCCCGAAGGTGCGCAAGGTCATGGTGGTGGGCGCAGGCCCTGCGGGCATGAAGGCCGCCGTGATCGCAGCTCAGCGCGGGCATGACGTGTCCTTGTATGAAGCCGCGAAACGGCCCGGCGGCCAGGCACTGCTCGCGCAGCTGCTGCCGGGCCGCGCCGAATTCGGCGGTCTGGTGACCAATTTGCTGCGCGAGCTTGCACAGGCCGAGGTGCGCATACATACCGGGATGCGCGTCGATGCCGCGAAAGTGCTGCGCGAGAATCCCGACGTCGTCGTGGTCGCAACGGGCGCGATTCCGTATCGGCCGCCCTTCGAGCGGGACGGCGAGTTGCCGGTGGCCGATGCGTGGCAGGTGTTGAGCGGCGCCGCCGAGCCGGGGCATTCGGTGGTGGTCATCGATTGGCGCGCGGATTGGATCGGCATCGGGATCGCGGAGCGCCTCGCGCAAACGGGTCGTTCGGTGCGGCTGGCTGTCAGCGGCGTGGCCGTGGGTGAAACGCTGCCGCTGTACGTTCGCGATGCCGCGGTGGCTTCGCTTCACTCGCTGGGCGTCACGGTCATGCCCTACATGCGCCTGTACGGCAGCGATTCGGACTCGGTCTATCTGCAGCACATCACGAGCGGAGAGCCGGTGATCCTCGATGCGGTCGACACGCTCGTCCTGTGCACCGGACATACGCCCATCGACGATCTCGCGGATGCGCTCGAGGGTTGCCCGTTCGACGTGCGGGTCGTCGGCGACGCGGCATCACCGCGCAGCGCCGAGGAAGCCGTCTATGAGGGCATGAAGGCGGGAATGGAAATCTAGCGCGGCCCCATCCGCGCTGCCCGCGTCCTTGGGGCAGCCCGGGGCCGGCGGTGGCCTACATCGGCGTTACCCGGCTTTGATGGCTTCCACCTGAATGTGCAGGATCACGTCCTGTTTGAAGCCATATTGCTGCCCATAGTTCACCCCGAAATCCGCCCGGCTGAAGGTGCCCGTGGCGTCGGCGCCGCAGACTTCCTTTTTCAGCATGGGATGCTGTATGCATTTGAACGAATTGATGGTGAGCGCGACGGGCTTGGTGATGCCGTGCAGCGTCAAATTGCCTGCCACGGTGGTGGGGGCGCCCTTGGCAAAGCCGCCGAGCGTTCCTTCGTAAACCGCGGTGGGATACTTCACCACGTCGAGCATTTCGGCACTGGACACGTGTTGGTTGAGCTTGTCATGCGCAAAATCGATGCTTGCCGTGTCGATGGTGATCTCGACGGTGCCGGTCTTCGCCGCGGCATCCACGGTGACTTTGCCCGACGTCTTCTTGAAGTTGCCGCGCCACACCGACAAACCGCCAAAATGATCGGCGTCGAAGCTCGGATGGGTGTGATCGGGGTCGACGTTATAGGTGCTGGGCGCTGCGCTGGCCGCGGCGGCCAGGCTCAAAGCGGCGAGCGCCGCGTAAAACGATTTCATGACATATTCCTCGGGGCTGGTTGAATGACGGGAAAAGCACGGGCTGCAAGGTCCCATGCTCTTCCTGCCTACGAGGATAGGCGAGTCCTAATTCATCGACTAGATGGCATAATTAAGAGACTCTAGTCCAAAATGGCAATGAATCGGGCGCCGTCATTGCGCGCTCAATTCCGCCAGCAGGGATTTCGCGTCATACACCTTGTCGAGCGCTTCGCGAATGATGGCGGGGTGCAGGGCGACCGAGCGGTTCTTGGCGGTGTCGAACCAGTAGTCGCCTGAAATCGAGTGGATGTTGCCGTCGAACATCAGGCCGACGATGCGTCCCTGCGCATCGATCAATGGGCTGCCGGAGTTCCCGCCGACGATGTCGTTATTGGTGGCTATGCAAAATGGCGTGCGCATGTCGAGTTGACTCTTGACCTTCATCCAGCTGTCCGGAATCTTGAACGGCGACGTTCCGGTCGCGCGTTCGAACGCACGATCGAGGTAAGTGAACGGAGCAACCGCAGTGCCATTTTCCATCCATCCTTGCACCGTGCCGTAATTCAATCGCAGCGTGAAGGTGGCATCCGGATATACGTGCGTGCCATAGGCACTGAAGCGGCCGGCGGCGATCTTCTCCGACGCCGCGGAAATCGGCGCCTCGACTTCATCGTCGAATCGCTTACGCAGCGCACGCGAATCGCCGTCCACCGTGCGCGCAAGTTCGATCATGGGATCTTGCGACGCCGCGACCGCGGCTTTACCGCCTTCCCAGAGCTGCCGGCGCACCGCGGCATCGTCCAACGTGGTCTCCGCCACCAGACGAGCCGCCAGGCTGTCGGGCGAGTCCTGTGCCAGGAGCTGGCGCACCAGCGGATGGTCGGGTCCCAACCATTCGCGCATGCGCTGGAGCGAGAACGACAGGGTGAGTGCTTCGACCTCCGCATAAATAGGCACGTGCGCATACAGTTGCTGCTCGAGGCGCGGCAGGGCGGTGTCGGTAAATTCCCGCAATCTCTCGGTGTTGGGCTTCGCTCTTTCGTCGGCGCCGCGTACCAGCAGCCGCGCATAGCGAAACAGGATGCTGTTGAAGCCGGCTGCGCCTTCGATGAACGTATAGGGCAGATACAGGCCTCGCTCGCGCATGGACGCCGCTTCGATTTCGGCCCATGGATCTGCGCCTGCGAATCGTGCATTGGCGCGCAGCGCCGCTTCCTCCGCGCCCTTGCGCGTCATCAATGCATCGTCATGCAGCGCATCGAGCAGCTTGCGCCGCACCTTCAGGCCATTCTCGAGGCTGTCCAGCGGGGCTTCCACCAGTTGTTCGTTGGCCGGACTGGCGCGGCCGAACTGAATGTAGCGGCCGCGCAGCTCCGCCGTGCGAAGCAGTGAATTCGGCAAAGACATGTCGCGTTCGAATTCCAATTGCGACCGTGTCTCCAGGCGCTGCGTCGTGCCCGGATGGCCGGAGACGAACACCAGTTCGTCGGCTTGCGGACCCGCGAAGTTGATCCGCAGATGGTTCGGCGTCTTGGCGGGTTTGCCATGCTCATAGGCGCGCAGCATGGAGAAATCGAGCGACCAGCGTGGGAACTGAAAGTTATCGGGATCGCCGCCGAATGCCGCCATGTCGGCCTCGGGCGCGAACACCAGGCGTACATCATCGTAGCGCTTGTACTTGTAGATAAAGTATTGTCCACCCTCATACAGGGTCACCGCCTGGCACTTGAGCTTGCCCGACTTGAGCTTGGCGCTCGCCTGCTCGCAGGACTGCTCGAGTTGGGTCAGAACCTTCTTGCGGGCGTCGTTCGCGGCTTTGTCGTCGAGGCCGCCGATGGCCTTGGCGACGGGCGCCGTGACGTCGTCCATCGCCACCAGTACGTCCGCAAGCTGCGTGGAACAGCGCCGTTCCGCATTGCGATTTTCCGCTCGAAAGCCGCGATCGAGCAGGCTGTTGTCCTTCGATGAAAGTTCGGCGAGGCAGGATTCGACACAGTGGTGATTGGTGAGAATCAAGCCGTCGGGGGACACGAACGAGGCCGTGCAATTGGAGAGCCGGAGGGTGGACAGGCGCACGTGCTCGAGCCACGCGGGCGTTACTTGCGCTCCATACGTGCTCTGCACGGTACTCGACGGGAAATTATCGAATGTCCACATGCCCTCGTCGCCGAGAGCGGGTACGGACGCCGTCAACGCCACAATCAACCATAGTATGCGCATGCCAGCCTCTGGGTTCCGACGCGGTCTCCCCCGCTCGGCGAGGCGGCGATTGGGGAGCAAGGACGCTATCGGGGTAATTTTATCAAATGACTCGAGCCAAGGATGAATATTCCTACATATCAATTGGCGTTACAATCGATGTCGGATCATCACATCGAAGCGCCCAGCCCATTGAAGCCAGATAGCAGTGCCGGACCTGCGCCCGAACACCGAGCATTCAAGTCTCTCTCGAGTCGCGATTTTCGGATTTATTTGTTCTCTGCGACTGCGGCCATGATGGCCGACAACATCGAGCACGTCATCAGCTATTGGGTGATCTTTCAGAAGTTCCAATCGCCGGCGCTGGGCGGATTTGCCGTGATTTCACACTGGGTGCCGCACCTGCTCCTGGCCGGATTCAGCGGCGTCCTGGCCGACCGGTTCGATATCCGGCGGCTGATTCAAGTCGGCATGTTCATGCTGTTCGCGGTGTCGGTCTGCTGGGGCGCGATGTTCCTGAGCGATAGCGTGGCGTTATGGAAAGCCATGCTGTTGTTGGTCGTTCACGGGCTTGCGGGCGTGATCTGGCTTCCGGCGTCTCAGGTGCTCATCCACCAAATCGTCGATGCCGAGCAATTGCCGAGCGCCGTGCGTTTGAGTGCGACGGGGCGCTACCTGGGTTTTCTGGTGGGGCCCGCGGTGGGTGGGGCGCTGTTGTTGGCGTTGGGTCCCTCGTATGGCATTTTCGTCAACGCTCTGATCTATGTCCCCCTGTTCGCGTGGATGGTGTCGGCACCTTACGGCAGGGCTGCCGCCGGCTGGCGTCCGCCGCCGCGGGCGATAAACGGCTTCGCCGACGTTTGGTCGACCATGAAAGTCATCGCGCGCGACCGTGTGCTGCTGTCGATGACCGTATTGATCGGCGCCGCGTCCTTCTTCGTCGGCAACGCCTACCAGGCGCAGATGCCGGGTTTCGCGCGGGATCTCGGCCATGGCCGCGTGGACTTTTCATACAGTCTGTTGTTGGCCGCCGACGCGGCGGGCGGACTTGCGGGCGGCTTGTTGCTGGAGAGCCGGGCGCTGCTGCAGCCGCGCGCGCGTACGGCGTTCATTCTGGCGATGATCTGGTGCGCCGCTCTCATCGGTTTCGCACAGGCGAACCTGTATGCGGTGGCGATCAGTCTGTTGTTCGTGGCGGGCTTCGTGGAACTTGCATTCAACTCGATGGCCCAGGCGTTGGTGCAGATGAACGCGCCCAGCGACATTCGCGGGCGCGTGATCGGCGTTTTCTCGATGTCGGCCATGGGCATGCGTACCTTCAGCGGCCTCAGCGTCGGAATCTTGGGCGCCAGCGTGGGAATTCACAACTCGCTGGCGTTGAGCGCCGCGGCGCTTTTCCTGTTGATTGCCGTGCTGTTCGCAGCGCGTCAGTTGCGTGCGGCCTGACGAGGTATTCATGTCGCCCAGCGGCTCATCCGGGGATGTGGATTTCATGCGGCGCGCTCTCGCACTCGCACAGCGTGCGCGCGAGCAGCACGAAGTGCCGGTGGGGGCCGTGGTGGTGCAGGGCGGGGTGGTGATTGGCGAAGGATGGAACCGCCCGATCGCCTGTTCGGATCCGACGGCACATGCTGAAATCGTCGCGATGCGCGCCGCGGCGTCGCGGCTGCAGAACTATCGCTTGGGCGGTGCCACGTTGTATGCAACCTTGGAACCGTGCGCCATGTGCTTCGGCGCCGCGCTGAATGCGCGGGTGTCGAGAGTGGTGTTCGGTGCATGGGATTTGAAGGCGGGCGCCTGCGGCAGCGTGCTCGATCTGCCGCGAGAAGCGAAGCTGACCCACCGCATCGACGTTTTCGGCGGAGTGTGCAGCGAGGAATGCAGCCAGCTATTGAAGAGTTTTTTCGAGGCGCGGCGTTAGGCGCGCCGCGTCCGCAAGGGCCGCGCTGAAGATCGGGGACGACTCTCGCGCCCGACGGATGGGCGCCGCGCTAATTGAGCGCTATCGCACCGCTGCCGCTGCTGCCCCACGCCCATTCGAGCATGTCGCGATAATCGCGCACGTTATCGACATAGCGCACCGGCTCCCAGCCGCGCGCATAACCATTCTCGGTCTGGGTGTACCAATATTCTTGCTCGAGCAGCGGTAGGTACTCGCGCACGTCTTCCCAGGAGTCGGGGTCACGGCCGGCTCTCTGCGCGAGTACGCGCGCGTCCTCCAAATGACCGTAGCCGATGTTGTAGGCCGCGAGTGCGAACCAGGTTCTGTCGGGTTCGGGAATGTGAGCGGGAATCTTCGCGTAGACCAGCCCGAAGTAGCGCGCGCCGCCGAAGATGCTTTGACGCGGATCTGCCGGGTCCGTCACTTTCGCCTCGGTCGCGGTTTTCATGGTCAACTGCATCAGGCCGCGGGCGCCGGAGGCGGATGCCGCGCCGGGATTCCATTTCGATTCCTGGTACCCGATGGCAGCCAGCAAGCGCCAGTCCTGGCTGCTTTGCTCGGCCGCTTCCTCGAACCACTTCTTGTAGAGGGGGAGCCGGCTTTGCAGATGCCGCATGAATCCGCCGGCACCGGCGAATTCCGCATCCTCGGACCGACCGTAGTACCGTTTGACGATTCCGGCGAGTTCGCCATCGGATTTCATCCGCGAGAAGTAGCGGGCCACCTCACGCAGGAATTCGGCATCGTGGCTGCTGGCGGCCCATGCCAGCGACTGGATGCCGGGGAAATCGAAAGCGATTCGAAGCTCGGGATGCGCATCGTGGGCCAATGCGAACTCCGTTGAGTCGGCAATGGTGTAGTCGACGCTGCCGTCGGCAACGGCGCTCAACAAGGCTTGCGAATCGGTACTGGCATTCTCGACCCAGGCGAGTTCCGGGATCGAATCCCGCGCCGCGGCCAAACTCTTCGCATGGGCGCTGCCCGCTGCGATTTCGAGATCGCCATTGCCGATCTCGGCAAGCGACGCGGGGCGCGGAGCGGCGCGACGGTAGACCAGATGCTCGCGCACGCGCTGATAGGCGGGTCCGAATTCCACGCCGGCAATCGAATTCACGGGTACTTTCAATCCGGCCGCCGCGAGGTGCGCACGGCCGGTGGTGATCGCGCCATAGATTTCCGCGTAGGTGCGAACCGGCGTTATTTTGAGCTTCACGCCCAACTCGTCGGCAAAGCGCCGCGCCAGTTCGTACTCGGGCCCCTCCGGCGTATCGTCCGCGCCGACATAGAAGGCAAGCGGACCCGTGCGGGTTACCACTCGCAGTTCGCCGAGGATCAAGATTTGATCGATGACGCTGGGCAGCGGAGCGCAATTGCCCAATAGCAGCGCGCCGGTAACTGCGATGCTGATTTTGGACCATTTTGCCCAGAGCTTTGGATGCTTGAACATACGCACGGTCGTTGGCTACTGTTGAGTCCGTGAGGCGGGGCGGCCATTAGTTGTTGAGACGAGCCCGTTGCCGATGCGCTAGAATAATCCTTTATTGGCCCGAACGGACTCTTGACAAATGCGTATTTATTGGATTGCAGTCGCACGTCACGGAAGCGTGATCGCGTTAAGTTAACGCGGGGGCCTTAAGTTAACGGAGAGGTACCGAAGTGGTCATAACGGCGCCGACTCGAAATCGGATGGTCGGGTAATTCCGGCACGTGAGTTCGAATCTCACCCTCTCCGCCAGTCTCGATATAAAGGCTTATTGGCCTTGATCAGTCAGTCTTGACGGCAACGAAGCGAAGATAACGCCCGCAGGGCGGCCCCGCAGGGGTGAGCGCGAAGCGCGAATAATCTCACCCTCTCCGCCATTTTAAACGCAACTGCTTGAAACGCTTGGGACTCTAGAATTTAAAGCCTCTTCGCTTAACCCACTGGTACACCGCGGATTCATCGTTCGTGAAAAGGAATTTTACGAAAGGGAATATCGAAGTTTAACGCCGATCTTCTGTTCCAGCTCTGATAGCGTTAATCCGTCCGCGAGTTCAACTACGCGACATTCCTTGCGAATGATTTCGAATATAGCCATATCTGTATAAATTCGCGACACGCACCCGATGCCGGTTAGTGGGTAGCTGCAATGCCGAACCAACTTACTCTCTCCAGCCTTGGTCATGAGTTCCATCATGACGAAAAGCTTCTTCGCGCCGATTGCCAGATCCATCGCCCCGCCAACCGCCGGGACCGAATCATTTCCGCCGGTGTGCCAATTGGCCAGATCCCCTTCAATAGACACTTGAAATGCGCCGAGCACGGAAAAGTCCAAATGCCCGCCCCGCATCATCGCGAAGGAATCCGCTTGATGGAAATAACATCCGCCAGGCAGCAAGGTGACCGGCTGTTTGCCCGCATTAATCAACTCTGGGTCTTCGTCGTCCCTCGCAGGCTTCGGACCCATCCCCAATAGGCCGTTCTCGCTTTGCAGAAGAACTTCCTTATCTTGACCGAAGAAATTCGCGACAAGAGTTGGTAGCCCTATGCCCAGATTGACGTATGCGCCTTCGGGAATGTCCTTCGCGACGCGCGCCGCCATCTGGTCCCGGGTCCATTTCCTAAGCACCGGCCTGCCTCCTCGGCTCATTATCTCGTTCCACTCCGGTTGAAACGATGCGTTGAACGAATATCCCGGCGGTGACAATCTGCTCGGGATCCAATTTGCCCAACTCCACGATGCTGCTGACTTGCGCGATCGTGCACTTCGCGGCCGTTGCCATAATCGGACCAAAATTCCTGGCCGTTTTTCTGTAGATCAAATTTCCCCAGCGATCGCCTTTAAATGCCTTGATCAAAGCGAAATCAGCGTGTATCGGCGATTCGAATACGTAGTCGCGGCCATCGATCCGGCGGGTCTCCTTGCCCTGCGCCAACAGCGTGCCGAAACCCGTAGGCGTGAAGATGCCGCCAAGCCCGGCGCCCGCGGCATGGATGCGTGCCGCAAGATTCCCCTGAGGAACCAGCTCAAGCTCGATCGCGCCTGAACGGTACAGGTTGTCGAAGTGATGAGAATCGGACTGCCTTGGAAAGGAGCAGATAATTTTTCGCACCCTTCGGTGCTTCATCAACGCCGCGAGTCCAGTCTCCCCGTTTCCGGCGTTGTTACTGATGATGGTTAAGTCCGTGGCGCCGCGGTCGATCAATAAGTCAATCAATTGATCCGGCATGCCTGCCGACCCGAATCCGCCGATCATGACGCAAGATCCGTCGACGATATCTATTACCGCCTGTTCGGGCGATTGTATTTCCTTATCGATCATGCGCGTCGTTCACGACTTCCGTCAAACCGGCCTCCTCCAAACACACTGACTTATTCATAACGAAGTCAAATCGTAGGATGTAGAAGTTTTCAACGCTTTCCTTGCCATCGGGGGTCGGGCCGGGCGGATACTCATCCCAATGCGTAATCAGGGATGAACGAACTCCGAACACCACATCTGAATCCAGATATTGGTCGCCGTCGCGAAACACATGGGTAATCAATCGTTCGAAGCCCGGCGCTTCGATTTTGAAGTGCATATGTGCCGGCCGCCATGGCTGCCGACCAGTGGCTTTCAGCATCCTGCCGACGGGTCCATCTGATGGGATCGGATAGGCCTCGGCCAAAACGGATTTGAAATATACGCGCCCCATATCGTCCGCGCGCAACACGCCCCGCGCGCGGTGCGCGGCATTGTCTTTATATTGCACGTCATATAAACCCTCCGCATCCGACTGCCACACCTCTACCGTTGCTGCTGCCACCGGGCTGCCGTCTCTATCCTTGATCGTGGCCTGAACGAAGCATGGGCGGCCCACAGCGCCGTTGGCGATGTCCTGGCCAAGTGCGTATCGCGGCGCGTCAGCGACGTGGAAGGGCCCGAGGACCGTGGCTTCCGTACAACCAGCCGGCTTGCGGTTGTTTTGCGCGACTACCAGCATCGAGAGGCCCAAAGTGTCAGACAGCAAGACGAACTCCTGCCGCTTTGCATCGCACATGTGCCCCGTCTCAGTCAGGAACTGGATACCCTGTAGCCATTCCTCCTCAGTAAGCCGCACCTCACGCGCAAATGCATGAAGATGACTGATCAACGAGGTCATTATCTGTTTGAGCCTTCGATCCGGCGCATTCGCCATACGATCAAGCACTTCTTGAGTTATGGTGTACTCGTCGATATTTCTCATGGTGTGTTCTGATCGCTCATGTAGTCTTTACCAAAGCGGTGGCGCGCCTTCCCACGCGCGCTGCAGCAATGCCCGGATATTCGCGCGCTCGACAGGCTCTGGATTCCAGTACGGATTTTGCAAGGCGATGTCCGCCGCTCTATCGAGATCCGACTCCGCCATGCCGAGATCACGGAGCGCAGTCGGTGCTCCGTTTGAGCGAGCCATGTCGAAAAACGCACGCGGTGCGTTGTCGCTCCGCAGGGCCCGTTGCATTCTGGAGAGCGCGTCGGGGATCGCAGGGCCGTTGTAGGCGAGTGCGTGCGGTAAAATAACCGTGTGCACCTCGGCATGGGGCAGATTGAAACTTCCGCCCAGCGTATGGCAGAGCTTGTGGTGCAATGACATGCCGACGTTGCCGAGCACCGTTCCGCATAACCAGGCTCCGTACAACGCGTCACAGCGAGCATCGATATCGCCGAGATTGCGCTTCAAGATCGGCAGCGCTGCAGCGATCGCTCGAATCCCTTCCTCCGCCATCAGGTCCATGACCGGATTGCCATCCTTTGCGTACAAGCCTTCCGCCGCATGGGCCATGGCGTTCATGCCACTGGTGACGGTAAATTCAAGTGGCAGTGTAAGTGTCAATTCGGGGTCATATATCACTGTGCGCGGCAGCACCCGGACATCTTTGCCGGTGCGTTTCAAGCCGCCTTCAGTAATGCCAAAAATAGGTGTCATTTCCGAGCCGGCGTATGTCGTGGGAATCGCGAGTATCGGTAGACCGGACTCGAGCGCAATCGCCTTGCCGAGTCCCGTGGTCGATCCTCCACCTATTGCGACCGCGCAGTCGGCGCCCAACCGCCTCGCGACGACCCTGGCCTCTTGAGCGGTTTCGATTGGGACGTGCATTTCCGCCTTGGCGAAGACGCCGACGGCCTGTGCGCCCAGGAGAGCGGCGACTCTCTCCCCCTCATCAAGCTGCCTGGCGGTGCATAATACGAGCGCTTTCGTCGCTTTTAGTGCCGTGATTTCCTGCGGGAGTTTGGCCAGGGAGCCTGCGCCGAAAACAACTCTCGATGCAGCGCTGTTGTAGGTAAAGGAGTTATCGCGCATACCACGGGGCGATCTTCGCATCCACATTGACCCACACGGATTTCACCTGGGTGTATTCGCGCATGACCTCGAAGCCCATTTCGCGCCCATAGCCGGATTGACCGACGCCGCCGAACGGCGACGCCGGGTGCACTCGCTTGTAACTATTCAGCCAGACCATGCCACTCTTCAACTCGCGGGCGAACAAATGGGCTCTCGCCAGATCGCGCGTCCAAAGTCCCGCTCCCAGTCCATATTCGGTGCTGTTCGCGATTTGCAGGGCTTCCTCATCGCTCGAGAATGTCAGAACGGTCACAAAGGGTCCGAATACCTCCTCTTGCGCGATGCGGTCTTTGAACGATCTTGCCCGCACAATCGTTGGCTCGACATAAAAGCCGGCGGCCAGCGAAGCATCAGAAGGCGCTTTTCCTCCGCTCAAGATACTGCCTCCCTGCTCACTGGCAATCGCGGCATAACCTAGAACGCGATCCCGATGTAGCATGCTGGTCAAGGGGCCCATCTCGGTTGTCGGATCGAGCGGGTTTCCCAAGCGAATGGATTTGGCCAGCGCGGTGAAGCGCTCTAAGAACTCATCGGCAATCCTCTCGTGCAACATCAGGCGTGAACCTGCTATGCAAGCTTGTCCTTGATTGTGAAAAATGGCCCAAGCGGAACCGTTGACCGCGGCCGAAAGGTTGGCATCTTCGAACACAATGTTCGCGCCTTTGCCGCCCAACTCGAGATGAACTTTCTTGAGATTGCCCGCAGAAGCCTGCACGATTCGGCGACCTGTCGCGGTCGAGCCGGTGAACGAGATTTTGGCGATATCTGGATGTTCCGCCATGTATTGTCCGGCGACAGATCCAAGGCCCGGCAGCACATTGACGACGCCATTCGGTATACCCGCTTCAGCCATCAATTCAGCAATACGCAGTGATGACAGCGGAGTGATCTCGGCTGGCTTCATGACCACACAGTTGCCGGCGGCAAGTGCGGGCCCAAGCTTCCAACTGGTAAACATCAGAGGAAAGTTCCACGGTACCACTTGTCCGACCACGCCGAGCGCTTCGCGAGACGTATAATTCAGGAACCCCGCGTCCACAGGAATAGTGGCCCCCTCGAGCTTATCTGCCATACCGCCAAAGTAGCGGAAACACAGTGCGGTTCGCGGGACATCTAAAGCGCGGGAGTCACGCAGTGGATGGCCCGTGTCGAGAGACTCCAGGCGCGCCAGTTCTTCGGCGTTCGCTTCGATGAGGTCCGCCAAGCGCAGCAAGATGCGACCCCGATCGCTTGCACTGGCGTGAGACCAGGCTGGGAAGGCAGCATGTGCCGCCGCGACAGCAGCGTCGACGTCCGCTCTTCCCGCCATGGAGACCTCGGCAATCGCGGTGTTGTCGTGCGGATTTACCGTGGTCAACGTTTCTCCGCTTTGCGCATCCACAAACTTACCGTCGACAAACAGCTGGTGTCGAATCGGGGATCGTAGACCGGCTCTTTTCCGCACATCGTCAACTCTCGAAGCATGATCGTTCATTTCGCTGCTGCTGTCCTATTGCTGCTTTACCAAAGTATAACGTGGTGAAAATGGTCATTGTTCGTGATACGCAAATACAGAGGTTGAGTCACTCGCTAGCGCGGCTGTTGAGGAATCGCCCCGATGTCTGCAACACGCGCAAGTCGTCCCTGACGGCTTCCACCGCTGTACCGGCGCGGTTCGCCCGGAAGTCGACGCGATTGCACCTTGATGGGGAAAGACAGTATTTATGGATTGCGCACAATGACACAGGGCGCAGTCATTGATGCGATCTCGACGCTCAGCGGGACGCTCCGACCCCGCCGCCTTCAATGGCGGAAGTGAGGGATCGGAGTCGAGAGTTCACATTGGAGCTACGCCGTGACCGGTTTGGGGAGGCGGGAGTGGCGATGGCCACAGGTCCCGAATGCGCGCGGCATTTCGATAACGGCCTGGGCACTAAAAGGGCCTCTGGCGACCTTGAGTTTGTACCGCCGGGCGGTATAGGGTGGGCTACGCGTTCATTATTCGCGAAAAGCAAATTAAGGGAGGGCTGGCCATGGATAGATTTTTGTGCATCGAGGCGTTCGTACGCGTCGCCGAAACCCAGAGTTTCGCCACTGCGGCGCGCCAGCTAGGCGTGACGCCCTCGGTGATTACCAGCCGTATCAAGCAGTTGGAAAAACACGTGCAGGTGGCGCTCTTTCATCGCTCGACACGCAAGGTGGCACTTTCAGAAACCGCCAAGGAGTTTTTCGAGGAATGTGTGGCCCTTTTGGCTCAGGTTGATTCACTCACTGATCGAATGCGCCAAACTCAAGACACACCAATGGGATCGCTGTGCCTGCAAGTGTTGCCAGGCTTCGCGTTGGGTCCATTCGCGCGCGCATTGAGAGAATTTAGTCTCGAGTATCCTCATATCAGCTTGGACGTTACGGTCAGCGATCAGACTTTGAATCCAATCGATGAGGGATACGACGTGGCGCTCCAAATATTTCCGCCCGGTGCGGAAGTTCTGATCGAGCGACGTCTATTCACCGTCCGACGGGTGTTCTGCGCGTCCCCGCAGTACCTGAAGGCGCGCGGAGTGCCCATGCGACCGACTGAACTGCTGAAGCATGATATCTGTCTCTACTCGGCGTACCCCACCCGCAACAGATGGGTATTCCACCGAGGTGATGAAGAAGTTTCGATCGAGTTGCCAGCCCGGGTGCAAAGCAACTCCGTGCATTTGCTTCGCGATTTAGCACGCATCGGGGGTGGCATTACCTGCCTGCCGACACTGGTGTGCAGCGAAGATCTGGTCAGCGGCGCTCTGACTCCCCTGTTGACAGACTATGAGCTGCCGGCCCTGGAGCTGCTGGCAATCTACCCAGTAACCCATCGTGGTACCGTCAAGGTCAAATTATTCGTGGAATTCATTCGAAAACGCTTCTCTGGCCTGCCTGAGTGGGACCGCGCGTTGCAAACCGTTGCCGGGTTTGCGCCGAAGGCCGAGGTCAATAACTAGTGGGTTGGAAACAGCGGTCGCCACCAAGGCGTCGTGGCAATGATAATGAGAAGAGTCTGTCCATAAAGCAGCACGCTGCGTCGGTGCTTTGCGGCATCGCTGCGGCCGCGCCTGACAATCACGGTGGACACGTGCACGTCTATAAATGCAACGGTCATGATCAGCCCGTGATAAACGCCAAAAAAAAGCAGATCTGAACCTGCTGGCAGCCCCTTCGCGACATTGAGTGCTACGTTGGTCAGCGGGCTAAACACCAGGTAAAGCGACGCCCCCATCAGGAATTGAACATCAACAGCCAGGCCGAACAGTTTTCCGCAGTACGAAACGCTGCCCGCCCACGGAAGGCCCTGTACCAAACCGCGCACCGCCGTGCAAATCGCCGCAATACCCGCAAGCAGTACCACCCATCGCCACCAAGCATGTGCAATCAACAAATAGTCGTACATTGGTTTCGCCTGACTAAAAATTCCACTCGACCGTCGAGCGGACGCGCAATCCCGGGGGCACTGTCAGGTTTGATAGTCCACAACACGTCTCTCGATCCGCAGGGGCCCAATCAGTCTCCGCAACTCATCGTGCAGCGGATGGACTTCGTAGCCTTTCAACGCAGGCCAGCTCTCAAACTCGCTATACAACAGCAGATCTGCCGCGTCCGGTACGCCGGCGCGATTTACCCCCAGCTCCAGTCGCAACAAACCGGGCACCGACGCCCGCATCGCCGCCACATTCCGTTCCAACTGCTCGGCGATAGCCAGCCAACTCGCACGCTTCGCCTCATCGTGCAGCCGCCACATGACGACGTG
>PLAH01000194.1 GCA_003134045.1 Gammaproteobacteria bacterium
CGGCGCGCGCCGCGCGTACGAGAATCTGATGATGGCGCATCCCACCCTCCTGGCCGAACTCAACAACGTCCTGCTGCGGGAAAGCGCATGAGCGGCTTCGCCCCCGGTCTGCCCATCGCCATCGTAGCGGACGATGAGGATCTCGGGCGCCTGTTGCTGGCGGAAGCCGCAGTCGCCGCCGGACTGCGCCCGCTGGTGTTCGACAATGGCAGCGAGGCGCTCGCGGCGGCGCTCGCCAATGAGGCGGCGATCGTCCTGCTCGATGTCGAAATGCCGGGATTGGACGGCTTCGCCGCCTGCGAGCGCATCCGCGCGGCGAAGGGTTCTTCGCTGCCCATCGTAATGGTCACGGGCCTGGATGACGAAGCCGCGGTCAACCGCGCCTTCGAGGCGGGTGCAACGGATTTCATTTCGAAGCCCGTCAACTGGTCGCTGTTGCCGCACCGGCTCGCCTATATCCTGCGCAACGCCGACCGCGAAGCAAAGATCCTGACGCTCATCGAGGCCATTCCCGACGCTTTGTGGGTGGTATCGCCGCGGGGGGAACTTCGCTGGAGCAAGAACGCGCGCTCGACCGCGTCCACGCCGGGCGAACCGGCACACGATCTTGCGGAGCTCGATTCCGCGGTACCGCGGGAGCGTTTCGACGACGTGCTGAACGCGGTCAAGCTGACGGCCGGAGACGCCCGGCCGCGCACGCTCGAACTTCGAGATGTCGGCCCGGCGGATGAGCATCGCTCCTCCGAGCTCAGATTCAGCCGCTGCGACGGGGGAGACGTCTTGATCGTGCGCCAGGACACCAGCGAACGCATGGCCGCCGCGAGACACATCGAACGGCTCGCGTTCTACGACACCCTGACCGGATTGCCCAATCGCCAGCACGGCACCGAGGCGGCGGCGCGATTCGTGGACCTCGCCAATGCCAAATCGGAAGGGGTGGCGTTTTCCTACGTCGACCTCAACGGCTTCAAACGAATCAACGACACGTTCGGTCATTCCGTCGGCGACACCGTGCTGCAAAGGGTGGCCGGCGTGCTGACCTCGGTCTTGGCCGCATTCGACTCGCTGGAGACTCCGGTATTTCTAGCGCGCCTCGGCGGGGACGAATTCGTCGTGATCGTCCGGCACCCTCACGCTCGGGCCACCGCGGTGCGGATCGCCATGGCGATCTGCGCGGCATTGGAAGTGCCGATTGCCTACGACACCTTGGAATTCATCGCCACGCCGAGTATCGGCATCGCGGTGTATCCGGAGGACGGCAGGGACGTCGAGACGTTGCTCAAGCACGCCGACACGGCCATGTATCAGGCCAAGATCAACGGCGGTCCCAAGGTCATCGCCTACAACGCCGCCATGAGTGCACGGCTGCGCGATACGCTGGACCTCGAGACCCGCTTGCGCCGGGCGCTGCGCGACAATGCGCTCGACATTCGCTACCAACCCAAGTTTCGACTGCGCGACGGCAAGCTGGTGGGCGCCGAAGCGCTGGTGCGATGGTGCGACGCCGACCTTGGGGAGGTCTCTCCGAACCGGTTCATCCCGGTGGCGGAGGAGAGTGGTCTCATCGTCGATATCGGCGCGTGGATATTGCGGGCAGTGTGCGCCCAGCTGCGGGTCTGGCAGGACGCCGGCATTGCCATACCGATAGCGGTGAACGTGTCCGGCAAGGAATTGCTGTTCGGCGATCCCGCGCGCGTGATCAAGGCCGAGACCGAGAGGGCGGGAATCGACCCGAGCCTCATCGAGGCCGAAATCACCGAATCGGTGTTCGTCACCGACGCGACGGCCGGGCGCAGCAGCGTGGATCGCATCAGACGTTTGGGGTGCCGCATCGCCTTGGACGATTTCGGGACGGGTTATTCATCCTTGTCGTATCTCACCCGCTTCCCTCCCGACCGGCTCAAGATCGACCGCAGCTTCATTCAAAACGTGGACCGCTCCGACAGCGACGGGGCCATCGTGAAAGCGATCATGTCGCTCGCGAAAACCCTCAACCTGTTGGTCACCGCCGAGGGCATCGAACGTGCGGGCCAGTTGCAATGGCTGAACGCCTGCGGCTGCGACGAGGCGCAGGGCTACCTGCTGGCCCGGCCCCTGTCCTGTCACGATATCGAGGCTCAGTTCATGCGGGCGCAGCCAATCCTACCGGCGGAGCAGCCGGCTCATCAGCCGCGCCGAGCCTGATCCGGCCGCACTAAGGGGGCCGAGAATTCGGCCCGCGAGATCATATGATCGCCGTTGGTATCCATTGCTTTCACATCCATGTGCATGTTGCCCGTCGCAATATCGTTGGATTGGGCGAAGGCGGTCCCTGCACCTGCGATGAACGAGACGAGTGCGATGGTCGATTTGGATTTTGTCATGATGACTCCCGTTTTCTTGGTGTAGCCGATCGGCTGTCGGCCGTTGCCAGTCTGCCGCACGAACAGTGCGCGCCTCATCCGCGCCGCGTTTCTAGTAAAATCATGCCATGAATGAACGCGACATCCGGCCTGCGGCAGGCGGCGACAGAATCTCTCCGTTTGCTCCATTGGCCGCGGATCTGCAGCGCTTGACCGTGCGCGGCCGCAGGCGACGGCTCGAGCGGCCCGCCGGTCTCGATTTCACGTCGAACGATTATCTGGCCTTTGCCGGTTCCACCGAACTGCGTGAGGCCGCAGTCGAGGCGTTATCGCGACAGGTGCCGGTCGGCGCCGGCGGATCGCGTGCATTGCGCGGCAATCATCCCGAGCACGAAGCCGTAGAGGCGGCGGCGGCCCGCTACTTCGGTTGCGAATCCGCGCTGTATTTCGTCAGCGGATATGCGGCCAACCTGACGTTGTTCGCGACCGCACCGCAGGGGCGCGATTTGGTGGTGCACGATGAGAGGATTCATGCGAGCGTGCACGATGGGCTGCGTCGCGGGCGCGCGGATTTCATTGCGGCGCGCCACAACGATGCTCAATCCATCGACGATGAGATAACGCGCTGGCGCAACTCAGGCGGGCAGGGCCGCATTTGGATTGCGGTCGAGAGTCTTTACAGCATGGATGGCGACGCGCCGGATCTGGCCGAACTTGCCGCGCTTGCGCAGCGGCGCGAAGCCATTCTCGTCATCGATGAGGCCCATGCCACGGGCGTACTGGGGCCCGGCGGGCGAGGGCGCGCGGCTTTTCTGGAAGGCCGGGACAACATCGTTACGGTTCATACCTGCGGCAAGGCGCTCGGTACGGCCGGAGCATTCGTCTGCGGGCCGTCGGTTCTCAACGACTATCTGGTCAATCGAGGCCGGCCTTTCATTTATGGAACCGCGCCTCCGCCGTTGATCGCCGCGGTCACCCGCGCGGCCCTCGCTCTTTGCGAGCGCAGCGACGCGCGGCGGCAACGGTTGCAGGGGTTGGTCGAACTGGCGACACGCAGCCTCGCCCACCACTGCGGCCTGCCGGGCTCGGGGTCGCACATCCTGCCCATCATCATCGGTGCGGACGTTAAGGCAATCGATCTGGCGGCGGCGCTTCAGATGCAGGGCTTCGACGTGCGAGCCATTCGACCGCCGACCGTTCCCGTGGGCACCGCGCGGTTGCGGGTGGCGTTGACGCTGAATGTCGGGGAGGCGGCAATCGAGAGTTTGTTTTACGCGCTCGGGCGAGAAATGGCGCAGACCTCGCCTTAGCCGCCGACCGACATCTCGGGGTGCAATCCCTCGATCAAGCCCGTCGGAAAGCCTGGTTGACAAACAGTCTTAAGATATATATCTTAAGACTGATGAGACACACAGAACACGGCTTTCGGTTGGGTAGGATGGGTCACGGGCATCGTGGCGGCAGCTTCTTCTCGCGCGGCGGCGCGCGCCTGGGCGGCGACGATGACGACTTCTCACGGGGCAGAAAATTCAGCTCCGATGATCTGCAGATTTTGCTGCTGGCCCTTCTCGCCGACGCGCCGCGGCATGGTTATGAGTTGATCAAGCTGTTGGAAGCCCGCTCCAACGGCTTTTACACGCCCAGCCCCGGGATGGTGTATCCCGCACTCACGTATTTGGAAGAGCTCGGCTACACCAGCGTCGAAACCGACGGCAATCGCAAGCGCTATGCGCTGACCGAGACGGGCCGCGCTCATCTCGACAAGAACCGCGAGCGCGTCGAGATGATCTGGGCCAAGTTGAGCTTTTTTGCTCAGAGAATGGGAATGGTGCGCCGCGCCCTCGCCGGCGGGGACGTCGAGGAGGGCAGCGCCGGCAATCGGCCGCTCAAAGAATTGATCGAGGCACGGCACAAACTCGAGCACGCGTTGTCTGCGCGAATGAATGCGTCGGCCGAGGAGCAACTGCGAATGGCAAAGGCGCTCGAGCGCGCCACGGCCGAGATCGAGACCGGGCCGAAGGATGGCCTGGCATGAGCCACATGCCGCCGCTGTCCGTCGGCGAGGGTTATGCCTGGGCCGCGTCCGCCGCCACCGCCAATGCGCCCAGAGGTCCCGCCATGGCGCCAAGGCCCGGCCGCACGGCGTAGGCGTCGATGCCGCCCGTGAGGCGATCCAGGTCCATGTAGCCGTTCAGGCTCTCGGCAAGCTGGCGCCGCGCGCGGCCGAGCAGTTCGGGATGCGCCTCGGCGACGCCGCCGCCGATCAATATGCGGCGCGGCGCCGTGGTCAGCACGAGGGTATGCAACAGCTGCCCCAGCGCATGCGCGACCAGATCCCACACCGGACTGTCGGGCGGAACGAGATCGGCCGCCACGCCGGCACGCGCCGCGATGGCCACGCCCGATGCCAGCCCTTCGACACAGTCGCCATGAAACGGACAGCTGCCCCTCCAGGTATCGCCCGGCTTGCGCACGACACGAATGTGTCCGAGCTCGGGATGACCGAACCCGTAAACCGGATACCCGCCGACGACCAGCCCGACACCCACGCCGGTGCCCACGGTAATGTAGGCGAAATCCGCAA